>JAZNOU010000007.1:0-145392 GCA_045589295.1 Clostridia bacterium
CTTTGAAATATAAGTAATGCGCTTTTACCTTTCAAATATCCCATAAAACCCGAAACGCTCATTTTGGGCGGGATACAAACAAGCATATGAATGTGGTCTGGACATACTTCTCCTTCTACGATTTCTACGCCTTTCCATTGACATAATTGACGTAATATTTCCCTTATTTCTAAACGCTTTTCTTCGAAAAAAACTTTACGTCTGTATTTCGGTGCAAACACTATATGGTACTTGCACTCCCATTTTGTATGTGCTAAACTATTTGTGTCTATGGCTTCTTTTTTCATAGATAAATCCTCCAATGTGTTTTTATTTTCGACTGGCAGGTCGCATTTATTATAACACATTGGAGGATTTTTGTTCATCGGTTAACCTTTTTAGAACCACGCGACTATCGCGTGGTTTTCGTTATACAATAAAAGCAGGAGACATATGTCCCCTGCTCTATTATATCAAATAATGTGAGCGTTTTACTGTTTTATAATCTGCATAACATGCGCTAAGAATTCAACATCGGGCGCTTTAACCTTTAATTCACTGCCAGAGCCAATATTTTTCTTTCCATCTACAAAGTATCCTTCATTCTTTGATATAACGTTGGCTTCAACTGTAAGCAAAACATCAAATTTATCAGGAATTGTTGCCTGTACATATTGACCATCACTTCTGACTTTGATTTTTACCGCATTTGTTACTTCTTTTTTCACAATTACGCCAAGCGCATTTCCATCTTCGTCATATATGTTACCCGAATCAGGAACAGCCTTAACAGTTAAATCCATAATGTCTTCAATTTTTAAAGTATATTTAATTGGTATTGCATTGCTATAGGTGTTGCCGATTGTTGTTATATGGGAGAATTTGTAGCATAAAAAACAAATTACCGCACATATAAAAATTACAACAAAAAAGTCAATAATATTAAATTTTCTCTTCATATTATTTCACCTCATCACTAACTGCTACAATTACACCATGACCTACAAAGCCCAAGCTTTTAACATCAACAGATTTACCGACATATATATCATAATCATTAACAAAATGTGCTAATTCAGAATTGATTCCGTTCGCGACAACTTTAATAGTAACGTCATACATGTCAGGAACTGAAGTATAAACATACTCCCCTTTTTCTTCACTATATTCATAATACTGTGATGTTTTATAAGAAAAATCTTTAATAGCACCAATATTAATAATTTTAACTCCATCAAAAATATCACTGTTTTTTTGTATAGAGTTTACGGTTTCAAAGGGAATTTCTTTTAAAAGAATATCATAGCTGAATTCAACGGTATTGCTGTTAGTAGATTCTTTGTTAAAAAAAAGCCAGCCAACAGTTAAAATTGCTAAAACAAGTAGTATTATTACTACATCAATAAAATTAAATTTTTTCATATTATTTTCTCCTGACCAAAGATGAATAAACATCTTCAATGTTGTGTGCATATATATCAGCAGTATATTTTTCATTGTACAAATTCTTAGCACCTTCAGAAAGCTGTTTATACAACTCTTTATTATCTAACAATTTTCTCATATTTACTTCAAGAGCGATACTGTTTTTACTCTCAAATAGCAAACCATTAACTCCATTAACTACAAGTTCAGGATTGCCACCGTAATCAGATGCAATTATTGGTTTGCCTAAACTCATCCCTTCCAAAAGCGACAGGCTGGTTGCTTCTGTGCCATAAGAGGCATTAACATTCACATCAATAACATTCATAACAGAAGTAACATCTTTGATGTGCCCAGTAATTATTACATGTTCAGACAAACCCTCTTCATTTACACGTTGTTTTATGTGTTCAAGATGTGCACCAGTTCCACAAATCATAAACTTAACATTATCATAGTTTTTTATTATATTTTGGGCTGCATCTAGAAAAAAGTCATGACCTTTAATATCTTCAACTCTTGCAATCATAGCAAAAACAAATTCCGAATTCAAACCATAAAAATGTCGTGCATTTTCAAGTTCTTCAGGCAAATAGCATTTAACAGATTTAACACCATTTTTCAAAACAGTAATTTTTTTTGCTGATACACCGGCATCTGTAAGATTATCCATAGCTGCTTGAGCAACTGCAATAATTTTATTTGATGTTAAATTATTAACAAACCCATTAACTAACTTACCTATCCCCTTGCTAATTCTGGGTGAATTTGGGAAAACACTATGGCGGGTATATACAATAGGTATGCCGCACAGCTTGGCTGCAACTCTGGCAGAAAAACTTGCATGTGTATGGACGACATCAGGCTTTTCACGCTTAAAAATTTTAATGAATTCTTTAACTGCCAAATTGGAATATGATTGATTTTCCAGTCCAACTGTTTCAATAATGGGTGTTTTTGTTGTTTCAATATGTGGGATCAATTCACTGCCTTTGGGAACAATGACTGTTACATCAAATTTTTCTCTGTCGTAATGCTGCAGAAAAGTTAAAATACAACGTCCTGCACCACCAATATTATGGTCACTTGTAACATTAAAAACTTTAATTTTGTTCATTTTTTGTCCTCCTTGAAACAATATCAACAATTGCACCAAGTGCTATATAGATCCAAAACAGCAAAAATATTCGATAATTGTACCAAACGTTATCAAACATTCCTTGCAATAAATATCCACCCATTGCAGCTACCAAAGCTGCAGAGATAGTTTTAAGTGACATATCTTGCGAATACTTAATTACTGAAAATAATCTTTTAAAATACAATAAAATTATCAGCAGAAATGCAATGGCACCAACAATTCCTGTCTCAGTCAAAATGAGTAAATATAAATTGTGCGGATGTGGCGCAGATATTGCAGAATATGCATATAACGGATAGACAGAATTAAAAGCATCAGATCCAAGGCCTATTCCGGTCAACCAATAATCTTTTAGCATTTTAATAGTCCCTTCCCAGATATATACTCTGTAGGAAGTCGAACTGTCGGCAAGATTACCTACACTTAAGAATCTTGTTATAATTGAGTCTGGCAAAAAGAATACAGAACATACGCCCAAGACACAAAAAGCAGCGAAAAATTTTCTTTTTGATATAAACAAAAATACAACTACAGCAAACAAGACACCAATCCAACAGCCACGAGAATAAGTAAATATCAAAGATATGCTAGCAAGCGCGACGGCAATCAAATGCAACAATTTTATATAGCTGTTTTTAATAACAAAAAAGCATACAAGTGAGGTTAGAATTATTAAAATTAAGTATTCACCAAAAACATTAGGATTTCCAAAAAAAGAAACAACACGACCTGAAATCTCATCGAACATCTCAGTATCAATCCACGTATTTTGTTCATCAAACCCTGTAAAATGCTGATATATCCCAAACAAAGAAACTGGGATTGAAAAAATTGAAATGCAATTCAAAGCAGAGAAAAGCATTTTTTTTGTAGATAACAATTTAATTAAAGCAAATGTTACACATAAAAAAGCAATGTAAACCAATGCGATCCTAATACTAGACATTTTTGAAAAAGAAAATATTGCTGAAAGAAAAAAAGATATGCCCATAAATAGTAAAAACATATTTAACAAATTTTGCTCATTAAACAATTTATCCTTAAATCCAAAAATTGTCTTAACAATTACACATGTAAATAATGCTAAACTTCCGCCCACCATTACCATTGTTGGCATGAAAGGTAGCACACAAACAAATATTATTGCTACTAAAGAAGTAAAACAGCAACTAAAAATTATAGCGATAAAAAGAAAAAAAGTTAATGTTATTGGGATAGCACCAAAAATAAACGAAAGTATACCTAAAACAAATCCTAAAACAATATATGTTTTTAAATTGTAACTTTCAGTGCTATCGTGTGATTCTGGCAAATCAAATCCTAATATTTTTATGGTATTTCGAACAAAAAAAGAAGTGTTAGTTAATGTGATAATACTTGATTTTAATATTATTAAGATTATACCAAAGCCCAAAATAATTACAGACAGTAAATAGGCAATTTTAATATCACGTGATAATATAGAGCTAAGTAATAGTGATATACCCCATATTAAAAAGGTAATTCCAAAATAAACGAGAGGAATATTTAATAAATTGTGATAAGTAGTTGAAATTTTAGTAAAAATCATGCTGTTTGTTATTGCTTTCTTAAGCGGTGCAAACATTCTTGTAAATAATTTTTCAAAAAAAGTTATAAAACATTTAAACTTGTTTTGATACAAGCTGTCGAATTCATCTGAGTTGGTGCATAATTTGAAAATGCAGCTTTTTTGTGTGGCATTATTAAACTTGCGATTTATACTTGTTAAGAAGTTCCATGTTTGGCTTTCAAAAATATGGTTGATAATTTTGCAATATATTTTCAAAATAAAACCAAATATAATAGAATGTTTTAACATCACTACACCCCCTCTTTGTTTTTAATGTATTTGAGTTCATCGACTTTTAAAACTACTAATCCTAAAACATATAACAATATTGCAAAAAGAACACAAGTTCCCAAAATTAATAACTTCGTAATAAAGCCTGTGGCAACTTGACTGATCAAACCGTATAATGCATATGAAAATGCACACGAAATAACAGCACTAATAGTGGATTTTAAAAGTATAGTTAATAGTGATTTTAAGTCGATAAGTTTTAATTCTTTTTTTATTTTCAATAATAGATTTATGGAACTAACGTTTGATGCAATTGCAGCGGCAAGAGCTAATCCCCCTACCCCCATTATGTTGTAAAGCAAAAAACTGAATAAAACATTGATACCAATTGTTAAAAATGCGTTCTTCATAGGAATAACAGAATTTTGCATTGAATAAAAACTTTTATTTAAAATTTCTTGCAAGCCATACCCTAACATACCAAAACTATAGAAAAATAAAGCCAATGCTGTCATTTTTACAGAATGTTCATCAAATGCGCCCCTCATATAGATAATTTCAATTATCTGACGTGAAAATACCAAGAACAAAATCATTATTGGTAATATAAACAAAATTCCCGATTTAATTGATAACAATATAACATCAGAACATCTACTTTTATTGTTTTCAGCAAACAACCTGGAAAGTTGAGGCAAAATTAAATTTGTAACCGACATTGCAAAAACGCCTACAATAATAATGTAAAGCTTGTTTGCATAATTTATATAACTCACTGCCCTGCCGCCATCAATAAATGATGCCAAATAAAGATTTATCATCACATTAAGAGGCTGGACCCAAGAGCTCAGTATAATAGGCAAAGCAAGTTTATATACTTTTTTCATTCCGGAGTGAAAAAAGTCAAACGATAAATTGAATGAATATTTAAATTTAATTAAAGCCGGGATTAGAATAACAACCTGAAGAGCCCAACCTACAAGCATAGCAATAGCCAGCCCAAATATTCCGGCAAATCTGTTAAATAGTAAAAAGTAAATAACTGCAACTAGGTTTGAAGCTATACTCATTGCAGCTGGAATTTTAAATTCGCCATAGGATTGAACAATGCCTGCATAAGAGTACGCAACTGCAGTAAAGACCAAAGATGGAAACATAACTTTTAAGAGTTTAGAAGCCAAATTTGCGGTATGTACATCAAATCCAGCTGCAAGAAATTTAATGATGTGTTTTGAAAAAACAACACCAAACAAAGCTACACAAACAGAAACAATTAAAACAACTCCTAAAAAATTGTTTGCAAAATCGTTTGCAGCTTTCACACCTTCATTTTGATAATATTCGTTAAAAACTGGGACGAACGCCGAAACAATCGCTAATCCCAAAATCATATCAAAAAAATTAAGTGGTATTTGTGATGCTGTCAAAAAGGCCGAAGCCTGATCTCCCGTTCCATAAAAACCCGCCAGCAAGATTTCCCTGGCTTGTCCTAAAATTTTGGCAAACATCATTATAACAAACATACTTGATGCTGTTTTAAACACTTTATTCATAAAATTCTATTAGTCCTCATTAACATAAAATTTAACGATTTCTTCCAATAGTTCATCACGCTCAAGCCTGGTTATGATTGCACGAGCATTCTGATGGCTGGTGATGTATGAAGGGTCGCCTGATAGAAAATATCCTACTATTTGATTAACAGGATTGTATCCTTTTTCTTTTAAAGCAGCGTAAACCGTATCCATAATTTCCCTTGCTCGTTCCTTAGTATCTTTGACAACTTTAAACTTTACTGTTTCGTTATGGTTCATAATACGACTCCTTGTTTTAAATTCTATATATAGTAATTATAACATATTATATGTAAAAATTCAAGTAAAACCATTAAAAAAAGCCGCATTTAGCAGCTTTAACGTTTGCGTTTTTTAAAATTCATATTTACTCCCACAATACCCCCTAATGCAGAAAAAAGCATAATAAAAATAAGCTTAAATAACAAAGTAAGTATGTTGAGGTTATGAGTAAATAATACGCCTATACACATTATAAGAGCATAATAAGACGCACCAGAAATCAATCCTGCTAACCAGCCATTGTTTTTGGTATTAACTCCTGATAAAAAACCACTAGCCAAAGCCCCTAAATAAAGTGCCATACTTGCAAGAGTTTTTACAAAATCAATTTTTAAATTAGTATATGAAAGGACACATGCTGAAACTATCAAAAGTATTATAGCAAAAAGCACCCCGAGCACTACACTAAATGCAATTCTTTTTATATTTACTCTACTTCTTTGCATAGGTTCGCTGTTTTTTATATAGGAAATTTTTTTCAAAAAAAGCACGCTCCTTATTAGCATAAATTACTAAATGATATGCAAAGGGCGTGCTTAATATTCAATATTATTCAGCTGTTTCGGTATCGTCAGATTCTTCAACTGCATTTTCGGCGTTGCTGCTTGATTTAATAACTTGTTTAACAGCACCAAGTTCAATTTTAACTTTGCTATCACCAAGCATTACTGTAAGAGTATTGTCTTTCAGGGCAACCACTTTAGCGTAAAAACCACCGATTGTTAAGATTTGATCACCTTTTTTTAATGAAGAAATCATCTGTCTGTGTTCTTTATCTTTCTTTCGTTGTGGCCTTATAAGTATAAAATAAAAGATCGCAATTATGAATGCAAGATAAATCCACATACCATACTGAGCTAAAAATTGTTCCATAGGCATAAATTATGCACCTCCAAATGTATTTTTAAATATTTTACCATATTTTATAAAAAATATCAACAGTTAAATTAAAGATAATTGTTCGCCATCTTTATCTTCAGCAACAAGCTTACTGCCTGCAGAAGGAAGATTTCTGGATTTATATGGTTTGGGGTCAGAAATTCCTGCATTTGCAAGTAAGTCAAGTTTTATCATTTTGCCACGTTTACCAGGGTTGAAAGTTTTAACTCCCTGCGAGCTTCTTGTAACTTTTTCAGGGATCATTGATGAATTAAAAACAAGAGCTTTTTCATTACTTCCATAAACAATCAAATCACTGTCTTCGGGAATATACACACAACCAACAAGCACACTATGATCGGAATATGCTTTAGTAAGCATTCGTCTGTTTGTTTTTGTTATATATGCACTAAGAGGAACCTTACAGGTTCTACCGTCCTCATAACCAAACATCATGAAACCGGTATATTCACCCGCTAAAGTAGTATATACAATTGTTTCTCCATCTCCAAGTCCTAATAAATTAGCCAAATACTCACCTAAATCGCTAGCTTTAACGCTGGGAATGTCATAAATTTTAAGTTTATATACATTACTTTGATTAGAAAATAATAATAGTTCTTCCTTGTTTGATGTTTCAATTTCTTGTACTATTTCGTCGGTATCTTTTAGTTTTTGGATATTGCTTGCTCTTAAAGACACAAGTGAAATCTTTTTGATATAACCATGTTTTGTAGTGAAAATTTTAAGAGAATAATCATCAATATATTTTTCAGGAGAGTACTCAATCTGGTTATCTTCAGCTGAAATTATTTCAGTCAGCCTATCTTTACCATATTTTTTAGAGATTTCTTGGAGTTGCTTTGAAATCAAGATTTTGATACGTCTTTCACTCTCAAGTGTTACCTTTAAATCGTCAATTTCTCTTTCCAAATCAGCAATATCAACAATATTTTTTAATATATATTCTTTGTTTAAATTTCTGAGCTTTATTTCAGCTACAAAATTTGCCTGAATTTCATCAATATCAAATCCTTCCATAAGAGAAGGAATAACCATTGAATCTTTCTCTGTTTCTCTAATAATTTTTATTGCTTTGTCTATATCAAGCAATATTTTTTCAAGGCCCCTGAGTAAATGTAATTTTGCCTCTTTTTTTGACAAATCGAACTTGAGTGTTCTTTTTACGCAATTAATACGAAACTTCACCCATTCACCCAATATTTGCTTGACACCGAGAACTTTTGGCATGCCATCAATTAAAACATTGAAATTGCAACTAAATGTATCCTGAAGTGTAGTAGTTTTAAATAACATAGACATAAGTTTTTCAACATCAATATTACGCTTTACGTCCATAGTAATTTTAAGACCTGACAAATCAGTTTCATCTCGGATATCAGTAACATCCTTTAGTTTTCCTGCTTTAATTTGTTCAATTACCTTATCGATAATTACTTCTGCAGTAGTAGAATACGGAATTTCAGTAATCTCAATGACATTATTCTTTTTATCGTAATTATATTTAGATCTAACTTTAAAGCTGCCCCTGCCAGTTTCGTAAATTTCACGCATTTGTGCTTCATTATACAAAATTTGACCACCACCCGGGAAGTCTGGAGCTTTTAAAATTTGTATCAAATCCACTTTTTCATCACGCATATACGCAATTGTTGCACCACATATTTCACGAAGATTAAAGCTGCAGATTTTGCTCGCCATACCTACTGCAATACCCTCATTAGGGTTTACTAAAATATTAGGGAAAGTAACCGGTAAAAGTTTTGGTTCTTTCATTGTTGCATCATAATTATCCTGAAATTCAACAGAATTTTTATCAATTTCCGAAAAAAGCTCTTTGCAGATTTCATCCAGTTTTACCTCAGTGTATCTGGAAGCCGCAAATGCCATATCTCGTGAAAATTGTTTGCCGAAGTTTCCCTTTGAATCTACAAATGGGTGCAAAAGCGCAGCATTACCTCTGGTAAGACGCACCATTGTTTCATATATAGCCATATCACCATGGGGATTAAGTCTCATAGTTTGTCCTACGACATTGGCTGATTTTGTTTTCTGACCTGTCAAAAGACCCATCTTATACATTGTGTACAGAAGCTTTCTATGTGATGGTTTGAATCCATCAATTTCAGGAATTGCTCTTGAAACAATAACACTCATTGCATAAGGCATATAATTTGTTTCAAGAGTGTCAGCTATTTTTTGCTCAGTAAAATTCATATTATCCTCCGAATCACGAAATATCTGCAAGCTCTAGGTATTTACTACCAAATTCTGCGATATAATCTTTTCTCCCCTGCAGATTATCTCCTAAAAGAATATCAAACATCGTTTTAGTAGTTTCCTCATCTTGTGGCATAACTTTAATTAATCTTCTTGTCTCTGGATTCATTGTAGTCCGCCACATCATTTCAGGTTCATTCTCGCCTAAACCTTTTGAACGTTGAATTGAACACTTTTGCCCCTCGAGTTTATTAAGAATTTCTACTTTTTCAGCTTCATTGTATGCAAAAAAAGTTTCACCTTTACAAGTTATTTCAAAAAGTGGAGATTCTGCAATGAATACTTTACCTGCTTTTATCAGCGTTGGCACGAGAGCATATAGCATTGTAAGTATCAATGTTCTAATCTGGAAACCGTCAACATCGGCATCTGTGCAAATAATTATTTTGTTCCATCTTAATGCATCTAAATTAAACATTTCTTGTGAATGTTTTGTTTTGATTTCAACGCCACAGCCCAAAACTTTAAGCAAATCTGTAATAATTTCACTTGAGAATATTTTGGAATAGTCAGCTTTAAGGCAGTTTAAAATTTTACCTCTTACAGGAATAATTGCCTGAAATTCAGCATCGCGGCCTTGCTTACAAGATCCCATAGCCGAATCACCTTCTACAATATACACTTCTCTTTTTGATACATCTTTTGTTCTGCAATCAATAAATTTCTGAACTCTGTTCGTAACATCAGTGTTTCCGCTTAATTTCTTTTTATAAGAAATTTTAGCTTTCTCAGCATTTTCTCTTGAACGCTTATTGAGAAGAATTTGGTCAGCGACTTTATCAGCCACAGCTTTATTTTCTATAAAAAAGATATCAAGTTGCTCTTTTAAAAATTCTGTCATAGCATCTTGGATAAATTTATTATTTATTGACTTCTTTGTTTGGTTTTCATAACTCGTGATTGTGGAAAAGCTGTTAGATACAAAAATTAAGCTATCTTCTATATCTACAAAGGTTATTTTACTTTCGTTGTTTTTATATTTATTTGAGTTCTTAATTAATTTATCAATTGAATAAACAAAAGCATTTTTAACTGCCTTATCCGGTGAACCGCCATGTTCCAAAAAGCTGGAGTTGTGGTAATATTCAATTAAATTAACCTCATTGTTAAATGAAAAGGCACACGAAATTTTAACCTTATATTCAGGCTTATCATCTCTGTCTCTACCACGTCTTTCTGTTTCGATATATTTAACTTCGGAAAAACTCTTATCATTTTCAATTTCTTTAATGTAGTCAACAATGCCGTCCGGATAAACAAATTCAAAGTTTAAATTTTCTTTATGATCAATGAATTTGAATCTTAGCCCCTTATTTACAACGGCTTGTTTCTTCATAACATTAATAAAATATTCAGATGGTATGTTAATATCAGTAAAAACCTCATTATCAGGTTTCCAGGTGATCTGTGTTCCTGTTATTTTACTTTCAGAAATTTCTTTAAATAAACCACCAAAATTTTCACCTTTTTCAAAATGAAGGGAATATTTAAATCCATCACGATAAACTACAACATCCATGTATTCGGAAGAATATTGTGTAGCACATGCACCAAGTCCGTTTAAACCTAAAGAAAACTCATAGTTTTCATCAGAATCATTTTTGTATTTGCCACCTGCATAAAGTTCACAAAAAACAAGTTCCCAGTTGTATCTGCCTTCTTTTTCATTATAATCAACAGGGATACCTCTACCTTTGTCGCTGACTTTTATTGAATTATCTGCAAAACGTTCAAGGGTAATCAGGGTTCCATAACCTTCCCTCGCCTCATCGATCGAATTAGAAAGTATTTCAAAAACAGAATGTTGACAACCCTCAAGTCCGTCAGAACCAAACATAACCCCTGGTCTTAAACGAACTCTATCCGCACCTTTTAACGCAGTTATGCTTTCATTACCATACTCCGTTTTTTTCACAAAAAATTCATCACCTTTCAATCACTTGATTTTATAGCAAAATTTGCATATAATAACAGCAAATATTTAATTATAATAATTCATACTATATATTGTACTATATATTTGAAAATATGTCAAGAGATGGGGTTAACTATGACAAATGTTAAAAATTTTTTAGTGTATTTATTCAAAAAAAATATTTTTATGCACTCTGCACAAACAGCATTTTATTTTTTAATGTCGCTTTTCCCGTTCATATATATAACCACAGTAATTCTATCCTTCTTTTCACTGTCTGTTGTGAGTTTTTTAGACAGTTTACACTATATCTTTCCATCAATCACATTTGATGTTATTTATAATAATTTTTTAACAATGCCGCTTGGATTTTCATCAATAAGAGCAATTTTATACTCTATAATTGCTCTTTGGTCCTCATCAATGCTTTTTAATTCTTTAAAGATAACTTTTGCAGAAAGTTACCCAAAAGATAAACTCCAAAGTAAAATCTTAATAAGAGCAATTTCAATAATAATTACAATCGCCGTTGTTTTCGTAATAGTATGTTCATTTTTTATCACTGTCAGTGTTGGCGTAGGAATAAGCTTTATATCAAAACGCCTAGATTTAACACAAATTTCACACTTGGTAACCATATTAACCACGACAACAATCTTTGTTGTTGATATGGTTTTATTGTATATGATTTTACCACCTAAAAGGATAAAGTTTGTCCAGGCAATGCCTGGTGCGATTTTTTCTACATTGGGTGTATCTATATCTTCTTTTTGTTTCTCATATTATGTCAGCCAAATCGCGGACTATTCAAAACTTTACGGCGCAATGAGTAGTGTTATTGTTTTGCTATTATGGCTATACATCTGTTCTTTTGTAATAATAACAGGTGGACACATTAATGCATATATTATGAAAACAAAAAACCGCACATAAGTGCGGTTTTTAAAATATGTACTCGGCAAGGAATAAAAACGCAATACCAAGTATAGCAGTTAAATCTTTCTGATCTTCCGAAAGTAATAGTATGAGAATGCCAATTAAAACTATATCATCAATATGAAAATTTTCCAAGTTTGAACTGTTAATGTCAGATGCTACTTTTCTTACCGTAGAACCATCTTGGTTTATAGTAGGAAAATCTTCTGATTTTGGTATAATTGTATCGTAGTTTTCATATTGTCTTAGATATCTTCTATCCACACTTTCACCGCCAATCATTTTTTATTAAATTCAGAAACGGCATTTGACATTTTTATTGCAACTTTTACTTTTTCAAGATTACTTACACGCTTAGTACTCAAATATGGAGAAAGTGCTTCCAACAATCTAATACCAGGTGTTGAATTATTTGAGTAAACGTTATATGCGTTGCTTATTTTTCTTATTATTTCACTATTCTGGCCTTGGTTTATAATGTTGCTTAAGAAATTTAAATCATTTGTATTCATAGTTGGACTGTTATCTACAGGCGGTTTTTGTTTTTCATCTACAGAAGCATTGCCTAAAATATCTTTTATATTTTTCATGGCATCAGGGTTAGAGAGTAAACTGCTGAATAAATTCATTGCATTATTTTCCAAAACTATTCTCCCCTCATTTTTATAAGCAAATTAAATATATCCTCATTTGAAAGATTTTTTATTTTTTCAGTAATAGCATTAATATCATTGTGTGAAATATTTAACTGAGAAAACTTTTTTAACAGCGCCTCTTTGTCCAAAGGCCCTAACTGTTGCTTTAATTCATTACCTTTTGCAGAAGAAAGCAACTTGGATAATTTTTGTAAAACTTCCGGATCAAAATTATTATTAAAATTCAAGATAATCTCCCCTTTTTTGTTGGGTGCCATATTTAATTGTATGGCACCCAATTTAGAAATATGTTAGCAACCAAAGAGAATCAAAAATACTAAAATAAAGAATAAAATACTTGTATCCATGCCTTTTTCACATTTTTTGTTATACATACGTTACTCCTCCTAATATTTTTTAGAACAGCAGTTCTCATTTCATATTATGTAGTTAAATGTGAACGTGTTACTGAATATTGACAAAATTTTATTTATGTACTAAACTAATTAGTGGTGATAACATTGAAACGAATAATTGTTATATCTGATACTCATAGAAGCATTGGTAATTGCCTGGATATTCTCGATAATATAATAAATATTGATATTGTCATCCATTTGGGAGATCATACCAGCGATGCAGAAGAGATTTCATCAATTTTCCCAGATGTTCAAATGATTAAAATCCGCGGGAACAATGATTTTGATTTTTCAACCCCAACTGAGCTCACACTTAATGTTGATGGTGTTAAAATTTTTTGTTGTCACGGACATATGTATAGCAAAAAATCGCTGTTTAAAATTGCACATGACGAAGGATGTCAAATTATTCTATGTGGGCATACGCATATTAGCGAAATTTACGCTGATGGTGAAATCACTTTGCTTAATCCAGGAAGTATTTCACGTCCTAGAGATTATCATTGTTCGTATGGAGTTATTGAAATTGAAGACGGTAAATTTGGTTTGGATATTGTAAAAGGAGTTAAATTATGAACTGTTCAATTTGCGGAAAAACTGTTAATGAAAATGATACCTTTTGTTTAAATTGTGGTTCACCACTAACTTTAAAGCAAAGAGCGTTTTCCACATTACCTCAAACAAAAAAAATTAGAATGCTCAAAGTTTCCGATTATCTTTTGATGCTTTTCATTTCGACTATACCTATTGTTAATGTTATATTTTTCTTAACTTGGATTATTTCTCCCAATGTTAACATCAACAAAAAGAACTACGCAATCGCTGCTTTGATTTTAACAGCAATCGCAATAGTCCTTTTGACCAGCATATTTGTTTTGTATTTATTTTATTTTAAAAACCTGTTGTTTTAAAATCTAAAATCTCGTAATCCACACTCAATGTCAGAAAGATTCTGCTCTGCAATTTTTCTGACATTTTTATTTGGTATATTATTTAATTCTGATTTGATAAGTTTGTCACCAATAATTTTTGTATCTTTGGTGGCATAATCTTCAATGAATTCTTTCAATGTTATCAAAGCATTTGGATGACAGCAGTTTTGAATTTCTCCTGCTTTACAAAGCTCCATAAATCTGTCACCTGTTCTTCCCAATCGATAACATGCAGTGCAAAAACTCGGTATATACCCAAGTTCCATTAGCCATCTTACAACTTCATCCAACGTTCTTTTATCACTTACGTCAAATTGTTCAGACCCATCATCTTCAGGTTCATGCTCGCAGTATCCACCAACACTTGTTTTTGAAGCACCGCTAATTTGCGAAACTCCCAGTGGCAAGACTTTTTCTCTACATTCTTTGCTTTCTCTTGTAGATATTATCATACCTGTGTATGGAACAGCGATCCTAATACACGCGATAATTTTTGCAAAAATTTCATCATCAATTCCATTGTCAAAAACATCAGGATCAATGTCACTTGCACGTTTAATTCTTGGGACGCTGATAGTATGCGGACCGACTCCATGTACTGCTTCCAAATGTTCTGCATGCATTAAAAGACCTGCAAACTCATATTTGTACATTTCGAGTCCAAACAAAACACCTAACCCAACATCATCTATTCCACCTTCCATAGCTCTGTCCATCGCTTCAGTGTGGTAGGCATAATCATGTTTTGGTCCGGTTGGGTGTAATTTTTCATAGCTGTCTTTGTGATAAGTTTCCTGAAATAAGATATACGTTCCTATTTCCGCTTCTTTTAATTTCCTGTAATTTTCTACTGTTGTTGCTGCAATATTTACATTTACACGCCTAATAGCACCATTCTTATGTTTTACATTATAAATAGTTTTGATGCAATCAATAATATACTCTATAGGATTATTAACAGGGTCTTCGCCAGCTTCAATAGCAAGTCTCTTATGTCCCATATCCTGAAGTGCAATAACTTCTTTTGCAACCTCTTCTTGTGTTAATTTTTTTCTTGGTATCTGTTTGTTTTTAGCATGATACGGGCAATAAACACATCCGTTAACACAATAATTAGATAAATATAATGGTGCAAACATAACGATTCTGTTTCCATAAAGTGTCTTCTTTATTTTATTAGCAAGTTCAAAAATTTTTTCGTTAACAGCCTTATCTTCACACGCCAAAAGCACCGACGCTTCTTTATGCGTTAAGCCTTTGCATTCTTCAGCTTTTTTTAGAATTGAACTGATAAGTTCAAAGTTATTCCTATTTTCTTCAGCATATTGTAAGGTAGAAAGTATCTCAGTATGAGAAATAAATTCCTCAGCTTTCATAGAATTTACGTTATACATTTTTATCCCCTCCTGAAGTAAGATTACTTATTTAGCCATGCTTTAAATAGTTGTGCGGCTACAGGCGCGCAATCACCGCCGCCAGTATTACCACTATATTCACATATAATAGCAACAGCAATTTGCGGATCATCTGCTGGTGCAAACCCTACAAACCATGTATGTTCTTTGTTTTTTGTTTCATTTTCAGCTGTTCCGGTTTTTCCAGCAACATTCATACCTTGAATTTTGGCATTATAACCTGTTCCACTATCTACAACCGTTGTCATATATTCTGCAACCTTTGAAGCTGTAGAAGAAGAAATAACTCTATCCCAAATTTGTGGTTTAGTACTTTCAACATTAATACCCAAACTGTTTGTTACTCTGCTTACTACATATGGCTTTTGCAAAATTCCATTATTTGCAACACATGCTGCCATTAATGCCATTTGCATAGGAGTAACCAAAAGTTTACCCTGACCAATTGACAGTTGTGCAAAATCTGCCTTGTTTAATGTTTCATCATAATCAAATCTACTTTTTGATACAGAAAGTTCAAACGGTATCTTTTCACACAGTTTAAACTTTTTCATATATTCTTTTACAACATCTTGTCCAAGCATATCACCTATCTGCATAAAACCAACATTACTTGAAACAGAAAAGGCTTGCTCAAGAGTAATGTCACCATATACTTTTTGACCACTATTGGTAAAGGTTTTGTTCCCAACAGTATATTCTCCTGTGTCATTAATCACAACATTGTCAAGTTCATTATCTAGTGCTGCACACAGCATAATAGTTTTAAAGATAGATCCGGGTGCATATAACCCGTTGGTGGCCCTGGCTAGAAATGGTGATGAAGAATCGTCATTAAGCAGTGCCCATTTTTCTTGCAAAGATTCACTATCAGGATAAAATGAAGGATTACTAAACATACATAGTACTTCACCAGTCTTGGGTTGAATAGCCACCACTGCCCCATTTTTTCTACTCATCATTTTCGCTGCAACATTTTGTAAATTGTTAGAAATTGTAAGGGTAATGCTATCCCCTTTCTTTTGTCCGCTGATTTGTTCTGATAAATTTGATAACCCCCCCGGGTCAGATAATCCAGCAAGTTGTTTGTTATACGCCAATTCAAGCTGCGATTTCCCGTAAATTTTTGATGTATAACCTATAATATGTGTATATAATCTGTTGTACGGATAGACCCTTGTTTGACCTGTGCCAGACTCATTCATTACACTATGGGCAAGAACAACACCATCTCTATCAAGAATATCTCCTCTTAGAGTATCCTTTTCCATCTCCCACTGCCTCTGGTTGAAAGAATTGTTTATAAATTTATCTTTTTCAAAAACTTCTATGTAAGTAAGATAACCAACCAACGACAAAAACAATACACCGATCATACAAAGTGTAATAATCAGCCTGGTTTCTTCTTTGTAGATACTTACTGTTTTATCTAAATCGCTTTTTTTCACAAAATCCCTTCTCGTTTAAAATGCACACTATTGTGAAGCATAATTTTTGTTTGCAATTGCCTCTAAAACAGCTACTGCGCAAAAGCTAATGAGCAGCGAACTTCCGCCGTAGCTTACAAATGGTAACGTAATACCTGTAAGCGGTATAAGTTTAATTACACCACCTAAAATAATAAATGTTTGGAAACCAAACAAAATACTTATGCCAGCAGAAACACACCTGTAAAAAATATTGTTTACCTTCATAGATATTCTAATCCCACGATATACCAGCAAAAAATACAGCATAATTACTGCAACACTACCAAGAACGCCAAACTCTTCGCAAATTGCAGAGAATATAAAATCTGAATGTACCTCCGGTATATACTCCGGACTTCCTAAACCGATACCGCTACCAAAAAAGCCACCTGAACCTATGGCAAAAAGTGATTGAGTAATCTGATAACCTCTACCCGTCATATCAGACCATGGGTCTACCCAAACATCTATCCTGGTTTTTATGTGCGAAACAAAAAGTGCACCTAAAACACACCCTATACTACACAGTAAAATATTTGCAATAATTATTCGTTTTTTTTCACCAAAAATATACAAAAGTGAGATAAACACAACAAAAACAAGGATTGCCGTACCCCACTCTCTTTGTAAAAGCATAAACCCTATAATTATGTAGATCATAATCGAAGCAACTAAACCCTCGTATATATTATAAAAACGATATTTATCCGGCCTATTAAAACGATCGGCTATAAAAAAAACCGAAAGAACTTTTACAATTTCTGATGGCTGAAACCCATAGTTGCCAAAAAAAATCCAATTTTTAGCACCACCTCTGGTTGTTCCGATTAGCATCGTAGCAATTAATAGCATCGTTGCTAGCAGATAGTATAAATAACCCAATTTAGGCCAAAAATTAAATTTCATTATAAAAAAATAAATTACAAAAAAACAAATTAAGCTAATTGCAAGCCACTTCAATTGTCTGTACCCATAATAACCATCCAATCTGTAAAGCATTATTTCACCGATGGAAAACAGCATAGATACAATCAAAAAAATATACCCATCTTGAACACCAAATTTAGAAGTCAAAATATACGAAAAACAGAGCATGCCAATTACGGCAAGCCCAACATAAAGCATATCTTTATCGTAATTTTGTCCCGAAAATGACAACAATCCATACCCTAAGACATTTAGAAGTATGATCATTGTAATCGGACGTCTGGTGTTAAAAAGTTTCATTATTCAGAAATTTCCGGAAGCTGTATTCCTTTTACACCAACATTTACTTTTTGAACTAATAAACCTGTCATTGTTTCAACTGCATTTTTAACTTTGCCCTGAATTTCCCAGGAAACTTCCTGCATTTTGACGCCATATTTAACTATAATATCTATATCTACTGATATAACTCCATCACGCATCTCTGCAGAAACGCCTTTTGACAATGACTTCATACCAAACAATCCTGTTTTTCCTGAGTCATAGATTCCAACAACGCCCTCAACATCTCCAACAGCAATTGAAGAAACCACAGAAATAACTTCATCTGAAATTCTAACTTCGCCGAACTCATTTTGTTTTTCTAGCATCATTTGTTCCTCCTTTTAACTTACAGACAGTTAAATTCTTATTACAATATATATTATAGCACAAATTTTGGCTAATATCAATCACCCGATAAAATTTTTATATTCTCTGCGCTTAAACCTGTAACACTTGATATAGTTTCTGTTATTTGCGCAATTTCTGTATTCATAAGATTTTTTATTCCCACAGAAACAGTTGCAGTGTTTTCAGAAATAGTAACAACCACATCCTTGAAGCCTTTTCTACTTAAAATTGTTTCACAATCAACCTCGTTTTTTATCATTTTTGCCAAAGATATTAATTCCACCTCAGCCTTTACTCTTCCGTCTGTTGTAGTATTTGGATTATTTATTATTTCCTGCAACATTTCTTTGGTTTCATCTCTTGCTGTTTCCCTTGTTGCTTTTAATAGATTTTGTGAATCACTATCTTCAACTGTTACATTATTATTAACATAAGCAGCTTCGCCGAGAATTTTTGCTGTAGATGCATTATTCGAATTATTGTATACCCAGTTAACAACGCCTGCTACTACAAGCACTAATGTCATAATAAGTGAAATAAACTTTTTGCTTGTTAACATTTTCATATTTATGCCCCTCCTGAAATTACAACACTTATTCTATGTAGCGGAACCCCTGTTGCCCCTTTTATAACATTACAAAGTTCACTCTCCTTCACTGCACTTCCTTTGATAACCAATAAAATTCCGCCGATTTTAGGATTTACATTTCTGTACACAACAGGCTGTTTATCGTTAAGTTTTATTTTTAAATCATTTTTATTGTTGCTATTACTTATTTCATATGCATAATCCGTACTCCCCTGATCCAAATACGTTATAAAAATATCAGCTTGCTCGACACCATCAATTTTTTCAATTATTTTTTTCAACTTGTTTTCATCAATTTTTTGAAAACTATTTATATTGTTTTCTTTTTTTCTCTCTCCTACATTTAAACCGGGCAACAGCATCATTAAAATGCCAGCAACCAAAACAATTATTAGATATTTTTTACTAATGCTCTTTTCAAAAAATTTTTTCAATTTGTTTTCACTTCCTGATTAATCACAATTTTATCGGTGCTTATTTCACAGAAATCAGATATAATTTCACATATTTTCTCTATATTACCATTTGAAATAAGAAAAATTTGTTCAATAGAGGCATCTTTCAGAGTTATTTTAATATCCTTAACACTGATATCATTATCATTTAAATGTTGTTTAATTTTATCTTCAAGTAGTGTCGCAGTTTGAGCTTCAATAGTATACCGTATTTTATCTTGGCTAAATGTCGGAATTTGTTGATCAAAGTTTAAAATTTCACTCGAAAGTTCGACATTAACTAATGAATTGATAAAAACAAGCACGAGAATTAACCCAAGTATATGTTTACTGTATTTCTCGTAGTTGCCACTTGGAAGTAACGCATATATAAGATTAACAATTACAACAGTTCCTGAAATTAAAATAATAATTTTATACATTTCATACCTCAAGATGTAAGATTTGCACTGATAAGAATAACACCAATACAACCGATCAACAATAAACTTACCGACACCAAAATAGCAAAAATCATTGAAACACTATCGGCAATATCTGTTGTGAGCGCAACAAGCCTTTTATCAGAAACAGGTTCTAAAATTGCCGCAGTTAACTTTAACACCCACATTGTAAGTGCCGTTTTTATCATTGGGTATACCCCCACAGCACAAATAGCAATAATGCCTACTACACCAGTTAAACTTTTAAGTACTCCGACTGTTCCCAAGATTACTTCAAGTGACTCAGAAACTACGCCACCAACAATTGGCACACTGCTACCAACCGCAAACCGCACAGCTTTGCCAACTCTACTATCAAGCGCAGTTCCAGCTAAACCGTATACACCATAAACCCCACTGTATACTGCCATACAAAACAAAATTACCCATTTAACAAATTGTTTAGAGAACTTTATAGCCGAAGAAATGTTTATCTGTTCTGACATTTTATCTGCTATTGAAAGTGCTGTAGTTGAAATAACAACATTAATCAAAAATTCACCAATAACAATAGAAATAATATTAATTAACGTAATCAAAAGCGTCGACATCAATGAAGCAGTAGTTACCCCACCACTAAACGACAAAAGCGCCAAGAGTGTTGGAATCATTGTTTTTATCATTGAAATAAGTGATTGAATAGTTTCTCTTACCGGTGTAATTATTTCTAAAAAAACCGTAACAATAACACCGGCGTAAACACAATACCCAACTAAAAAACCGATTTTTGAACTACCCTTGCCAAAAGAATCTCCTAACGAATGCATTACACTAATTATGTATCCAAGTGAAATCAATAAAATGAATATTTTTGACAAAGTTTTAATGTTTTTTAAAAAAATTTCAACGATAAAGTCCATAATCTTTGTGGGTTCAAATGCCTTACCAGTTGATAACATTTTTACAATTTCAGCCCCGTCAAACCACGTTGCATTTTCCTTAATATCCCCAAACATTTCCTCAATACCCATTTCATTGTACTGCTTTAAAATATCTTCCTGAGATTTTGCAGTCACTCCAGTAATCAACAATATACACAAAGTGAAAAAAAGTATTTTTTTCATTGGTAACTCCTAAGCAGCAATTTTTACAATTATGTTTATCAACTCTTCAAATATTGGCATAGATGACAACAATATGACTAGTTTTCCCGCAAGATCTACTTTCAAAGCAATAGAGCTTTCACCAGAATCCCGACAAACAGCTGACACAAATTCACTTATGTAAGTAACACCAATAACCTTGAACATTACTTCAACATATATAATGTTTATTCCAACATAATTACACATATTACGTACATAATCAAAAATTTTTGCAATACTTGAATTGATATATAAGAAAAAAGCAATTCCAAACAGGGTTGCAACAATCGTTGCAAACACACCTTTATATTCTTTTAGAATTTGTATAATCACAACTGCAGAAATTGCCAATCCGAATATTTTTAGTATTTCCATATTTAAAATCCAAAAGTATCTTTTACAACATCAAAAAGGTTTCTAATCTCACCTATCATTGCAAGCAAAGCAACGATTAATCCTGCAAGTGTAACTAACATTGCCTGTTCATCACGCCCGGATTTTGACAAGAGCTGATTGAGCACTGCTACCAAAATCCCAACAGCGGCAATTTTAAAAATTAAATCAACGTCCATTTGTTTCTCCTATTGTATATTTATAATAATATTATCGATACTGCAACACCCATAACAAAACCTATTTTTTTGCACATTGCACCTTCTTTTTCACAAAAAGCTTTTTGATTATTATAATTAGTCTTTAACTTATTAATCGCTGAATTCAAAAGATTGATTTGATTTTCTGTATCGCCCATTCCAAGTTGTAAAACAATGTCATGTATCACAGAATATACTTGATTATTACTGCTAGCTTTTAGTGGAAATTTACTTTTTACAAAAGCTTCTTCTAGCGTAATGCCATCTACACTTATTAGTTCTCCTAATTCTTTAAAGAAATTCCCTGCCGAACCCGAAAACACGGCCGCATCAATAAATGTTTGGAATAATAATGGTTGAGTGAATGAAATTTCATTTTTAATGTATTCTAAACCATCTATAAGACATTGTGTAAATTTTAACTTTGATATACACTTTTTGTAAAAATTCACTCCTAATAATCCACACGAAACTATTATCAAAACTGCACCTATTATTTTCATAATACTCTCCTATTCAAAACAAATTTGTCGGTAATTCATTTTATCTTTTTTTATATAGATAAAGTTATCGAAAATATCATTATATATTCCGTGATATTTATTTATAAAATCAAGTTTTGAGTTGCCGTGAAAAGTTGCTAAAATTTTTACGCCTGAGTTTACTGCTTTATATACCGCTTCAAAATCTTCCACAGTTGCAATTTCGTCTGTTGCAATTACTTGTGGACTCATACTTCTTAAAACCATATTTATACCAATACTTTTAGGCAAATCAGATAGCACATCAGTATTTTCCCCGAGATCAAACACTGAGCTTCCATTAATCATTGGTACAAGTTCACATCTTTCATCCACAACCGAAACATTCATACCACTATTAGATACAAGTCTTATCATATCTCGAAGCAACGTTGTTTTGCCATAACCAGGCGGTGACACTATTAGAACATTTTTAGCTTCTGTGTATATTTTATTAAACACTTCTTGTCCGCAACCTTTAATTTCTTTGGTAATCCTTATATTGATACTTGATATATCTTTTATAAATTCAACTTTCTCATTATTTACAACACATTTACCACAAATTCCAACCCTACAACCATTTTTTAGTGTAACAAATCCCTTCTTTACTTCATTTTTAACAGCATATACAGAGTTTTGTGTGATAAGTCCAACAATTTCTTTTAGTTGATTCTGGGTTGTTTTAATGCCCGTTTTTTCATTCTCGCTTAAGTTACCATGCAAATCAACATAAAACCTTGTGTTGCCAATGATAAATGTGATATTTTTTTCACAGCGCACTCTGATTTCCTCAATATTTTCATATTTTTCTATTGCTTGTTTGATAGCTTTTCGTATTTCAACCGGAAAATAATTGTGCAGCATTTCTACCTCCACTATAAAGCATATTACAGTATATGCAGCTTGTACAATAATAGAACAAAATAGTCAGCCCAAACCAGACTGACTATAATACATTTTCAATTGTTGGCACTACACTTTTTACTGAATAATTTAAAAGAAATCTAAAATTATAAAGTTGATTTAAAAGTTCTTCCTTGTTAAAAAAATCACTGTATATCTTCATACTTTCCACACAACGTGACATTGTCAAAATTTCTTCGTGATCCTCAAATGCCATTATCCAGTTTTGCATTTCCGAAAAACTTTCACTTAATTTGTTTATCCCATCTTTAGTCTTTTCTTTATCTTCAGCAAAAATATTCTTTTCAATTTCTTGCGTCAAAGTGATTATATCATCACTTTTTGCTGTTAGATTCATCTGATACAAAATTATTCCAGATAAAATCAAAACAAAAAAACAGCCAGAAAAAACAAAACTTTTCATCTTTACTCCTTATTTTGTAAAAAATATGTTTCACCATCTGATGACATAAGGAAAACATCTTTTATGGTTGTTTTTTCTTTATTTATTATTTTATCAATCCAACTGATGTCTTTTCCAATTTCTTTTAGGTTGTTTTGCTCTATTTTTCCATCTTTAATAATGTTTTTATGCAGCGTTGCTTTCTTAGGTGAAATATTAATATCATCAGCACACAACGGACGTACATTTGATTTTGGTATTATACTAATTTCACCATTTGTTTCTAAAATAGCATACTCAATTTCCGCAACACTAGAGTATCCATTCATTCTCAATTCTTCCGAAAGGTCATCAATATTTACCCTCAATCGTTTTAATTCTTTAATGTCAATTTTCCCCTTGCTTATTATCAAACTTGCGGAGCCTGTTAAAATTTTTCTAAATTTCTCACTTTTTTGTGATAAATATGACAAGGTTATTTCTGCAAACATTAAAGTAACAATGGGGATTATCCCGCTTAGTAATGGTTTACCTGTGGATTCCATAGGAACTGTTGCAATATCTGAAACCATAATAGCAAGTATAAGTTCACTTGGCTGAAGCTGACCAATTTGCCTTTTCCCCATACAACGAAAAACTATTATTATAGAAAAATATAATATCAAAGTCCTAATTAAAGAAATAAACATTCTCTCACCTTTTTGATATTAGTTTTCTCAAATGGGTATTTTTTTATTCCTAAAAACGCGTTCTTAATTTTCTTAGCGCTTTCTTTTCTATTCTTGAAACATACGACCTTGATATTCCAAGCATATCTGCAATTTCACGCTGTGTTTTTTCAGGCGTATTGTTAATTCCATATCTATACTTAATAACCACCTTTTCTCTTTCATCCAACAATTCTTCAATTGCAGTAAACATTTTATTAATTTGTGCATTAATTTCAACTGATTCAATCACGTCATCATCTTCATTTGCAACAATATCCAAAAAACTTATCGCATTTCCTTCTTTGTCAATTCCAATTGGTTCCTCAAGTGAAATTTCATTAGCAAGTTTTTTCCCATTTCTTATAACCATCAATATTTCGTTTTCAATACATCTGGAAGCATATGTCGCCAAGCGTATTCCTTTTTCTGAATCAAAGGTGTTAATCGCTTTTATCAGTCCTATGGTTCCGATAGAAATTAAATCATCGGCATCACAGTTTTGTGCAGAGTACTTTTTAGCAATATAAGCCACCAAACGCAAATTTTTTTCAATTAATAAGTTGCGAGCGGAAACATCACCGCCTTTATACTTTTCCAGCGCTGTTTTTTCTTCCCTTGCAGAAAGCGGTTTAGGAAAAGAATTTGAGGTGGAAATATAAGAAAGTAAAAAAAACACCTGACTCAACGCAGAACCAAAAAATAAAATCACAATACCACTCCTTTGATAGAGTATATGTAAAAATACTTTTTGCTTGCAAGTCCTAAAAAAATAACCTAAGATTAGCTCTTAGGTTATTACCATTGAAACTTTTTTAAATCAACATAGAAGTCGCCTGAAACGTCTACACCTTCTTCTACTAACAGTTCTTTTTGCCTGGATATTCCACCAAATGCAAAAGAATCGGCCAGCCTGCCAAACCTGTCAACTACTCTATGGCATGGAATAACGCCCGGCATTGGATTGAAATGAAGTGCATACCCTACCGCTCTTGCCGCTCTGGGTGAGCCGCACATTGAAGCAACTTGACCATAGGTTGCAACTTTACCACGCGGTATTTTTATAACTGAATCATATACTAAATTGTAAAAGCTAATATATATCACCAACCCATAAAAAAACTTTCCTTAGTATAACCAGGAAAGTTTTTATTATTAATAGCTCTGTCTGCGTCCGCCATAACTACCACGTTTTGATTCAAAATTTCTCTTCAAAGTCTGCAATCTTTCATCGCTGTCAGACTTGAAACGACTAATTTTATCCTCAAATGACAAATCGACAGATGTAGGTTTTGTAAACACTGCAACATCAGCAGGTCTTGAAGCTTTAAGTGCACGTTCTTCCTCTTGGACTTTTTTTATTGAAAGACTAATTTTACCATTCGGTGCAACAGAAACGACCTTAACCCTAACACTATCATTAACTTTAAGGTGATTGTTAATATCTTTAACATAATCAAGTGCTACTTCGGAAATATGTACCAGGCCGGTTATTTTGGTTCCATCAATTTGCACAAAAGCACCAAAATTAGTTATTCCAGTGACTTTTCCTTTTAAAACACTACCTACTTCAAGCTGCATAAAATAAAATTCCTCCTTGGTTACACCTTAAGTACATTGTTGTTATCTTGATGAATCAACAAACAAACGTTCGTTCTTTTTTAAAAAGCCAAGCTTATCTCTTGCAATCTTTTCGATACGTTTAAGTTCATTTTCAGACTGCATTTCATCACTAATCTCTTTTTTTAGTTTTTCTTGAGCTTGGATTTGAGTTTTTATAGTTTTTTCTTTGTCTGATAACTGATTAATTGTAATTTGCTGTTGAACAAAAGTAATACAAAAATAAACTAAAACTACTAAAGGAATAACCAAAACAATTAAATTCTTTTTTGCGGTCTTTGTTTTTTTAGACACGGCTTACGCTCCTTGCAAATTTTCACGTCATTAAACAACTTTAAAACACTACACTTTATTTTAAAACAAAAATTATTAATTGTCAATGAAATTTTGCATTTTTTTCGCAAAACTTTATCTTTAATTGTTATTACAGGTTTAAGCAATATTTTCACCAATTTGATAATTGGTGAAAATATAATTTTAATAATAGCTTTGGTTATCCCACAAACAACGGATTTAACTTTAACAATTGTTAAAAAAAACTTTTTGCCAACAATAATTTGATAAAAATAAAACCCTCCAAATGCTGCCAAAGGCATGTATACCCTTAGTTGTGCATCATTTATATAGAGAATTATTTTAAATGATATAACGGTAATTATGAGATAAAATATCACATCTTCAACAATAATTTCAAATAGACTTACAGTTTTTTTATACCTAATTGCCCTAAAAAAATCAAATATTATTCCTGATATCACACCAATTAAAGTACAAAATAAAAAAACCTTACTTTCAGTAATAAAAGTAGTATTCATTTTTTACACAAGCCCCATTATCTGAACAATCTCGCAAAAAAACCTTGTTTGGAAACAGATGAATCTTCACCAGCATAAATCACTGAATCAATTTCACCCTCAACAGTCATTTCTCCTGTTTCAAGTGATAATTTGTTAATATGCAGATTATTTCCTTCAATAGTTAACTCGCCTAATTGTGTTGTTAAGAAAATATTTTCCTCATCAAAATTTTGTACATCTTCAACACCTGTAATACTTAAAAAATTTCGACTTTCTAAAACGATGTTATGAACAACTTCATCATTTGAAATTCTTTTTTCTTCCATTAAAAATCCCCCTTCTGCTTTTTAATAATTTTATTTTGCAAATGGGAGATTTATAACTCTATTCAATTTGTTTATACATTAAAGGAGCGTCATCTTTTGTTATATGTTTATCATCAACCTTTAATATTTCAACTTTCAAAACCTTTTCACCAAGGGAAATTGATAAAACATCCCCAACTTTTACCTCGGCAGAAGCTTTTGCAACTTTGCCATTAATCATTACCCTTCCCTTATCACAAGCTTCGTTAGCAATAGTTCTGCGTTTTATTAAGCGTGAAATTTTTAAAAATTTATCTATTCTCATAACTCCTCCGAAACATACAAAAAAGACAGTTCGTCACCGAACTGTCTTTTTGGGTAATTATTTTATAGCATCTTTAAATGCTTTACCAGCTTTGAAAGCCGGAGCTTTTGAAGCAGGGATTGTAATTTCCTGTTTTGTACGAGGATTTCTACCCTTTCTAGCAGCTCTTGTCTTAACTTCAAATGTACCAAAGCCAACCAACTGTACTTTGTCATTTTTTGCTAATGCACCTTCAACACTTTCGATGAAAGCAGCCAATGCTTTTTCAGCGTCCTTTTTAGAAAGTTCAGCTTTTTCAGCAATAGCGGCAATAAGTTCTGTCTTATTCATCAACAAACACCTCCTATTTTTTTATTTTAACAAATTGGAATATATAAAAGGCAAACGCCATTTTACCAACAAATTATAACCCTATTATAAACAATTTTTCTGCAATATTCAAGGGTTTTTTGAAAAATTTCTATTTTTTTTTATTTTTTTCCTTTTAATGTCTTTAAATTTCGCATAAATATGGTATAAAATACCATTATATAAATCTACCAAGCAATTTTACTAGTTTATCACCATATGGCATTGCCTCAATATCCTGACGTTCAATAGCTTTTAAAACGACAATTAAAACAAAATACACGCATGCTGCAGCCACAACAGCAAGTAAAAGAGATATGTCATTTGAAGACGTAAAGCCAATAAATATTTCATAAATGTAGTTTGCACAAATCCCCATTATCACCGCTGATATTATTGTTTTTATAAAAAAGCCAAAACCATACTTGGGTGTAAAATACTTATTAATAGCAATTAAATTAAGTGTTGCAGTAGTAAAATAGCACAAAACCGTACCTATTGGTGCACCATTAATATTAATATCAATATTTCCAACCAAAACATAATTAACCACTACTTTTACGATACCGCCAATGCACATATTAATAACAGGCACCCATACATTACCTTTCGCCTGAATTATTGCATTAGCAACCATAACAATACTTACAAACAAAACACCATATGCCAATATTTGCAGTAAAAGCTCTGCGCCTGTATCTCTAAAAGCCAGATTTAAAATAGGTCCAGATAATACAGACATACCAATTGCACATGGAAGTGCAATTAAGAAAGTAACTCTTATTGCTGTTTCAACAGTTTTAGTGGCAATTACAAACTTCTTATTGGCAAGAGCTGCTGAAATCGCAGGAACAATACTTACCGCAAGCGAAGCTATAATTGTCGGCGGCAAATTAAACATAGTAACTGCATATCCGGAGTAATAACCATACATTGTCTTTCTTGCATCTTCATCGAACCCCAAAGATGCAAGCTGCCTCATAATCATTGTTAAGTCAATTACACTCGCCAACGTAAAAACAGATGCTCCCAAAGTTATGGGTACGGCTAATTTCACAAGTTTAACTGCAATCGTTTTTATTGAGCTTGTTTCTGCGCTTGCAGACCGCATTTTATTGACATTGTTCCGCATTTTTCTCCAATACAAAACAAGAAATACCGCCGCTATAAAAGTTCCGGTTGAAACTCCCAAAATTGCACCTGCCGCTGCATACTCAACACCATAACTCAAAAATATGTACGCAAGCAACAAGCCAACAAACATTTTACCAAAAGATTCAATAACTTCAGAAATTGCAGTTGGCATCATATTAGACATACCTTGATAAAATCCTCTGTAAGCACTCATCATTGATACAAAAAATAAGCTTGGAGCCATAGCCATAATTGCTATACCAGCGCTAGGTATTTTTAAAAAGTTAGCAAATGCGTTAGCACCAAACAAGAGGATTGAAAAGCCTGTAACGCCTAAAATGAATAATACAATTTTAGCAACCTGAAAAATTTTTATCGCCTCATTATAATTATCCTTTGCAACACTTTCACTTACTAATTTTGATATAGCAACAGGAAGTCCTGCTGTTGACATTATAAAAAGCACATTGTAAATTGTGTATGAAGAATTATAAATACCAATTCCGTCGGGGCCTAAAATAAATCTTGTTAAAGGTATTTTAAATAACGCACCTATAATTTTTACAATAACATGCGCAATTGCTATTATTAATGCACCTTGTAAAAAAGATTGTTTTTTTACTTTTTCCAAAAAAACACCTCCAAATAGTATTGTGACTTTTTTAATTATATCAAAAATTCTCTGTCAAATCAATAGTTTTGTAAAGGTATATGTTGCAAATCTCATCCAGATGTGTTATACTATCTACAAATTATATTGTTATTCGAGGTACTATTATGGAAAACAACAATTTTTGCACTACTTGTATTCACGCAACTGTACTTGTCACAAATGAAATTTTATGTTCAAAATATGGTGTTTTAAACTCAGACACATCCTGCAAGCACTTTGTTGAAGATTTAACAAAAAAGGAACTCAGAAAAAAAAGGACAGTTAAAATCCAAAATTTAAGTGATTAATTGATATATTTGCCAATATCATCAATTTGAATGTTATGTGCTGAAATATTTATAGCGGCAGATATAATATTTGCCATCTGCAAAGTCAATTTATCTATATCTTTGGGTGTTACAGTAAACAAGGTGCTTGAACCTTGTTTTTTTTCTTCCAGTTTTTTTAGCAAATCACCACATTGAGTGCAATTTTCCAAAACCGCATCATATGCAATGGTAAGCACATCTACAACCATCGGAACTCCAATGGAAACTACAGGGATACCTATTGTTTTTTCGCTTATTTCCTTTCTATTATTACCAATCCCGGAACCAGGATTTATCCCTGTATCAGACATTTGTATTGTTGTTGCAACTCTTTGCATTTTTCTTGACGCGAGTGCGTCGACAACAATTAAAGCTGCGGGCTTTATTTTTTCACAAACTCCTTTTATAATTTCTGCTGTTTCAATACCTGTCATTCCCAAAACACTTGGTGAAATCGCACAAATAGACCCAAGCCCTTTTGTTTTATCCGGTACTAACTCGTGTAAATGCCTTGTAACAATAAGTTTATCAACAGTAAACGGACCGAGTGCATCAGAAGTTATTTGCCTGTTTCCAAGTCCCGCCACCAGAATTGTTTTATTTTTCAAGTCAGAGATTATTTGCTGCAAATGTTCACTCAAAAGCTCAGTTGCAATATAATAATACGCGTATCCTACCTCTTTAAAGTCTGGCATTTCAAATGTATAATAATTTCCTATAGGCTTTCCAATGCTATAACTACCTTTTTGATTTAAAACTTCAACATGAGTAACAATTACTCCGTCTTCCTCTCTGCTGTTAGCTTTTACGCCTTCTATATCTGTTATATCTTTTGCTTTATCATGATACATCTCTTTTGCTTCTAAAGCAAGGTCAGTTCTTAACATTTTACTCTCTCCTAAAAAAATAAAGTGCCTTTTAAGACACTTTTATTATTAGGTATTAAACGAAAAATATTCTTTTACTTTACAAACATCAAAAAGGATTTGTTTTTTAAGCAACTCGACGTTTTCAAATTTAATCTCGTTCCTTATAAAAGCAAGCAACTTAACGCTTGCATTTTTACCGTAAAAATCACCACTTTTATCAAAAAGATGCACCTCTACTAATGGTGCATTACCATTAAAAGTTGGTTTTAAACCAATATTTGCAACACCATTACATTCTTCACCATCAACAGCAATTTTACATGCATATACACCAAATTGTGGCACAACCTTAGTTTGTTGCAAGTCAAAATTAGCGGTAGGTATCCCCATTTGTGTTCCAAGTTGTTTTCCGTGTTTTATAACACCATTCAATTCAAATTCTCTACCCAAAAGTTGATTAGCTTTTTCAATATCACCATTAGATATCATTTCTCTAATAAGTGAGCTAGAAACAACTTCACCACTTTTTTCCAATAATGACAAAACACAAACATCAACATTATGTTTAATTGCAATTTTTTTTAATAATTCTATATCACCAACTGCATTTCTACCAAACATATAATGTTGTCCAACTACAATTGCTTTTGGGGAAAGTTTTTGTATAATCATATCAACAAAAACCTCAGGTGAAATATCTAAGAATTCCAAATTAGGATCTTGATAAATTAAAATATCAACTCCCATTTCATCAAAAAGCATTTCCTTTTCAGCGTTAAGTGTTAATAATTCAACTTTACTCCCTAAGATTTCTTTAGGGTGTTTTGAAAAGGTATAAACTACTGAATGTAAATTATTCTTACGAGCAATTTCTACACACTTATTTATCAATTTTTGATGTGCAATATGCACGCCATCAAAATTACCTAATGCAACAACGCAACCATCTAAATGTAAATAATTGTCTGCATTAACAATTCTCATAATCTACTCCTCAATAAAAGTTTTGGGTGGGATTAGTATTTTATCGTACTCTTCAGTATTCCACATTTGCTCAAATTCTTCCAAGGTAATACTATTCTCAATTGTGAAACAACTACTCTTTGTTCTTACTAAAGATGCCATATAACCACCGCACCCCAGTTTTTCTCCGATGTCATTACAAAGTGTCCTTATGTAAGTTCCTTTTGAACAAGAAACCACTATTTCAACCTGCTCACTATCTTTATTATAATTTAAAACTTCAATTGAAAACACAGTTATTTTTCTGGGCTTACGTTCAATTTCTTTTCCTTCTCTTGCAAGTTTGTATAATTTTTGACCATTAATCTTTACAGCACTGTACATAGGTGGTATTTGGCTGATTTCACCAATAAATTCACCTATTACATTTTTAATCTGCGCAAGTGAAAGATTAACATTGTGTCGTGCAACAATCTCTCCCTCACTGTCTTGAGTAGTTGTAGATGCTCCTAATTGTAAAACAGCTCTGTACTCTTTTGTCCCGTCCATTATTTTTTGCGAAAGTTTTGTAGCTTCTCTTCCAATTAAAATTGGCAAAACTCCGGACGCCAAAGGATCTAATGTACCTGTATGGCCGACTTTCTTAATTCCTGTTATTCTCCTTATAACAGCTACTACAAAGTGAGAACTTTTTCCTATTGGTTTGTTAATATTAACAATTCCTGTCAAATAATTCAAACCCCCTAAAGTAAATTTTCTGTAACTTGAACAATCTTTTCTAGTGTCTTTTCAACACAAATTTCTGTTGAAAATCCAGCCGCTCTAATATGACCTCCACCGCCAAAAATTGAGGAAATATATGCGGCATCAACATAAGCATTCGTTCTTATGCTACCTTTGGTATTTCCGTCCTTTTCTTTGATCAAACAACCAACCTCAACGCCTTTAATACTTCTTAGCAGATCAACAAGCCCTTCGGTATTTTCGTACGAAGCGCCAAATTTTTCAAGATCCTTTTCAGTAATAACAGCAATAGCTAGCTTGCCTTCATAAAATATTTTTAAATTATTTATGATGTGAGATTTTAAATTCAACTCAACTAATGTAACTGTATTAAATAAAAACCTGTTGATTTTCGCACTGTCAATCCCAAGCGAAATCAACTTTGCCGCAACCATATGTGTTTTGGGTGTAGAGTTTGAATATGCAAAACATCCAGTATCAGAAGAAATTGCTACATACAAAAGAGATGCTATTTCTTTATTTAATTTAAATTTCATCTCTTCAAACAAGTGCGCAATTATCTCGCCTGTAGCTGCTGCATCTGAATCTACATAGTTGAAATTTGCGTATTTTGTATTAGTAAAATGATGGTCAATATTAATACAATTCTCATGTTTAGCAACATAATCCTGAAATTTGCCAAATCTTTTTTCATCAGCACAGTCAAGAGCTACAACAGTATCATAATTATTTTGTTTTAATTCTGTAAAATATTCACAATCACAATATTCGCCTAAAAATTCTAACCTCTGACTTATTTTTTCATTCAAATACAAATCTACAAGTTTTCCGTTTGACTCAAGTGCACACTTTAATGCTAACGCACTACCCAAAGCATCTCCATCTGCTGTAACATGAACAAAAACAGCAACTTTCACAGCTGAATTCAAAACATTAATAATATCTTTCATTATTGATCACCATTCAACTTGTTAATTAGATTATTTATATGTGCACCATATTCCATAGAATCATCAATTACAAAGCTAAGTTCAGGTGTATATCTAAGTTTTGTTCGAGATGAAATTTCTTTTCTGATAAAGCCACTACTGCTAACAAGCCCCTTTAAAATTTCTTTTTTCTTTTCATCGTCAGTAAAAGCAGAAATATACACCTTTGCATATTTTAAATCTTTTGTTACTAAAACAGATACTACCGACATTAAGACACCATCAAAACGAGGATCCTTTAAAGTTGGCAAAATTGAACACAATTCCCTTTTGATTTCTTCATCAATTTTTTGTTGTCTAAATTTAGCCATGTCTGTTCCTTTCGTTAACGTTTAATTTCTTCCATTATGAAACTTTCAACAATATCTCCTTCTTTGATATCGTTAAAGTTTTCAATACCAATACCACATTCGTAACCGCTTGCAACTTCTTTAACATCATCTTTAAATCTCTTCAATGAGTCTAAAACACCTTCGTGAATAACAATACTATCACGAACTATACGAACCTGTGAGTTTCTTGAAATCTTACCATCTAACACGTATGAGCCACCAATTGTACCCACACCTGAAACTTTAAATGTCTGTCTGATTTCAGCGTGTCCCTGAACAACTTCTTTAAATTCAGGATCAAGCATACCCTTCATAGCATCTTCAATTTCTTCAATAGCTGTATAAATTACTCTGTAAAGTCTGATTTCAACTTCTTCTCTTTCAGCACTCGAAATTGCATTAGCATCAGGACGAACGTTAAAACCAACAATGATAGCGTTTGATGCTGATGCGAGCATAACGTCTGAATCGTTAACGCCACCAACACCACCATGGATAATTCTGATTCTTACTTCATCATTGCTGAGTTTTTCCAATGATTGTTTAACAGCTTCAACAGAACCCTGTACGTCAGCTTTAATGATAATGTTAAGCTCTTTCATCTTGCCCTGTTCAATCTGACTGAACAAGTTTTCCAATGATGCCTTTTGTGTTGCCTGAAGTGCCTCTTCTTTCTGCTTTGTAATTCTTTCATCAACAACATCGCGAGCTTTTTTCTCGTTTTCAACAACGTAGAACAAATCTCCACCACTTGGAACGCTTGAAAGTCCTAAAATCTCTACCGGAACTGAAGGTTCAGCAGTTTTTACCCTATTACCTCTGTCGTCCATCATAGCACGAACTCTGCCGATTGATGTACCAACAACTACAACATCACCAATTTTTAATGTACCATTCTGAACCAAAACTGTAGCAATAGGACCTCTACCCTTGTCAAGTCTTGATTCGATAACAATACCTCTTGCTTCTCTGTTAGGATTTGCTTTAAGTTCTCTCATATCAGCAACCAAAAGAAGCATTTCCAAAAGTTCATCAATACCCTGACCTGTCATAGCTGATACATTAACACAAATTGTATCGCCGCCCCACTGTTCAGGGATAAGTTCATGTTCTGTAAGTTCCTGTAATACTCTGTCAGGATTTGCTGTGTCTTTATCACACTTGTTAACAGCAACGATTACACTTACACCTGCAGCTTTAGCGTGGTTAATAGCTTCAACTGTCTGCGGCATAATACCATCATCAGCTGCAACAACCAAAATTGCAATATCAGTAGCCTGTGCACCTCTTGCGCGCATTGCAGTAAAAGCCTCATGACCCGGAGTATCAAGGAAAGTGATTTCTTTTCCGTCAAGATTTACTCTATATGCACCGATATGCTGTGTAATACCACCTGCTTCACCTGCAGTTACATGTGTACTTCTTATTTTATCCAAAAGACTTGTTTTACCGTGGACAACGTGACCCATAACACAAACAACCGGACTTCTTGGGAGTAAATCTTCTTCTTTATCTTCAATATCAATAAGAAGTGATTCTTCTGCAGTAATAATTACTTCTTTTTTAACTATAGCTTCAAATTCTTCTGCAACGATAGCAGCAGTATCAAAGTCAATAATATCACTTACTGCAGCCATCTGGCCCAACATAAACAATTTTTTAACAACTTCAGCCGCTGTCTTTTTAAGACGAGATGCAAGTTCACCAACAGAGATTGAATCAGGAATTTCAACTTCAAGTTTTACCGGTTTTGGAATTGTTTTCTTCACCTGCTGAAGTGGTTTATTATCTTTCTTACCAAAACGATTCTGACCTTTTTTGATTTTCTGCTTATTCTGCATATTATCTTTAATTTTGTCAGAAACCATTTCTTCGATCTGTTCAACTTTTTCAATTCGGTTTACATCAATAGCTTCTGAACGAGTGTTAACAACAACATTAACTCTTTCTTTTTTAGGCTGAGGTTGTGCCTGTTTTTTCTTTTCAGATTTTTCAAAAGGATGTGGGTTTGATGGTTTTTTCTGCTTTTGTTCAGGCTCTTTAATTTCTTCTTTCTTTTCTTCAACCTTTACTTCTTCTTTTTTCTCTTCAAGCTTTGGTTCTTCTTTTCTTACAATTACACCATAATTCATGGTGCTGTTTAAAATATTAAATTTTCCGCCTTTATCATATTTCTGTGATAAAACCTCAAATATAATATCAAGTTGGTTTTCTTCAAGAACAGTCATATACCCTTTAACAGATATTCCAAACTGTTCTAATATTCCTATTATATCTTTACTTGTTAAATTTAAATCTTTTGCAAGTTCGTGAACTCTAACTTTTTGTAGCATTTAAATTCCTCGCTTTCTTCAAAAAACGCTTTTAAGAGCAAATTATTCTTCATTGGCTATATATGCTTTTAAAATAGCGTCAGCAAATTCTTTATCGGTTATTACAGCAACTCTTCTAATTTCTTTACCGGTACATTTTCCAAGTTTTTCCTCAGAATCAATATAAATTATACGAACCCCTAAATTTATGAAAATTTTTTCTGTAGATTTTGAAATGCCCTTTGCTAAAACAATTAGTTTTGCTTTGCCGTTTTTAACAGCCTTCTCACACAGATCAGTGCCTGTTACTATTTTCCCTGCCCTTGTTGCAAGTCCTAAAAGTCTTTCAGCTTTAGTCATTTTTCTCGAGCACTTCCTTTATTGATTCGAAAATTTCTTTGTCTGATATCAGGCCATATATCCTGGCAAACTTTTTTGATGATGCGATTTTTTCAAGGCAGTTAACACTGCAAATATACATTCCTCGACCACCAGATTTAAAGTTAGAATCTAAAAAAGTTTTCCCTTTAGAAGTAGCCACTCTTACCATAGTATACTTATTTTTCAGACTTCTACAGCAGACACAAGTTCTGCAATTAACCTTGTCGTTCATAAATTTATCCTTAAAACTCTAAATTTATATTATCTTCTGCTTTTATATCAATTTTCCAACCTGTAAGCTTTGCTGCAAGTCTTGCGTTTTGTCCTTCTCTGCCGATAGCAAGTGAAAGCTGAAAAGCAGGAACTACAACAGTGCACATTTTTTCATCTTCGTTAACATCAATTGATATAACTTTTGCAGGACTTAACGCAGCCTGAATAAATTCGGCCGGATCCGCACTCCATTTAATAATATCAATTTTCTCTCCACCAAGAGCATCAACTACGTTTTGAACTCTCACGCCACGCTGCCCAACACATGAGCCGATAGGATCAATATTTGGATTCTCTGCATATACTGCAATTTTAGTTCTTGAGCCAGGTTCACGAGAGATTGCTTTTATCTGAACAATTCCTTCTCCAATTTCAGGAACTTCACTTTCAAAAAGTTTTCCTACAATTCCAGCATTACTTCTTGAAACGATAATTTCAGGACCATAATTTGTTTTGTTAACTTTTGCAACGTACAGTTTGATTTTGTCACCTGGTTCAATTTTTTCTCCCTCAATCTGCTCGCTGGGCGGAATAATTGCTTCAAAATTACCAACATCAACAATAATATTCTTCTTATCCACTCTTTTTACAACACCTGTTGTTACAGTGTTTTCCTTTTTTCTAAATTCAGTGTACAGTTTTCCACTTTCTGCTTCACGGAGTTTTTGAAGCATAACCTGCTTAGCTGTTTGGGCAGCAATTCTTGAAAAAGGAGTCTGGTCAATTTCTTCAACCACAACATCGCCAATTTCATAAGCTTCGTTTATTTCTTTAGCTTCATCTAAATCATATTCGCCTTCTTGGCCCAAGCCATTTTCAACAACTCTGCAATGTTTATATAAAGTTACATCGCCGGTTTCTCTGTTTAGTTCAACAACAAGATCTGCACCCTTAATTCCTCTAATGCTTCTTTTGTAAGCTATCGCAAGTGCACCTTCAATTGCCTGGAACATATATTCCTTTTCAATACCTTTCTCTTTTTCCAGCATAGTAATTGCTGCAAGTAATTCTTTGTTATCCACTTATGTTACCTCCTTAAAATTCAACAACCAATCTTACTGATGAAATTTTTTCATTTGGAATTGTTATAATATTATTTTCTACTTCAATCTGTGTTGAAATTTCATCTCTTTTAAAAAGTGTACCTTCAATGTTTTTGTTTCCCTCATACGACCCATAAAAGTTAACATTCACCCTGGTTCCTGCGAATCTGTCAAAATCTCTTTGTTTTTTTAGTTTTCTTTCAAGTCCCGGAGAAGATACCTCAAGATAATATGCCTGTTCGATGGGGTCCTCCTCGTCTAAAATATCACTAAGAGGGCGAGAAACAGCTTCGCAATCATCAATAGAAACGCAACCGTCCTCTCTATCAATGAAAACTCTCAGATAATATTCTGAACCTTCTTTTTTAAATTCTACATCGTAAATTGATATTCCTAAAGGTTCTGCTACCCTTAGCGCAATTTTTTCTACGATATCTTCTATTTTACCTGCCATATTCCCTCCAATTATTTGTAAGAACAACGCAAAAGAGTGAGCTTTTGCTCACTCCTTTGCTGAAATTCTTAAGATAGCGTTATTATACCACATTAAATATTAAAAATCAAGTGTTTAACTTAATTTTTTTACTTTTTTGTTAAAAATCCTCTTCTTTTACAGTTTCAAGCTTTGTAACCGAAACTTCAAAAGCTGTTTTTTCAACAAACTCATCCTCAGAAATTTTCTTTTTATAATCTCTGCTTTGAATTCTGCCCCATAGTTTTATATTTGTCCCAACAGCTAAATTACCAGTAAATTTGGCGTTTCTGCCCCACGTAATACATGGAATGTAGTCAGACTTACCATACTGTCTGTTTACCGCAATCAAAACATCACAAATTTCTCTGCCAAACGGCGTTGTTCTGTAAACCGGGGATTTGCAAATATATCCATTAAGATAAATGGAATTAGGTGAATCAAAATCTTCAGTCATATCATATATGTTTTTAACAAAAACAGTAAGTATAAGCTTATTCCCATCATCAGAATAATTGTTATATGAACGGAATTGACCTGTCACCTGAATATATCTTCCAACATAAAGATCTATATCACCAAGCATTCTCTCTGAAACAGTTAGTATTACTGTATCGTAGTTATCGCTTAGCCTTGGTACTTTCAATCTTAGCTTACAAAAACCTTCTCCGTATATTTCGTGACTGTATTCCGGGTTGCTGTCTACAATTCCTTCCAATTGTACCTCATTGTTAGTCAGTAATTTTTCCATAAATACCCTCCTGAAGTGCTGCTATAAATACAGACACTTTAATCGTTATACGATATATTTATGCAAAAACTAACGATGATATACTAAAAAAATGTAATCTGTGCAGATTCTTGCATACCATCTAAGCAACCTTCTTGTCGCAATACCTCGATTGCTGTCTTATTGACACCGCTACGCATTCTCAAATCTTCAATTGAAGTAAACTCTCCATCACATCTTGCTTCAGCTATAGATTTGGCTGCGTTTTCGCCAAGCCCGGGCATTGCTGAAAGCGGCGGTAATATTTTTTCATTTTCGTCAAGAGTAAATTTAACTGCATCAGATTTGTATAAATCTATTTTAGCAAATTCATATCCTCTTGTATACATTTCATTGCAAACTTCTAAAATTGTAAGTACGGAAGAATCTTTTACACTTAATTTTTCATTACTGTTTCTTAAGCGTTTAATTTCTTCTCTTGTTTTCTCTAACCCCTTTGTCATTAGACTTGCATCAAACAAATCTGCACGGACAGTAAAATATGTCATATAAAACGCTAATGGTCGGTATACTTTAAACCATGCAATTCTGTATGCCATCATTACGTATGCAGCAGCATGTGCTTTAGGGAACATATACTTAATCTTCAAACACGAATCGATATACCAATCAGGCACATTACTTTCCTTCATTTTGGGTATATATTCCTGATGTTGAAAAAATTTGCCTTTACGTGTAAATTCCATAATTTGGAATGCATCTTCAGCCTCCATGCCCATATACATAAGATTTACCATGATATCATCGCGGGTACAAATAACTTCTTTTAAAGTAGCGGTACCCTCACGCACTAAATCCTGTGCGTTATTGAGCCAAACATCTGTACCATGAGAAAGTCCGGAAATTCGTATCAATTCACCAAAAGTAGTGGGCAATGTATCTAAAAGCATCTGCTTTGTAAATCCGGTTCCAAATTCCGGCAAACCGTTTGTACCAATTATTTCATTAAACTCTTCATCATATAATTCTTCTTTGTATTTCAGCATTTTATTACTGGAAAACAAACTCATTACGCCCTCGTCATCTAAAGGAATTTTTTGAACATCAATCCCTGTGATATCAGAGAGCATTCTCAAAACTGTTGGATCGTCATGACCCAAAATATCAAATTTAAGAAGTGTTCCTTTCATTTTGCTGTAATCAAAATGTGTAGTTATAATATCAACATCTGTTTTATCTGCAGGCCTGTGTATAGGACAAAAATCATATATATCCATATCATCAGGCACAACGACCATACCACCTGGATGCTGACCAGTTGTTTTTCTTACACCAGCACAACCAATTGTTAGTCTGTTTTTTTCTGCATTTGTAGCTTGAATATTTCTTTCAGCAAGATAATTCATGACATAACCATATGCTGTTTTATCTGCCAAGGTGGAAATAGTACCCGCCTTAAACACGTGATCGCTACCAAAAAAGTTTTCAAGATATTTATGGGCCTTTGCCTGATATTCACCAGAAAAATTCAGATCTATATCAGGGTCTTTTTCACCATGAAAACCAAGAAAAGTTTCAAATGGAATATCAAACCCATCTTTATTCATTTTTGTTCCACATTCAGGACAGTCTTTATCTGGCATATCTACGCCACAAGCATATTTACCATCAGTAACAAATTCATTATGTTTACAGTTTGGACATACATAATGCGGGCACAACGAATTAACCTCTGTGATTTTCATTAAAAAGGCAATAAATGAAGAACCGACAGAACCACGAGAGCCAACCAAATACCCATCTTCTAAGGATTTCCACACAAGTTTCTGTGCAATTACATACATAACAGAAAATCCGTTGTTTATGATTGAATTAAGTTCCTTATCCATTCTGTCAAGGACAAATTGTGGAATATTTTCGCCATAAATTTCATGGGCGGTAGAATACGAAATATTTCTAACATCGTCTTCAGCGCCATCAATTCTAGGTGCATATGTTTGTTTAGGAATAGGCTGCAAGTTAGGTTCAATCATATCAGCAATCAAATTAGTATTTTTAACAACGGCGTTATATGCGGTTTCTTCATCGAAATAATCAAATTCCTTAAGCATATCCGTTGTATTTCTAAAATACAGTGGTGCTTGATTATCAGCATCTTTATACTTCTGTCCTGCCTGAATTATCGCTCTGAAAATTTTATCATCTGGGTCTAAAAAATGCGCATCACAAGTTGCTACATAAGGTTTATTAAGCTCCTTAGCTAAATCTACAATAATCTTATTAAAATCCTGTAACTGCTTAACACTATCCACAGTTCCATTATCCAACATAAATCTGTTGTTACCTATAGGCTGAATTTCCAAATAATCATAAAAATCTGCCATTTTGAGTAATTCATTATGGCTTTTACCTTCAACAACCGCACAAAAGAGCTCACCAGCTTCACAAGCCGAACCAACAATAAGCCCGTCACGATACTCAGAAAGAATTCTTCTTGGAACCCTAGGTCTTTTGTGGAAATAGTTAAGATGAGATTCTGAGATAATTTTATATAAATTTTTCATACCCTCTTGATTTTTAACCAAGAGAACTACGTGATATGTATTTGCCTTTGTATAATCAGAATGTGGGAACTTTGAGTTAATTTCCTGAATATTATTTGCGCCCAATTTAACCAGTGCATCTCTTGTTTTTAAAAAAATCAAGCCACAAGTTCTCGCATCATCAAAAGCTCTGTGATGACTACCCATATTAATATTTAAACGCTTGGCAACAATATCTAATTTAAATTTTTTTAAATCTGGAAGTACGTTTTTACAAAGTTCCAAAGTGTCAATAGAAGTATTAGTGAAACTAAGTCCCATTTTTTCACAGTTAAACTTGATAAATCCACAGTCAAATTCTGCATTATGTGCAATTACCGGAAAATCACCAACAAAATCAAGAAATTTGGGCATTATAGTTGCAAGGTCGGGCATTCCTGTAAGCATGTCATTAGTTATTCCAGTCAATTCAGTAGTAAAGTTACTGATTGAAAAACCAGGATTTATTAACTCATTGAAAGTTTCAGTAATCTGGCCTCTTTCAATTTTTACAGCACCAATTTCAATTATTGAAGATGTAAGGGGGCTCAATCCTGTTGTTTCTATATCAATTGCTATAAAGCAATCTTCCAAGCCACAATCCTTATAGCCTCTTACAATTTTTGTATCATCATCTATCAGGTAACATTCAACACCATATATAATTTTTACACCATTCTTTTTACCTGCATCTAAAGCATCCGGGTAAGCCTGAACTACACCATGATCAGTGATTGCTAATGCCTTATGCCCCCACTTTGCCGCACGTTCAACGGCTGCCTCTACGTCAATTACACTGTCCATAGCACTCATCTTTGTATGCAAGTGAAGTTCTACTCTCTTTTCTTTAGCGTCATCAGTATAAACCGGTGGTTCAACCAAAGTAACCGCATCAGAAAAAATTCCAACCTCGTTATCATACTTATCATACGATGCTTCACCCATAACTCTAAGATATCTTCCTGTCTTTATCTGTGAGCAAACCTTTTCTGCTACAGGCTTAGTCATATGTAATTTGCAAGTAATTGAGGATGTTTTATCAGTTATATCAAATTTAAACAGTATTTTTCCTTTTTTTGTTTCTCTGCTTTCTGTAGAAATAACACAACCTTCTATCACTACTTTTCCATAATACTGATCGATATTGGAAATTTTTTCGACATCAATATCACCCAATAATGGTTTTCCTAAAAGAACCGGATTTAATTTTTTTTCAGGTTCAACTAAATCAAATTTAGCATCAACATTATCCACTGGGTATAAACATAAAATAGCATCTATAAGTTCTTTTTTCTCTTCTGCCGTAATTTCATTTGGTACAGAAAAAGTAACCTGCATCGTATTTGAGGCAGGTTTTAATTTAATATTAGTTACCTTTGTAGAAAGCATGATTGGTGAAACCACCACATCATTAAACAAATCCAAAAAATCCATTTTATGCTCCGTTAATTTCTTTCATAAGTTCATCTAATAAATTTTCAAAAGGTATTTTCCTTACAAGTTCACCCTTTTTAAACAAAATGCACTCAGTAAGGCCGCCAGCAACTCCAAGATCAGCCTCTTTCGCTTCTCCCGGACCATTAACTACACAGCCCATAACTGCAACTGTTAACTTTTTGTCAATATTTTTAGTTAGTTCTTCAACCTTTTTTACAGTTTCTATCAAATTATAATTGCATCTTCCACATGTTGGGCAAGAAACAATATTTATTCCTCCATTAATCTTTCCACAAGCTTTGAGAATTTCTTTTGCAGCATATATTTCTTTTTCTGGTTCTGCAGTAAGTGAAACTCTGATAGTGTCACCTATATCGTCCAAAATCAAGCTTCCTAGTCCAACAGAAGATTTAACAAGACCTGAATATTCGCTACCTGCTTCAGTAACACCGATATGTAGAGGATAATTCACTTTTTTAGCAATCTTTCTATATGCTTCCACTGTTGTAACAACATTTGACGCCTTTAAGGACAATACAATATTTGTAAAATCGCATCCTTCTAAAACTGCAACTTCTTTAAGAGCACTTTCTACCATCGCATCAGCATTTGGTGCGCCAAATTTTTGCAATATTTCTTTATCAATTGAACCGGAATTGACACCAATCCTTATAGGAATATTACACAAATTAGCTCTATTTGCTAAAATTTTCACTCTTTCTCTGTCGCCAATATTCCCAGGATTTATTCTAATCTTATCAATTCCTCTTTCGATACACTCCAATGCTATCTTATAGTCAAAATGTATATCTGCAACCAAAGGTATAGATATTTTCTCCTTAATTTTGTCAATAAACTTTGCATCTTCAATTGTCGGTACAGTTATGCGGACAATATCGCATCCTGCTTTTTCCAAACTATTTATCTGAGCAATACTTTTTTCAATATCAGAAGGTTTTGTTGTGGTCATGGATTGAATTGCAATCCTATTGCCACCACCAATCTTCATATTGCCTATGCTAATTTCTTTGGTGTTTTTCATAACAAACCTCATTTACCAAATATCTTAAATACATCACTAAAAGTAACAAATAACATTAAAACCAATAACGCACAAAATCCAATTGCATGCACTACTGCCTCATATTTTTGCGGCACTGGCTTTCTAAATATAAGTTCAATCATAACAAATAGAATTCTACCACCATCCAATGCAGGAAAAGGTAGCAAATTAAACAATCCAAGATTAACGGTTATCAATGCAAAAAGGTAAATCACATTCATAATCCCCAATTTAGCAGCTTTTCCTATTTCAGTAACAATTCCAACTGGTCCGGAAGCATCACTAACTGACACAGTTCCGGTTAACATATCAACAACTGAAACAATAACCATTTTTGAAATAAATATTTCAAAATAAAATGAATACTTGATAGTCTCTAAAAATGAGTTGTTCACAAGTTTAGGCTTATACCCTATAAAGTATGTGCCATTATCAACCATTGGTGTTATATTCAACGTCACCCTTTTTTGTCCGCGTTCTACTGTAACATCAATGTCCTTAGCACCATTTCGAAAAAGAAAAAATGAAATATCCGAATCAATATTAACACTAGTTGAATTGAGTTTTATAATTTTATCACCAGATAGCAATCCCTGCGAATAAGCAGGAGCATTTTCCAACACAGAATCTACAACAGGTGTTGAAATATGTTCATTTGGTGAAAACAAAATTAAAAGTGCCGCAAAACCAATCAACAAATTCATAAATGCACCAGCCGCTAAAATGCTGATTCTTTGCAATGGTTTTTTCTGAGAAAAGGACACTGGTGAAATAACTTCTTCATCCTCCCCTGTAAGCTTACAGTATCCACCAATCGGTATCAGTCTGAGTGAATATAGCGTCTCTTTGCCATGATATGAGAAAATTTTAGGTCCCATACCAATTGCAAATTCAGTAACTTCTACCTTATTTAATTTTGCAGCTATAAGATGTCCTGCTTCATGCACCCCTATCAAAAGTCCAAAAACTATAATAGCAACAACAACTGTTAACAAAAAATCACCTTCCGCATATTTGGTAAATTCTCTCTCTTGCTTGTTTATCGGCGATCAAAATATCTTTTATGTTATAATCATAAACGGGTGTGTAACTTTTGATTGCTTCTTCTATACAATCTCCAATATCTAAAAACCCAATTTTGCCATTTAAAAATAGCTCAACAGCAGTTTCATTCGCACCATTTAAATAAGCAGGCACGGTCCCGCCAACTTTAATAGCCTCAATTGCCAAATTTAAGCACTTAAATGTATCATAATCGGGTTTATCAAAAGTCAAAGAATTAAGCGATGAAAAATCCAATGGTTCACAATCTAAAACTTCTCGATCAGGATAATTAAGCGCAACACTTATAGGAGTTCTCATATCAGGCTTGCCCATCTGCGCCAACACACTGCCGTCGGTAAACTCAACCATAGAATGTATTATGCTCTGTCTGTGAACAATTATATCAATTTCTTCAGGTTTAACACCAAAAAGCCACTTTGCTTCAATAAACTCCAAGCCTTTATTCATAAGAGTGGCGCTATCAATTGTTATTTTACTACCCATACTCCAATTAGGATGGTTAAGAGCATCAGCGACTGAAACCTTTTCAAGTTCAGCGCGGTTCTTGCCAAAAAAGGGGCCACCCGAAGCCGTAAGAATAATTCTTTTTATGTTTTTTTGTTGCGAACCGTTTAAACACTGAAAAATAGCACTGTGCTCGCTATCTACAGGCAAAAGCTTTACGCCATTTTCTTTAGCTTTTTGAGTAACCAATTTACCTGCAGTAACAAGCGTTTCTTTGTTAGCGAGAGCGATATCAATTTTATTATTAATCGCATCAAGCGTTGGCAAAAGTCCTGCAACACCAACTATTGCAGACAAAACAATATCAGCACCAGAATTGCAGGAAACTTCTCTTACGCCATCTAAACCGCATAAAATTTTTGTACCGCAATCACTTACTGAATTTTTTAATTCTGTATAAAGTGATTCGTCAAAAATTGCAGCTTTTTCAGGCTTGTATTTTCTTATTTGTTCACTAAGACGTTTAACATTTTTGTTAGCAGCAAGACCGCAAATTGCAAAACTGCCGTTTTGCCTATCAACAACATCCAAAGTTTGTGTTCCAATTGAACCTGTTGAACCAAGTACAGATATTTTTTTCATAATAACTCCAAACTAAGCCGTAAATAAAGTCACATAAGCCACAAAATAATAAATGAGTGGCGCCATTAAAATTATACTATCTATTCTATCCATTACTCCACCATGTCCAGGCAGAATATGTCCATAATCCTTTACACCAAACTCCCTTTTTATAACAGACGCAGTCAAATCACCTAACTGTGAAACCAAACCACTTATTATTCCCAAAATCACAAGCGCTACATAGTTAACATTAAATCCTGTTATTTGTGTTACAACATAACCAAAGGCAAGCATTAATAAAATGGTACCTACTTCACCGCCAATTGCACCTTCAATAGTTTTTTTAGGACTAATTTCAGGACACAATTTATGTTTTCCGAATAATACGCCAACAAAATATGCACAAGTATCTGTAGCAAACGCACCAATAAATACCAAGAATATATATATGTCGCCCATTTGAAGCTTTCTTACTGCAATAATGTGAAGCATTGCCACAGTTATGTAAATCATACAGAACACTGTCATTACAATATCAGAAAACTTGATTTTTTTATGCGCAAAAATCATAATAGCAAACAATGTTAAAACATAAATTAAGCACGAAAGACCAATTAACTTTGTAATGTTAAACCAAATAATTAATGAAAAGAAAACAGAAAACACTAAATTGCACCACTTAAGCTGAGGCTTTGAATCAAAGCCAACAACATTGGACATTTCAAACTGTGCTATGAGCACAAGCAAGCTTACAAAAGTTGCTACAATATTATAATTTGAAAACAAGATAGCAATTATAGCAACCGCAATTGCCGCACCCGTAATAACTCTTTGTAACATAACTATTCCTCCGCCTTGTCTTCTAAAAGACCGCCGTATTTACGTTTACGTGCTTGATAATCACAAATTGCTTGTTCTAAATCTTCTTCCATAAATTCAGGCCAAAGTTTTTCGGTAAACCAAAATTCTGAATATGATGACTGCCAAATTAAAAAATTGCTTAGTCTCAATTCACCGGCAGTTCTTATTATTAAATCTGGATCAGGAATATCATAAGTATACAAATATTCAGAGAACTTTTCTTCAGTAAGTTCATTGGCAGAAAGAACGCCCTCCTGAATATCTTTAATAATACTTTTTGTTGCAGAAATGATTTCATTACGACCACCATACCCTAAAGCGATATTTACGCTAAGACCTTTTTTATTTTCGGTCATTTTCTCAACGTACTTAATGGCTGCTTTGATTGTGGGATCAAAACTTGAAATATCGCCTATAACACGAATTCTTATTTCAGTTCCGCCAATGTAACTTTCCCAATTTTTAAGATAGTTTGCCAAAAGAGACATAAGCCCCATAACTTCCGTTTTGGGGCGTTTCCAATTTTCTGTAGAGAATGCGTAGACAGTAAGATTTTTCACACCGGCGCGTTCGCAATATTCGGCAATTTTAACTAATCTCTCTGCTCCTGCCTTATGTCCGTTTGTCCTTGATAACCCGCGCATAGTGGCATATCGTCCGTTACCATCCATAATAATTCCTATGCTTTTGGGAATTCTTTCTAAATCAAACTTATACTTCAAGAACTTCAGCTTCCTTTTTCTTTACAATTTCATCAATTTCTTTAATTGCATTGTCAGTCATATCCTGAACATCTTTTTCAATACCTTTAAGATCGTCTTCGGTAATTTCACTCGCTTTCTGTTGCTTTTTAAACATTTCAAGCGCATCACGTCTTATTGAACGAATAGCAACTTTTGAGTCTTCACCGATTTTTTTAACATTTTTAACAAGTTCTTTTCTTCTTTCTTCTGTAAGTGGAGGAAAAGTAAGTCTGATAACTTTTCCGTCATTGTTTGGATTAATTCCTAAGTCAGAAGCAGAAATTGATTTTTCAATTTCTTTTAAAATTGTAGCATCCCATGGTTGAATAACAATTGTTCTTGCCTCAGGAACAGAAATTGTTCCCACTTGAGGAATAGGGGTAGCTACACCATAATAATCAACAGTTATCTTATCAAGCACAGATGGATTGGCGCGTCCTGCTCTAATTGATGCAAGTTCACTTGCCAAAACACTTATACTTTTATCCATTTTAGATTTAACTTCAGTATATTGAGGTTTCATATTTTTATCTCCTTAAAATTAATTATTAACAATAGTTCCAATTTTTTCACCTTTAATAGCACGAATAATATTTTCAGGTTCGTTCAAACCAAATACTAATATTGGAATGTCGTTATCCATACAAAGTGATGTAGCAGTTGAATCCATAACACCAAGTCTGCTATTTAATATATTTATGTAACTTAAATGATCAAACTTAACTGCAGTCGGATTAACGTTAGGATCACTGTCATATACAGCATCAACTTTTTTTGCAAGCAGTATAATATCAGCATTGATTTCTGCTGCTCTTAAAGCTGCGGCAGTGTCTGTTGAAAAGAACGGACATCCCGAACCGCAAGCAAAAATAACAACACGATTATGTTCTAAATGTTTTACAGCCTTACCTCTTATGTACGGTTCAGCAATCTGACGCATTTCAATGGCAGTCTGAACTCTTGTTGGAACACCTTTACTTTCAAGTGAGTCTGCAAGTGCCAAAGAATTTATCACAGTAGCAAGCATTCCCATATGATCTGCACGAGTTCTTTCCATTCCCTCGCCATCTCTTCCTCTCCAGAAATTACCTCCACCAACAACAATTGCAACTTCTACTCCCATTTCAACACATTCTTTAATTTTGTCGCATATGTCACTGATAGTTTCGTGATTAAGTCCAAATTTGTTTTCACCAGCCAAAGCTTCGCCGCTTACTTTCAGCAAAACTCTTTTATACTTTGCTTCACTCACAGTTCATCCCTCCGTTATTTTTCTTTAGATCTTCTAAAATTACATAAATTTCATATGCACTTTGAGCGCAATTGATTGCATTTTTAGCCTTTGCAGCACCATGCAATCCTTTTATATACCAAGAAATATGTTTTCTTGCTTCCCTTATACCAATATATTCACCCTTGTGCTTTACAATACTCTCCATATGCAGTATTGCTGTGTCAACAATTTCTTGTATTGCAGGAGCTTTGCCAGAAAAAATAAATGGGTTACCTAAAGCACCTCTTGCAATCATGACACCATCACATTTAGTGTATTCAATCATTCTTTCAACATCATAAAAGTTAAAAATATCACCATTACCAATAACTGGAATACTAACAGACTTCTTAACTTCTTTGATTATATCCCAATCAGCGCTACCTGAATAAAACTGTTGCCTTGTTCTGCCGTGAACAGCAACTGCTTTTGCACCATTTTGTTCAGCTATCTGAGCAATTTGAACGGCATTAACGTTATCCTCATCCCATCCTTTACGTATTTTAACAGTAACAGGCAAAGATATAGCACTTGAAACCGCATGAACGATTTCTCCTACAAGTGAGGGATTTTTCATCAAGGCACTTCCATCACCGTTATTTGCTACCTTAGGCACAGGGCACCCCATATTTATATCAATGATATGACACACATTCATATCGCAAATTTTTTTAGCTCCCAGTGCCATTATCTCTGGGTCTGAGCCAAAAATTTGAACTGCATAGGGTTTTTCCTCAACCGTAGGAAATATCAGCTGTTCAGTTTTTTTGTCATTATAGTATAGCGCTTTTGCGGATACCATTTCAGAAAATGTGAGCCCACAACCGTATGCACGACACAAATTCCTGAAGGTTGCATCGGTCACCCCTGCCATAGGTCCTAAGACCATGGCAGAAGGAATCTCTACATCACCGATTTTAAACATTATTTACCAACAGAAGCTAAATAGTCATTGATCTTTTTAACCAATTCATCAGCATCAACACCGTGAACTGCACAAGCTTCTGCAATACTTTCACCACTTGCTGAAGGACAACCCAAGCAATGCATTCCAATTTCAAAGAAAAGAGGTGCAGTGCCCTTATCAATTTTTAATACATCCATAATAATAGTTTCTTTTGTTACTGCCATAATAATATTCTCCTTTACAATTATTTAATAACTTCAACCGAAAGAACAACTTTTTCGCCGTTTATATTCCATTCTTTATTTATGTCAAATACACCTTCTAAGACATCTTCTGCCAATGTGTCAGACATAATTTCGGCTTTGTTTCTTTCGATAACTTCACCAATTTTACTGTTACCTGAAAAAGCAATTTTTATGTGATCTTGTACTAGGAAATCGCTATCTTTTCTCATTGTTTGAATTTTGCTTATTATTTCTCTTGTGAAACCTTCTTCAATAAGAGCGTCATTTAAATTTGTATCCAAAACAACAGTAACATCTTTTTCAGTTTGTGAAACCATCCCCTCTTTTTGAGTAGTTTCAATCAACAAATCTTCTTTTAAAAGAGAAACAGCGTTTCCATCAATTTCAAAATCAAATGTTTTGCCTGCTTCTAAATCAGCCATTGCCGAAATTGTATCGCAATCTGCAAGGAACTGACCAATTTTACCAAGAATTTTACCATACTTTGGACCTAAGGTTCTAAGCTGTGGCTTAAATTTATAACCAACAAACCCAGATACATCCTCAATAAACTCAAGGCCTTTAACATTAAGTTCTTCCAAGACAATGTCAAAATATTCTTTAGCAATTGGTTTTTCGGCTTTAGCGTATATACATGAAAGTGGCTGACGGTTTTTAACATTTGCAGTGTTTCTTGCAGCACGTCCTGCAACAACAATATTAAGAACCGTTTGCATATTGCTTTCTAACTCGCTGTCAATCCAGTTTTCATTTGCAACCGGATAATCACAAAAATGAATACTTTCAGGAGCAGATTTATCATTAGTTCTAACTAAATTCTGATAAATTTCTTCTGTCATAAACGGAACATACGGTGCTGCAAGTTTAGATACTTCATACAAAACAGTATAAAGTGTCATGAAAGCATTAACTTTATCTTGCGGCATATCCTTTTGCCAGAAACGTTCACGGCATCTTCTTACATACCAGTTAGAAAGTTCATCAACAAAATCCTGGATTGCTCTTGCAGATTCAGTAATTCTATAATTTTCTAAATCATTATCTGTCTGCTTGATAAGTGTATTCAATCTTGACAAGATCCACTTGTCCATTACTGAAAGTTTGTCATATTCAAGCTTGTACTGTGTAGGATCAAAATTGTCAATATCTGCATAAAGAATATAGAATGCATACGTATTCCAGAGTGTTCCCATAAATTTACGCTGACACTCATTAACAGCTTCACCGTAAAATCTGTTAGGAAGCCATGGTGAGCTTGATGTGTAGAAGTACCATCTTACAGCATCTGCACCCTGGTTGTTAAGAACATCCCATGGGTCTACAACGTTGCCTTTATGCTTACTCATCTTCTGACCGTCTTTATCCTGAACGTGACCTAAAACGATAACATTCTTATATGGTGCTTTATCAAAAATAAGAGTTGATATAGCCATTAATGTATAGAACCAACCACGTGTCTGGTCGATAGCTTCACTGATAAAGTCAGCCGGGAAGTTTTCATCAAAAATTTCCTTGTTTTCAAATGGATAGTGCCACTGTGCAAAAGGCATTGAACCTGAATCAAACCAGCAGTCAATAACTTCAGGAACACGATGCATCTTGCCACCGCATTCAGGACATTTGATCTCAACAGCATCAATATACGGTCTGTGAAGTTCAATATCATCAGGACAGTTGTCGCTCATTGATTTTAATTCTTCAATGCTTCCGATCATATGACGATGTCCGCAAGAACATTCCCAGATTGGAAGTGGAGTTCCCCAGTATCTTTCACGTGAAAGACCCCAGTCAATAACGCCATCAAGGAAGTTACCAAATCTACCATCTTTGATATTTTCAGGCATCCAGTTAACAGTAGCATTATTTTTAAGAAGCTGCTCTCGAACCTTTGTCATTGCAATAAACCATGTTGCTCTTGCATAATAGATAAGCGGAGTATCACATCTCCAACAGAATGGATATGAATGAGTAAATTTCTGAGGTTTGAATAAAAGTCCCTTTGCTTTTAAATCTTCTAAAACCATTGGGTCAGCATCTTTCATAAAGACACCTTCATATTTGTCGGTACCTTCAACAAACTTACCCTCTGTGTTAATCATCTGAACAAATGGCAAATCATTGTCACGACCAACTCTTGCATCGTCTTCACCGAATGCAGGAGCAATATGAACAATACCTGTACCATCAGTTGTTGTAACATAACTGTCTGCAATAACAAACCAGCATTTCTTCTCAGGCTTAGCATAATCAAAGAGTGGTTCGTATTCGATACCTTTAAGATTTTCACCTTTGTATTCTTCGATTACTTCGTATTCCTCACCGAATACACTATTTGCCAATTCTTTAGCAACAATATAAATTTTATCTTCAAATTTTGCTTTGATGTAATCAACTTCGCCATTAACTGCCAAAGCTACGTTAGAAGGAAGTGTCCATGGTGTGGTTGTCCACGCCATAATGTATTCGTCCTTACCTTTGATTTTGAAGTTAACATAAGCTGAAGTATCTTCAACATCTTTATAACCCTGAGCTACTTCGTGGCTAGAGAGTGCAGTTCCGCATCTTGGGCAATATGGTACAACCTTGTGCCCTTTATAGATAAGTCCCTTGTCCCAAATCTGTTTTAACGCCCACCAAACTGATTCTATAAATTCGTTATGGTAAGTGACGTAAGGGTTTTCCATATCAGCCCAGAAACCAACACGATCGCTCATTTCTTTCCAGAGGCCTTCATATTTCCATACGCTTTTTTTACATTCTTCGATAAAAGGCTGAACACCATACTTTTCAATTTCAGGTTTACCATCAATACCAAGAATTTTTTCAACCTCAAGTTCAACAGGAAGTCCATGTGTATCCCAACCGGCCTTACGCAAAACTTTATACCCTTTCATAGTTTTATACCTAGGTATAATGTCTTTCATAACACGAGTTAATATGTGACCAATATGTGGTTTACCATTTGCAGTAGGCGGACCGTCAAAAAAAGTAAATACTGGTGCATCCTTCTTAATGCTTCGTTCAAAAACGTTATTCTTATTCCAGAATTCTATGGTTTCAAGCTCCCTTTGCTTAAAATCCAAATCTGTGGAAACTTTTTTATACACTTAAATTACCTCCTGTGAAGCAAAACATTTTTTTTGCAAAATTGCTCTTCATATTATTTTACTCTAAAATAAACAATTTGTAAAGAGTTAAACATCAATTTTCATCATATTTTCTTTTAATAAACTATCTCGATTTATATCCCAATGTAAAAGTTTAAACTCAGGAATATATTTAACAAATGCATCTAAAACACTACTTGCTTTAAGGTTAGCCATTTCACCTGTTGATAAAACCATATTTAGTACAATTTCTGTCCCGTTACATTCTTCAATTTTAATCTCTCGTATTAAAGGTTTTATATCAACATCAGAAATTCCTTTTTTACTTTTTTTAGCTATTACAATGGTATCTCTTGATAAAAATTTATCAATTAACCTCTGTAGATTGTCAACATTTTCTATCAATGCAATTCTCACTGTGTATTTTGAAAAACAAAGTAAATTCATCGCTTCTTTTGGTTCCCACGCACGCATAATTCTTATATCTCTTGGCATTGCTGAATTTATCTGTGGGACAAGCGTCTCAAAGTTAGGTGCAGAATTAAGCTGAATATCCAGATATTCTTCATCTGATGTAGTTCCGACCGGTAATGGATAAGCTATTGACATCTTTGGATGTGGATTAAACCCTTGTGAAAAAGCAATATCCACGCCTGCTATTTTGAATATTCTTTGGAACATTCTCATAAGATCAAGATGTGAAACAAATTTAGCATAGCCTTTTTTATAGAAAGAAAGCCTTACTTTATACACACTTCACACCTCCCAAACCATTAATACCGCAACCTGTACAACCCTGTCTGCAATCATTAGTTGTCTTACCTTCTTTTGCATTTTGCAGTTCTTTTTTTAAGTACTCTAAACTAATACCTACGTCAATGTGCGACCAAGGTAAAATTTCATTTAAATCACGTTTGCGAACTGCATAAAAATCAGGATTTATTTCACATTCTTCAAAAATCTTTAACCACTTTTCAAAATTAAAACATTCATCCCAACTGTCAAACTTGCATCCGTTTTCAAAAGCTTTGAGCATAACTTTTGAAAGTCTTCTGTCGCCACGTGCAAACACTGCTTCAAGATAACTCAACTTACTGTCGTGCCAGTTGTACGTTACATGTTTGCTTACTGCTTGTTTTAGGGTGTTTTGTTTATCTACAACACTTTCAATTTTTTCCTGTCCTTCCCACTGAAAAGGTGTAAAAGGTTTTGGAACAAACACCGACGTACTTACAGTTACCTTTACCTGACGTCTTTTTTTATCGGGCGAAACGTTAAAATATACATCAACAACCTTTTGAGCTAAATCAGCTATTCCTAAAATATCTTCTTTTGTTTCAAAAGGCAGTCCCATCATAAAGTAAAGTTTTATATTGCTCCAACCATTCGAAAAAGCAAGTGCCGAAGTGTTGAGCAAATCTTGTTCTGTTACATTTTTATTTATAACATCCCTCAATCTCTGAGTTCCGGCCTCGGGTGCAAAAGTTAATCCACTTTTTCTGACCTTTTGTATCCTGTTCATAAGATCTACAGAAAAGTTATCAACTCTCAACGAAGGAAGTGCTAAATTAACCTTCTTGCTCTCTGTAATATCCAGAAGCTTGTCCGCTAATTCATTAAAGCAAGAGTAATCGCTTGAACTAAGTGATGTTAAAGACAATTCATCGTAACCTGTATTTTTAACAAGTTCAGCAGCTTGTTCAAAAAGCTTGTTGGGTGACTTTTCACGAACCGGTCTGTAAATAAACCCTGCCTGACAAAATCTACAACCTCTAGTACACCCTCTAAAAATCTCGAGCATTGCTCTGTTGTGAACAATCTCCGTAAATGGCACAATAGGATTAGTGGGATAATAAACATCATCCATATTCTTAATAATTCTCTTTTTAGGACGTTTAGCCGCATTTAGATTATTAGTTTTTATTTCTTTTACTGTGCCATCGCTATTATACTCTACATCATAAAACCCTGGCACATATATTCCCTCAATACGCGCAATTGTTTCTAAAAATGTTTTTCTTGGTTTACCAGAATCTTTCCATTTAACATAAGCATCAGCAACCTCAAGAAACAACTCTTCGCCCTCACCAAGCATTACAAAATCTGCAAAATCAGCAATTGGTTCACAATTGTATGCACACGGTCCCCCAAAGCACACAAATGTATTACCTTCACGTTTTGAAGACAATTTTTCAACATTACCTAAATCAAGCATATTTAAAATATTAGTATATGACATTTCATATTGAAGTGTAAACCCAATAATGTCAAACTCATTTAATGCCTTTTTATTTTCAAGAGAATACAAAGGTATATTGTTTTCGCGCATTTTTTGTTCCATATCAATCCAAGGAGCAAAAAATCTCTCACAAAGATAATCCGGATTTTCATTTAAAACGCCATAAAGTATTTTCATACCAAGGTGCGACATTCCAATTTCATATGTGTCCGGGAAACAAAAGGCAATTTTACACTTTGATTTTTCAAAGTCTTTAACAATACTTCCTGTTTCACCACCGATATAACGTGCTGGCTTTTGTACCTCCAACAGTAATTTTTCAAATAATTTATCTTTCATTTTTTCCTCCGCAACTTAAATTAAAACATTATAATTAGCCTGAATTAACAATGCTTGAAATTTCTTTTTTTCCTTTTCCTTCACTTATCAGCCTTAAAATATATTTGTTTGAAACAGTTCCGATAATTTTACCATCGCAATCCAATACAAAAGCAATGTTAACATCATCATACGACATAAGTTTTAAAGCATCTTTAACCAAAGTCTTTTCACCAATATAATAGACCTTGGCCCTGCCATTTTTTATTTCGGATAAGAAAATATCAGCAACACCATTTGATCTATTATTATATGGTCGTACACTATCAAGCAGGAACAGTGAAATAAGCAAAAGTGATAAATTTTGTTTTGTTTTAACCAAAAAAATTATTCCTGCTATAAGCATTACCAAAACAGAAATAAGAGAAATGCATTTAAAAACTCTTTCATTCTTCTTGCTGTTTGTTTCCGACTCAAATAACGACTTTAAAATCCTACCACCATCAAGTGGTAAAACCGGCATCAAATTTATTATTAACATATAAAAATTTGAAACAAAAAACAATTCAGAACAGTAGTGACCATATTTAACAATAATCACGCCAGCCACAAGTAGGATGATATTAACTATTGGCCCTGAAATACCTATAATAATTTCATGATAACCTTTAATTTTTTGGCCGGAAAGGTCAAGGCTCACACCAAACGGCTGAATTTTTATTCCATGCACACTATAGCCTAAAATTTTTGCTGCAAGCAGATGCCCCGCTTCGTGCAGCAGGGCAATTAAAAACACCGATATGTATTTGAAAAAACCATCTGTCGCAATTAGAAAAACTAAAAAAACAACGCACCACGGACTAATACTAATAATTTAAAATCACCAACTTAAATGTTAGTTTTCTTCAACTGAATTTTCACTAGTATTTCCACTTGCAGGCAAAGTCTGAACCTGATTTAAAATATCAAAAATATAATTTCTTGCAACCGTTGACACCTTTTTAAAATCAACATTGGTTGTAAGGTAATATTTCACAGTGTTGTTTATATCTGCACTTATTTTAAAAGGCAATTTTGAATTAATTAATACCAAAGCAAAAACACTTACCGCTGTGATTGTTTGAAAAAAAAACTTTTTAGCAAATTTTGTATCAGAATCATTTGAAGTTTTACGTCTACTGCTTGAGGTTTTATTCAAAGTTATCACCCCTTTTAATCAATATGTTCTAAAACAAATATATTAAAAAGAGTTAGTTAATATTCACTGTTTCTTACCAAAAATTCTTGAAAAGAAAGAGATTTTTTTCAAATTTTGAATTGGAATATTATGACCAGTAATTCTTTTTGCAATGCTCAAAAACTCAACGCCAGTTCTACTCTTTACATCAAGTACAATTGGCGAACCACAAATGGCCGCTTCAATAACACCCTCATCTTCAAACAAAACACCAGAAAGTCGCACACCAAGTGCTTCAATAACATCATTAATATTAAGCATAATGCCCTTACCTATCATTTCAGGACGTACTCTGTTGATAATAAGTCTCATATCCTTTACTCCCGCAATTTCCAAAAGACCTGCCACTCTATCTGCATCGCGTAGAGAATAGGGTTCAGGATTGACTACAATCAAAGCAATATCCGAAACCTTCGCTGCTGTTTCAAATCCTTCACCAATACCCGCAGGAGCATCAATAATTATATATTCATATATCTTCTTTAATTCATTGATAATTTTTTTAAAATCTTCAAAATTGATATTGTTTTCGGTCTTAAACTGTGAAGTTGGCAAAAAGCCAAGCTGATTATAACGTTCATCTTTAATAATTGCCTCACGCAACCGACATTCGCCCATCGCAAGATCAACCATATCATAAATCACGTTATTTTCCAGCCCTAACGCTAAATCAAGATTTCTAAGCCCAATATCTGTATCTACAATAACCGTCTTATGTCCTAAAATCGAAAGGCCAACACCAACATTGGCGGTAACTGTTGTTTTTCCAACGCCGCCTTTCCCTGAAATTACTGAAATAACCTTGCTCATCAAATCACATCCTTTATCTGTTAAGTGTATTGACTGAATATAAATCTGAGATTTCTAAATTTGAAAAATATTGTGTAAAAATAGCCTTTGCAATTGGTGCTGCTAAATACCCACCGGTGCCGTGTTCAATTACCACAGCAACCGCTATTTGCGGATTATCATATGGTGCAAAAGCAACAAAAATTCCGTTGTTTGATCCTTTGCTAACTTCTGCAGTTCCGGTCTTTCCTGCCACATCTACAAAGAAGTCTTCAAAAACGTTGCTTGCTGTACCCTCCTCGGCTACTTTTTTCATTCCAAGTTTAACCGCAGAAAGATTTTTTTCATCAATCTTTATTTCTGCACTTTTTACAATTTCAGTTTTTTTGACAACATCACCAGTTTCACTGTCTTTTATCATTTTTAACAAATGAGGTTGGTATCTTGTTCCACCATTTGCAATAGTTGCAACATATGAAGCAAGTTGAAGTGGTGTAATCAAATTATCAGATTGTCCTATTGACGCTTGTAATGTATCACCCGGATGCCACACCTCACCACGTTTTTCCTTATTGCTAGGACTTGCAATTTGACCTTTTACTTCCCCACCTATTTCAATGCGTGCAAGCTGCCCAAATCCAAATTTTTCCGCATACTCATCAAGTTTTACAATACCCAAACGTCTTCCTACATCAAAAAAATAGTAGTTACATGACTCCTGAAGTGCAGTTACAACATCAACATATCCATGGGTTTGACCTGTTTTCCACTTCATACATGTAGGTTGATAATCATTATAAAACTTATATTTGCCTTCATCCAAAATCAAATCTGACGGCTCGATTATATTTTCCTCTAAAGCTGCAATTGCAGTAAGCATTTTAAATGTTGAACCAGGTTCATACGCGCCTCCAATTGCTCTATTCCAAACTGGATTAGCGGGATTTTTAATAAGACTGTTATATTTTTTGTTGTACTCAGCAGGATGATATGAAGGAAAAGAGGCTATAGATAAAATTTCACCATTATTGACATCAAGGCATACAACGCTACCAGCATTACAATCAGCAACAGATTGTGAAATAGACTCGATAGTTTCCTTAAGAGCGTTTTCAGTTACTTCTTGTAATTCTTTATCAATTGTGAGCATAACATTATTACCTTGCTTTGCTGGCACTGTTGTAACAATGTTTTCTGAGCCTTTTATTGTCTGCTCGAAACCTTGAATCCCATCTTCTCCCTTAAGGTAATATTCATACGCAAGTTCAATGCCTTGTTTTCCTATCAAAGCATCCATGCTATAATTCTTATTTTTAAGTTTTTCATACTCTTCCTGATATATAATTCCCACGTTACCCAAAACATGCGCAAGCATATTCCCATTAGGATATGCACGTAAACTTGTTTCTGCTACCTCAACGCCCTGAAATTCATTGCTATTTTCTTTAACAATAGCAACAACTTCAGCACTTATATCTTGCAGTAAAACATAAGGATTATAAATGCTGTATCCTTTTTGCTTCATATCATAAATTATATCACAAATTAACCTTTTATCAGATTCCTCGTATGATAAATTAATCTTGTATGCATCATATAATTTGTCAATAACTTCCGGCGCTGTTGTTCCGGCATTAAAGTTGTTTTTTTCAAGCCAGGACGAAACCTTTTTATTAAGTTCCTTATTATCACCGAAATCAAATTCATATGGTTTTTCCATAGTTATTGGAAGTGAACCTGTATATTCAATGTTTTCACTCTTTAAAGCAGAGGTAAGTTTGTATAGCATCGTTGAAAGTTCGCTTCTGTTTAATCCCACATCCTTAATAATAACCGAAAAACCTGTTCGGTTAGTTACTAAAATTTCACCGTATCTGTCAAGAATATTACCTCTTGGTGCTTTAATAGTCATTGAAGTATGGAGTTTTTCTTCAGAAACTTTTCTGTAATTTTCCCCATTTATAATTTGAAGGTTAATAAGTCGAATAATGCATATAAAAAACATAATAGCAACAATCAAACCAACAAAAATTGTTCTTGCTTGTTTGTTATAATAATTCAACTTTCCACCTCCTGAAAAAACTACATGCGTCTAAGTTTTAGTACAAACTTGTAAAACCAATAAAAAATCAAACCAACAATACAGTTTATTAAACATTGCGGAAGAATGATTTTTGAAAGAACAAATGCATTATATGCCATACCATTAAATGCGTAAAATATCCAATAAGACAATAGCTCGGTAATAAGTGTTGCAACAAACACAAATAAAACCGAAATCCACGCATTAGCACCCAAAATATGTTTTGATATTTCTATAACAATAAATGCAATCGTTATATACATAATAAAATACATTCCTGGCGCAAATGATGCAAAAATATCATAAATTAACGCTATAATCAATGCGTTGGGTATGCTAACTATTTTATCACTAAGTAAGCAAACCACTACAATGCACGCCAAAGCAAAATTGTAATTCAGCCATCCGATTTTTAGCATCGGCATAACTGTAAGTTGTAGCATAGTAAACACAGCACATGAAAAAAATGTCAAAAACTTATTCATGAACTTCACCCGCCTGTGTTAAAATTACAACTTCAAAAATATGCTGAAAATCAACATCAGGCTTCAAAATTGCATATTTACCTGTACCATCATTATTATTTTTAAACTCTGTTATCGTACCTATGAACAAACCTTTAGGATATATACCACCTATTCCCGATGTCATAACTGTGTCGCCAATAATAACATCAGCACCCTCGGTAATTATTGTAATCTTACACAATCCACTTTTCATGAGGGAAAGATCACCATCAATTTGTACTAAGTCGCCCGTTCTTGATATCACTCCACTTACAGAGTGATCACGATCAATAACAGTTGCTACTTTTGCCCAATTATTCCCGGTTTGCATCACCCTACCAATAAGTCCTTTTGAGTTAATAACAGTATCGTTAACCTTAATACCATCATTTTTCCCCTTATTAACAGAAAAAATATTAAACCAATTCCCTGCATCCTTTGATATTACAGTAGCCGCAACCGGCTTTAAATAATCTAATTCAGACTTTAATTCAAGAATATTTTTAAGTCTTTCATTTTCTTGTTTATAAGTAATATACTCTTTGTTTTTCTTATTAAGTTCATCAACTTGTTTTTTTAAATTACCATTTTCAATATATAATTTTTGTGTATCGTCCCATTTTGAAAATATTAACTTGATTTCAGCAACAACATTTGTAACTCCGGTTTGTACTGGTGCTACAGCATTGCCAATCCATGATGTAAAAGTATCTAATAACGGTGTAAAGATACACAAAACTGACAAAATTACAATTATTAAAACAGTAACAACGATAAATTTTGGTTTTTTATTTTTCAAAGTATACCCTTCTTTTAATTCGATTTAACATAAGTGTGATGATTATTCCTGTTACACCGCCTGTTACAACGGACAGAGGTAGCATATAAACAAGCATATTCATACACGCAAATGATTTTGTTAAAAAACAAGCAACACTAATTTGCCCAATATTAAAAATTGCACTTCCAGCTATGCTAATACCAATAACAGAAATCTTTTTGGAATATAAAAACTTTTTCAACATTGACATCAGCGCAACAGAAAGCAAAACACCGCACATACTATAAGCAACAGCAGTTAGGGACGAAAAAAGTAATCCCGAAAGCAGCGATTTAAGTATTGCAATTACATAGGTTGTTTTCAACTTAAAGTAAAACAACGCAAACAACACAACAATATTTGAAATTCCTATTTTGACACCATACGCAATCCCCTGAGGAAAAGCAAGACTTTCTACATATCCAAGCACAAGTCCCACACCTAAGAGTACGGAAGCAATGATAATATCATGTTTAAAATGTTGTCGCATCTGTCTTAGCGCCTCCTTCAACAGTAACAACTACCCTGTTCGGCAAGCACACAAGAGCTTGTCCTACATCACTGATAGCCCCTGCTTTTATTTCAACTTTATCTTTACAACTGCTTTGTGTCACATATACCGCACCATCACTAATAACAACGGTATTATGACCAAAATCTGTAGAAATCTCTATTATTTTTTTGTTGTCAGTAAGACTGTATCTTCCGTATTCTTTACCATCTACATGTATTACAACAAACAGTGCATCAGAAAAAGCAGGCTTAATTGCGAGAATTACTGTTAACAAAAGAATAATAGCTACAACAATTAAATCACCAAGTTTAAGAAATTTTCTCATACTCCGGTAGAACCAAATCCACCAGCACCTCTTTTTGTTTCATCCAAGTCATCGCACACATTTATTTCAACCAGCTTAACAGGTGAAATAACCAACTGAGCAATTCTGTCGCCATGATTAACCACAAAGTCTTCCTGTCCTAAATTAATTAAGGCACATTTAAGTTCGCCACGATAATCACTGTCAATTACTCCAACACTGTTTGCAAGACAAATACCTTTTTTGCACGCAAGACCGCTTCTTGCATAAATCAAAGCGACATAACTGCTATCTTCTAATGCAATAGCAATTCCTGTAGGAATAATCTTTATTTCTCCTTTTTTTATAAGTACAGGTTCATCTAAACAAGCTGACAAATCCATACCAGCACTTCCTGAAGTGGCATAAAAAGGCTTTGCAGAAATTTTACCCTCTGCACTTGGAATAAATTTAATATCAAGTTTCATATTAATATTTCCTTTCCGCTTTTGCTTCTGAACGTGCAAGCTCAATTTTTGCATTTTGAAGTTGTTCTTTTAAACTTTCGTTTTCTTCAGAAAGTTGTTTTAATTCAAACTCTTTTTCTCCAAGCATATCCACAGTTGCAGAAAGTTGTGCAGAGAGCTCTTTATTTTCTTCCTGAAGTTTTATTGTTTCTTCAGCAATATTCAACGAAGTAATAACCGCAATCATATTAGTACTTAACTTGCTGTTACGTTCTGCAATTTCATTAAATTTTTTGTTAACATAAAAACCAATTCTCTGGATAAGTTCATCAGAATTTTCACTTTCTATCTGATAATCATTTCCAAGTAATCTGACTACAAACTTTGACATAGCCATTAAAATTCCTCCTGATACATATATTTTTCCGACATAAGAATTGCAACAACGGACTTAGCATCGCAAATTTCAAACCTGTCAACCATTTTTTTAAGTTCAGATATCGGAATTTTTTCAATCTCCAAAAACTCATCTTCATCAGGGTTTGTCGAAGTTAATTTGAGGTCTTTTGCAACATAAATATGCAAAAGCTCATTTGCAAATCCGGGTGAAGTATACGTTTCAGCAACCTTAAAAATATTTGTTGCTAAAAATCCTGTTTCTTCCTCAAGTTCACGAATAGCACATTCTGCCGGATTTTCACCATACTCGAGCTTGCCAGCAGGGATTTCAAGTAAAACTTTTTTAGGGCCTGCCCTAAACTGTTTAACCATTAAAAGTTCATTATTTTCAGTAATAGCGGCTACCGCAACAGCTCCTGGATGCTCAACAACATCACGATGAGCAGTTTTTCCATTAGGAAGCAATACCTTTTCACTTTTAACATTTATTACTTTGCCTCTATATACCTCATTACTTTCAATCGTTTTTTCATATAAATCCAATTTACTCTTCGCCACCTTGAACAATTAATTATACACTATCTAGCGATATTTTACAATATAAAAATTAAAGATCACTTTCACCGTCTGTAAGTAAGATTGTGTTTGTTTCGCTTTCTGGCATTGCCGTAACAGATTTTAACTTTCTTTGAATTTGTCGGGTTCTTACACCAACAAGTTTATCAAGTTCACTATTTGCCATTTCAAGCTTATTTTGTGCTGCTTGCAAAACATCACCAAATTTGTCAAACTCAGTTTTTACTGCACCAAGAACTGCCCAAACCTCGCCAGAACGCTTTTGAATTGCAAGTGTTTTAAATCCCATTTGCAAACTATTCAAAAGCGCCGCCATATTTGTAGGTCCGGTCACAACAACATTAAACTGACGTTGGATATTCTCGGTAATGCCATTTTTCACTACTTCTGCATAAAGGCCTTCTGTTGGCAAAAACATTATGGCAAAATCTGTTGTGTCCGGCGGGGAAACATATTTTTCATGAATGTCCTTTGCAAAATCTTTAATTCTTCTTTCCAGTATTTTTTTTGCAGTATCAATATCTGTCTGTACACCTTTATCATAAGCAGCTACAAGATTTGCATACGCATCAGTCGGAAATTTTGCATCAATCGGCAAATAAACTGGTTTATCACCATCGCCAGGAAGTTTTACCGCAAACTCAACAAAATTTTGACTTGCTGCTTTTGTGCAAACATTTTTCTCATACTGTTCTGGTGAAAGAATTTCCTCTAAAATAGCACCAAGCTGTATTTCACCCAATACACCTCGTGTTTTCACATTAGAAAGCGTCTTTTTCAAATCTCCAACGCTTGAAGCTAAGCTTTGCATCTCCCCTAGGCCTTTGTAAACCTGTTCAAGTCTTTCACTTACAATTTTAAATGATTCGCCTATTCTGGTTTCCAATGTTTTCTGAAGCTTTTCATCAACTGTTTGCCTCATTTGTTCAAGTTTTTTAGAATTATCTTCTTGAATATTTTTTAGCCCGCCTTCAACAGCATTCCTGATATTTTCAAGTTTCTGTTCATTAATTTTAGTATTATCAGACATTTGTGAGGACAGCGCCTGCATACGTCCATCCTGGATTTTGGCAATCTGCTCCTGGGATGATGAAAGCACATCACTAAATAATTTCATTGACGATTTAATCTCGTCAGTAATTTCTTTTTTAACAGAATGTAGTTGGTTATCGCTTTTTTGTGTTAATAGTAATACAATAACAACTACTAAAGCGACTAAAACAATCCCAAGTAATATGTAAAGTCCCATATATTCCTCCTATCTTATCTGCCCATCACCTAAAATTACGTATTTGTATGTAGTTATTTCTTTTAGGCCCATCGGTCCCCTTGCATGAAGTTTTTGCGTACTTATTCCAATTTCGGCTCCAAAACCAAATTCTCCGCCATCAGTAAATCTTGTTGATGCATTTACGTATACTGCTGCAGAATCAACTTGGTTTGTAAATTTTTGTGCATTTTCTTTGCTTTTTGTAATAATACATTCTGAATGCTTAGTACTATGCTCATCTATATGTCTGATTGCCTCGTCAACATCTCTAACGACTTTAACAGAAATAATCTTATCCAGAAATTCGGTATAAAAATCTTGCTCATCAGCTAAAAGTATATTTTTAAAAACTTCTTTTGTTTTTTCACAACCTCTGATTTCAACACCTTTTTTTTCGAGTTCACCGAGTACAACAGGCAATGCCTTGGCAGCAATTTTTTCATGTACTAAAAGCGATTCTGCTGCATTACATACTCCTGTACGCTGAGTTTTTGCATTAGCAACAACCTTCTTTGCCATTTCAATGTCAGCAAATTCATCAATGTATATATGACAATTTCCGCTCCCAGTTTCAATTACAGGTACAGTTGAGTTTTCAACGACATTCTTAATTAATCCAGCCCCACCTCTAGGTATTAAAACATCAATATAATTATTTAATTTCATCAATTTTGAAGCAGTTTCTCTAGAAGTATCTTCAACTAAAGTAACAATATTTTCATTATATCCAACATTTGCAATAGCTTTTTTAATTACAGAAACTATCGCCTTATTTGAATTAATAGCATCACTACCACCGCGAAGAACAACAGCACTACCCGCTTTAATACAAAGCGCAGCAGCATCTACTGTTACATTAGGTCTGGCCTCATATATTATTCCAATTACACCAATTGGTACTCTTTTTTTGGTAATAATCAATCCATTTGAGAGTTTATCCTGCGACAAAATCTCACCAACAGGATCTGGTAGTTCAACTATATCTGATACAGCCTTCGCAATTGAAGAAACTCGTTCTTTGTTGAGTAATAGTCTGTCAACCAAGGATTCTTTCATATTATTTTTACGGGCAACCTCAATATCCAACGCATTATGATTAACGATATAGTCAGAATTTTCAAGTAGCTGTCTTGAAATTTCTTTTAATATCTTATTTTTCTCATCAGTGTCCAACACCATAATTTGCCTTGACGCATTTTTTGCATTAAAGCCTAAATCTTCCAAATATTCCATTTAAATTCCCCATTATGTAATTTATTTAAAAAGTGTACCAACATCTTTGCCTTCTATTATATCATATAAGATTGTCGGATTTTCTCCATTACATACCACAGTAAATATTCCACTTTCTGATGCCATTTCTGCCGCAGTAACCTTTGTAAGCATTCCACCTGTGCCACGATTTGAGCCAGCACCACCTGCCATTTGTTTAATTTCATTTGTAATTTGTTCCACTTCAGAAATACGCTTAGCATCTGAATTTTTCCTTGGGTCTTTATCATACAAACCATCTATATCAGTAAGAATAACCAACAAGTCTGCACCAACAATAGTAGCAACTACCGCAGAAAGTGTATCATTGTCACCAATAACAATTTCATCAATTGAAACGGCATCGTTTTCATTCACAACAGGAACAACGTGCATATCCAAAAGGGTGTTGAATGTATTTGTAACATTATTTTTGCGTTCTGTATTATCAATAACATCTCTTGTTAAAAGCACCTGACCTGTTTTGTAACCATATTCAGAAAACATTTTGTCATATAAATACATAAGTTCGCACTGTCCAACCGCAGCAGCAGCCTGTTTTTCACGGGTAAGTGTTGGTTTTTCTTTAAGCCCCAATTTGCCAACTCCAACACCAATAGCTCCCGAAGAGACCAAAACAACTTCTATACCCCTGTTTTTAATATCCGCAATTGTTCGTGCCAGCTTATCAATCCTACCTAAATTCAGCTTTCCGTTGTCATACGTAAGCGTAGATGTTCCTACTTTTACAACAATTCTATTTACTTCATTAATTTTTTCTCTCAAACCAAACACCTAACTTATTAAATTTACTATATTTTCACCAATTGCTTTAAAAATTGGTGCTGCAGTTTCGCTGCCCGACTTCCCATTTTCCACAAACACGCACATTGCATACTTTGGATTTTCTGCTGGGAAAAAACCGGTATACCAACCATGCTGATATCTTTCACCGTTAACATACCATCCTGTTTGTGCACTACCTGTTTTTCCACCTGAACCTACGTTTTCTATATACCCCGTAGTTCCTGTGCCTGAAATGTTAGTTTTTAGCATCATATTATATATTTTTTGAGCTGTGGTTTCGGAAATTACCCTGCTTTCACCTGATACTTTTAAAGTTCTTTTGATCTGTCCAACACCATCAACTACAGAATCAACACAATTAACTTCTTTGATAATACCTCTATTTGCAATAACTGCAGACAGAACCGCCCCATTTACTGCATTTCCGGAAAGTTTTCCTTGACCTATAGATAAATTTGCAAGATCTGCAAGATAATAATTTTCCTTATCAGGAAGATTTCCACTTCCTTGGAAAAGTGTCGTTGGATTTAACACCTTCTTACCCAAGCCAAACTTTTGTGAGTACTCAATTATTTTAGAAAAACCCAGTTTTTTACCAACTTCAATAAAAACAGGATTACATGAATACATAAACGCTTCCTCAAAAGTGAGTTTGCCATGACCATATATATTATGACAATCAATTTTTTGTCCAGATATATAGGAATGTCCATTGCACACAAACTCATCATTTGGTGTAACAACATTTTCTTCCAATGCAGCTGACGCTACTATAATTTTAAATATTGAACCCATATCGTAGTTTGTCAGACACCTGTTTATTAAATTCCCGTCTGCTGAATTTAAATAATCTCCAACTTTATCCGGTTCAAATGTAGGTGCAGTTGCCATTGCAACCAAATCAAAATTTTCAATATCCAAGATAACAACACCAGCTTTTATGCCACTATCATCAAGCACATTTTGAGCAATGCGGCAAAAATCCAAATCAAGTGTTGTCTTTAATTTGTTGGTTTTTATATTCTGCCCTACAGTTTGTACTCCTCCACCAGGAATAAAACGCCTCAAAGCATCAGACATAGCAACCACTCTATAATCTTCTACTTTATTCAAAAATTTATCGTAAACCTTTTCAAGCCCCGCTGCACCTTTGTTATCGCTGATGTAACCAATAAGTGCAGCGCATGGAGAGTCGTGAAGATACCTTGACGGAACGCTTATAAACGTAATGTTAGGATTGCTTTTAATTTCATTTTTTTTATTACCTTTTACTTTTACAAAGGTTCTTTTGTTTTGGTTAAGGCTTAAATATATTTTATGTTCATCTTCATCTGAATACCTTGAAAGCAACCGGCATAACTTAAAATCATTTGTAGAATTTTCTGTTGAAAAGACAACAGCATACTCTTCCTTTTCTATTCCGGTAAAAGCTCTCATTTTCCTATCTAAAATATCGTTTCGCCTGTTAGCTACCTGGACTGAAAGAGAATTTTGTGCCTCTGCTTGTTTTTTTAATTCAAAACCATTTACCAACATTATGTGGTATAAACGAACAAAAAGAAATAAAAGTAAAAATCCAAAAATTGTTCTTAATAAAAAATTTCTGATTGCTATATTTTTGTGCATTTAATCACCCAAAGATTATTGTGCACATTTTTGTAAAATTTATCTTGCCTTTCTTAAAATTGTACCTTTTGGGCACGCAATTTCACATGGAATATAAAGTTTCATCATCGCATGCGGGCAACTGTCTATTTCTGATTTGCTTTCATCAAACATTTTTTCAATTTTTATAGTTTTAAAATCACCGCCGGGTATTAAAAGTTCAATCTCGTCACCAACAAAAAACTTGTTTCTTTGAGTTACTTCAAGCATTTTTTCATAATTATCAAAGTTATCAACTATTCCAACCAAATCATAATCCCTCTTATATGAACTTGAACCATAAATCTGCTGATTTGAATCTGGTTTGCCAAAAAAGAAACCTGTTGTATACTCTCTGTGGCTTACTTTTAAAAGTTCTTCAGCAATTTTTTCATCAAACGGTAAACCATCAAAATATCTGTCAATTGCATCACGGTATGCTTTTGTTACTGTTGCTACATAGTATTCAGTCTTAACCCTACCTTCTATTTTAAAACTTGAAATACCTGCCTTTATAAGCTCCGGCACATACCTTATCATATTCAAATCTTTGGAATTGAATATAAATGTTCCTCTGTCATTTTCAAAAACAGGGAAATATTCCCCCTCTCTTTTTTCTTCTGTAAGATAATATTTCCATCTACAAGGATGCGCGCATGCACCAAGATTGCTGTCTCTGCCTGTCATATAATTAGAAAGCAAGCATCTTCCAGAATATGAAATGCACATAGCACCATGAACAAAACATTCAAGTTCTAACTCTTTTGGCGTGTTGGCTCTGATTTCTGAAATTTCATTGAGCGAAAGTTCACGTGCTAAAATCACTCTTGACGCCCCAAGCTTATGCCACATATTTGCAGAAGCAAAGTTAACATTGTTGGCTTGTGTACTTATATGAATGTTAAAATCAGGTGTCGTAGATTTAACAATATCAAACAGTCCTAAATCTGATACTATAATTGCATCTGCACCATATTCGTAAACTTTGCTTATATATTCCTTAAATCCGTTTAAATCCTCATTATGTGGTAAAATATTAGCAGTAATATATACTTTTTTACCCCTTTCATGCGCATATTGTATACCCTCTTTAATTTCTTCCATAGAAAAATTTTCGGCAGCCTCCCTCAAAGAGAAAGATTCTCCACCGATATATACAGCATCCGCACCATATAAAAAAGCAAATTTTAATTTTGAAAGACTGCCTGCAGGTGCAAGCAATTCAGGTTTATTCAATTTCTTTACCTCTTTCGTTATAAATTGAAACAGCAACACCATCACCAATCGGTATAACAGATGTTGACAGTTTTTCATGATTGCAAAGCATCAACAAATACTCTCTCATTCTGCCGACAATTGTCTTCTGGCGACGTTTTACAATTGTGTCCTCTGCTGTCATACCCTTATATAAAACATTATCAGAAACAATAAGTCCACCATCATTTATAAGCTTTATTGCATACTCAAAAAACTCATTGTAATAACCTTTAGCGGCATCAATAAAAATCATGTCATATTTAGAACTAAGACAAGAAAGAACCTCTAAAGCATCGCCTTCAATGACTCGTATTTGTTCTGAAAGGCCTAATTTTTTTATATTTTCAATTGCAAGCGTTGTCATGTCGCTGTCACGCTCAACAGTAGTAATTCGGCATTTTTTCCCCGAAGCAAAAGCCATACATGATGCAGAATATCCTATAGCACTACCAAGTTCGAGTATTTTTTGAGGCTTTTGCATTTTGCATAATATTTCTAGGAAAGCTTTCATTTCTTTGTGTATAATCGGGACACCATTTTTGATCGCATAATCTTCCATTTCCTTGAGATGTCCTTGTGTTTCAGGCAAAATCTGATGAAGATATTCAGTTATATATTCATAATTAATTTTTTCTCCTGCCAATTACAAAAGACCTGCCTTTTTCATATTTTTCTGATGTTCATTAAATGTTTTAGCGAAATAATGTTTACCATTACCATCAGCCGCAAAATATATATACTCCGTTTTTTCAGGATAAAGCGCAGCGTTTATACAACTTAATCCAGGCGAAGCAATCGGACCGATTGGTAACCCTTTATTCAGATAAGTGTTATAATCAGATTTTATTTTTGTGTCGGCAATACTTAAAACATTTTTTCTTTCTTTTAAAATGTATTGAACCGTAGCACACGACTGCAAAAATCCTGCTGACTCATTTTTATCATTTAATCTATTGTAAAAAACTCCCGCAACCAAAGCAAGTTCACTTTTAGCTGCTGCTTCACGCTCTATAATGGAGGCCATTGTGATAAGTTGATCAACGGTAAAACCAAGTTGTTCAGCGCGTTTTTTCATATCAGGGTTAAACTTATTTTCAAAATTATCAAGCATTTTTGTTATAATGCTTTTTGCTCCTTCTTCACATGAAAACTCATATGTGTCAGGAAAAAGGTATCCTTCGAGTTGCATATCGCGTTTTTTGATATCTTTAAAAAACCAATAATCAAAATTATTAATATTGGCAACTTCATTAAACTCATTAACCGTAACAAGTCCCTTTTTCTCCAAAAGTGCCGCAATTTCTCTTTGTTCCATACCCTCGGTAATTGTAACAGTAACTGACCTGGCTTTTGTAAAGCTTTCAAGTTCACGAACAATTGCACCATAGCTTTTTGAAGAAAATTCATGGACCCCCATATAATAAGTATCGCCAAATAAGCGATAAAAAATTTTGAATAAACTTTTTGAACCGATTATATCTTTTTCTTTAAGTTTATCAGCAATTTCACTTATCGAATTTCCAGATTGAACTTCCACAACGACAGTATCACGCCTTTTAAAAACACCTGAAATTTCTCCAAAAATAAAAACAAGTACTATAATTAAAGCAACAGCAAATATACACAGAATTTTTTTCTTATTCAGCATATTACACCCTTAATAATAAATTGAATTTTTAACCTTCAAAGCAACATCGTCACCCTTTAAAACTTTTATAATTTCTAATGCAAAATCCATCGCTGTTCCCGCTGCCTTAGAAGTTGTTACATTTTTATCGGTAACTGTACTTTTGGTTGAAATAACTGCACCTTTAAGTTTATCTTCAAAACCAGGATAGCAAATAACCTCTGTGCCTTCTGTGATTTTTAGTTCTCCTAAAATCCATGGTGCAGCACAAATAGCAGCAACCCTCTGTTCGCTTTCTGACTGTTTTTTCACTCTGTCAGTTACTTCTTTATTTGACATTAAATTAGGAACACCAGGAATACCACCCGGAAGAACAATCATATCACAATCGGGAGCATCAGCAAGCATTACATCACATTTAACGCATATATTGTGATTACCTGTAACATAAATATCTTTTTCTGTTGAAACCAATAATACATCAATTTCTGCACGTCTTAATAAATCAGCAGAAGTTAAAGCTTCAACTTCTTCAAATCCGTTTGCTAAAAATATATTAACCATTTGAAGCCTCACTCCTTATTTTTCTCTTTAACACATCTTTCATAACAGTGGTAAAGATTTCATCACTGATGTTTTCAATAGTTCTAACTGCTCCACCTTCTACACAAAAAACGGTAGACCAATCAAATTTTTTAGCCACATAAAGTGCATTTTCATAACTTTTTTCAAGATACGAATGGTCACGCTCGTGAATATCTTTCTTTTCTCCGCCTGTAATTTTATTTGCTCTGTTTTGCATAAGTTCTATTGCATATTCGGGCGGCATATCCAGAAAAATAATTTTATTCGGAACAGGTAATTTCAAAAGTTTATATTCATAATCATACAACCAATCCAAATACAAATTCTTGATTCTTGTTCCGTCAATTTTAGCTGCCTGATGTATCATATTTGATGTTGTATATCTGTCAGCTATTATTACTCCCCCATCTAAATAAAACTGTTCCCATTTTGTTTTATATGAAACATATCTGTCGACAGCATAAAATGACGAGGCAGCATACGCATTTATATCCTCAGGTTTTTCTGATATTTCACCATTTAAATACATCTTAACCAATGCAGATGAATTACTTCCATAATCGGGGAAAGTTATTTTCATAACTTTAAACCCTTCATTTTCTAAACGTTGTTTCAATTTTTCAGCCTGCGTTGCCTTGCCACTGGAGTCAAGTCCTTCTATAACAATTAATTTACCTTTCACTTAATTCTCTCCTAAATACTCTTTTCTCATAAGCGCCGCTTTTCCGCATGACATCTTACCTTCGGGACACGGACCAACCAAACACTTCGGACCGCATTTTTTAAACAACACCGGTGCTACTTCCTTAACTAACTTTAACATTTCGTTTGCAAGTTCCCTTATTTCCCACTGTGCTCTCTCACAACATCTATGATTGAAAAAATTGTAAAGACTTCTGGCGTTGAAAGTCATTATAAGTGTGGTTGCACAAGCATTGGGAAGCACATATCTGGCATCCTCAATAGCTTTTTTCTCAGCTGCAACTTTTGCACTTTTCTCATCCTTACCCAAAGCTATGAACTCATCATAATGCTTTTTAAATAAAATTTCAGTAAGGTCATTATATGCCTTTTGTTCCATTTCCATAGTATTTATGTATATTCTTTTTGCTTCCTCTTCTTTTTCGATTTCGGGAGGAACTACATACTCAAACTGTCCTTCTTTTACATAACGTTGAGATTTAACAGTATAACTCGCAATTCTATGACGTGTAAGTTGCGCAAGCAGACTACGGCTCACACCAGACACCCCAAACGTAAATGTTGTGTGTTCTATCGGACTTTCGTGTCCCATACTCAAAAGCATATTTAAAAATTTCTCAACACCCTCATCATCTAAATTTGAAGATATTGAATCAAGATCTGCATTTGAATAGCAAAGTTTTGCACCAGATGCGATAAGTCTTTCGCAATCATTAGTGTACTGAATGAGTTTAACTTTCATTTTTTAATCTCCTTTTAAACAGAACTTTCAACAAAAACACCGGGATTTTAGCCATTCTGCCAACTCGTTTAGGTTCTTTAATTAATCTATAGAGCCACTCTAAATTTAATTTAATAAACAACTTAGGTGCTCTTTTGGTTTTTCCTGCCAGAACATCAATACTTCCACCTGCACCTATAAATATTCCAGCATTTAAAACAGATTTATTTTTATTAATCCACATTTCCTGCTTTGGTGCCCCAAGACAAACAAGCAATAAATCCGGATTGTTTACGTTAATATCATTGATAATAGTTTCGTCATCATCAAAGTATCCGTGATGTGTGCCAGCAATTTTAATATTTTGGAATTCTTTTAGAATCTCAGTTGCTGCAAGTTTAGCAACACCAGGTTTACCACCAAACAAGTACACACTTCCGCCTAAGTCATTCAGTCCACTTAAAATCCCCTTAACAATATCAAATCCTGCTGCACGTTTTCTAATTGACCCTCCCAAAATTTTGGAAGCATAAACAATGCCAATACCGTCGGGAGTAACTACATCTGCGCTGTTTAGCACCGCTCGATAGCTAGAATCACTTATAGATAAATTGACTATTTCGGGATTCGGTGTAACTATAAAAAACTTTTTATTTTCCTTAAGAGCGTCTAAAGCTTTATGAACAGTTTGACCTACCTCAAAATCATCAAACAAAACACCCATTATATCAGTTTTCATATGCTGCTCCTTCAATAATTTTAATAAGTTCTTCTCCACTGACTCCGCCATGAGCAGTTATTCGGCATAGCTTAAACGGATCAGTTGTAGATGAATTTACCTTTGGAACTTTATCATTAATCTCTACACAAACACTATACCCTGCAATTCTTGCCTCGTTTCTTACAACTTGATTTGAAAATCCGTAAGGATATGCCAAAGCTATTACCTTTTTATTCAAATTTTTTTCGATGAGATATTTTGATTTTCTAAGTTCTAAAATTACATCATTTTTAGAAAGATTAATCAATTCACCGTGATAATTTGTATGACTTTGAATATCAATCACACCAGAATTTTCCATAATCTTTGCTTGTTCCCATGTAAAGTGAGGATATGTAACAACTCCATCAACACCCATTCGTCCTGTTACTATAAAAATTGTTGCTTTCATTCCTAGTTGCTTCAAAATGGGATAAGCAACAGTGTAATTATTCAAATACCCATCATCAAATGTAACAAGAATAGGTTTTGGTGGCAATTCTGTTCCGTAAGTTAAATAATTAATGTAATCTTCAAAAAAGATAGTTGTGTAACCGTAATCTTTAAGTGCTGTCATTTGACTGATAAAGTCTTGAGAAGACATTTCAACGTTTTTATTGTGATTTTCATATTCATCATTTATGTTATGATACATTAAAATTGGTAATTCTAGTTCTTGTGCACTGCAATTAAATGTAACAGTTAAAAATACAATTAAAAGTAAAATTAACCTCTTCAAGACCTCACCTCACAGACGTATTCAATTTAGTATAACATATTTTTTGTAATTTTTAAATAGATTTTTAAAATTTTTACATTAAAAACAAAGGTTTTCGCGAAAAAGCGAAAACCTTTGTTAAAAAAATATAATTATGTGTGTGATGTTGTGTCCCTTTTATCTCTGTCGCGGAACAAAAATGTTATACACCATATTCCTGCAAGACCAACTAATCCAAAAACAATTCTACTGATAACAGAAAGCTGTCCTCCAAAAATAGTGGCAACAACATCAACACCAAAGAGTCCTATCGAACCCCAGTTAAGTGCGCCGATAATAACGAGCACCAACGAAATCATATCCATTTATATCAACTCCTTATAAAGATTAACATTATTATTTGCACCAATGTGTATTTTATACATTTTTTTCTTGCTAAGTTTTTAAAAAAATGTTATACTGATATTAACAAAGATATCTGATTTTTTAATATTTATTCAAGGAGGTATATTATGAGTTACGTTATTACAATTGGTCGCGAATTTGGCAGTGGAGGTCACGAAATTGCAGAAAAATTATCCGAAATGCTTGGGATAAATTATTATGACAAAAACATTATTGACCTTGCATCAGAAAAAAGCGGCATAAACAAACAAATGTTTGAAAACTCTGATGAAAAGCACAATAGTTTTTTGTATTCTCTTTCAATGGCGCATTACGGCGGTCTTGTATCTCAGAATTATCTTAATGATATAATTACAAACGATAAATTGTTTTTAATTCAGTCAAACATAATTAAAGACATCGCTGAGAAAGAATCTTGTATATTTGTCGGCAGATGTGCAGACTATGTTCTTAATGAACACCCAAACAAACTTTCTGTATTTGTTCACGCAAGCAAAGACTCAAAAGTTAAACGTGTTATGGAAACAATGAAAATTAAAGAGTCTGCCGCTGAAACTCTCATTAAAAAAACCGACAAATCAAGAGCAGCTTTTTATAACTTTTATTCAAGCAACGCCTGGGGTGCTGCTGCAACTTATGATTTATGTTTAAATACCGACAAATTTGGCATTGAAGGTGCTGCACAACTTATTAAAAGTTATGTTGAACAACATATGTTAAACAAATAACGGAGGAGTATATGGCTTTTGACGCATGCGTCGTAAAATGTTTTGTACATCAAGCGGAAAACAAACTTAAAGATGCAAGAATTGACAAAATACATCAACCGCAAAAAGATGAACTTTATATTACTTTAAGAACTCATTCAGGCGGTATGAAACTATATATAAGTGCTAACCCAAGTTATCCAAGAATATATTTTTCCAACGAAAAAATCGAAAACCCAAGTGAACCACCTATGTTTTGTATGTTACTTAGAAAACACATTGGTTCTGGAAAAATAAAAAGCATTTATCAGATTGAATTCGAAAGAATTATGATTATTGAAATTGAATGCCGAAACGAACTTATGGATATTGTAACAAAGAAACTTGTTGTAGAAATTATGGGTAAACATAGCAATATAATACTTTTAGATGAGAACGATGTCATTATTGATTCCATAAAACGAATTGATATTTCAACAAGTTCTGTAAGGCAAATTTTACCCGCACTCAAATACAATGTACCACCTAAACAGGATAAGCAAAATCCTTTATTGTGTGACTTTTCTTCACTTCCAGGAAGCGTTCCTGAACCAGAAAATTATGTAATGAAAAATTTTTACGGAATCAGTAAACTTACTGCAAGAGAGATTGCTTTTAGGTGCGAAACCTCACCATTTCACAAAGTTATGGAGGAAATATTTACAAACATAAATTCTAATGTTTTTGCTCCTTGCCTTATATATAATACAGACGGGACTCCCCTTGATTTCAGTGCCATTAATATTTCACAATATGGCAATGATTTTAAAATTTACAAGTGTGATTCTGTTTCAGATATTTGTGAAAAATATTACTCCGAAAAAGCACTTGCTTTACGTTTGTCACAGTTTGCATATGTGCTGCTCAAACTCGTTTCCAACAACATTGAGCGTTGCAAAAAGAAACTGGGCATTTTTAATCAACAACTTTTGGACAGTGCAAAGCGTGAAACATATAAGGAGTTTGGTGAACTGATAACCGCAAATCTTTACAGAATAGAAAGTGGCGCTTCAAGTATAACTGTTGAAAACTTTTTTCAAGATGATATGCCGCTTGTCGAGATTAAGTTAGATGACAGTATAACACCTGCAAAAAATGCGCAAAAATATTTTACTAAATATAATAAAGCAAAAAAAGCCGAAGAGCAAGCGCATATTCAGATAAAATCCGCCAGTGAAGAACTTTCCTATCTCGAAAGTGTTTATGATGAACTTCAACGTGCAAGCACTTACTCGGAAATTTCTGAAATTAAAGACGAACTTATTGAGCAAGGTTACATTTCTTCAGGAAATCCATCCAAAAAGAAAAAGATTGCTGTTGCTATGCCGCACAAATATGAATTTGACGGTTACACGATTTATGTCGGCAAAAACAACAAACAAAATGATTACCTTACCCTAAAGCTTGCAAAAAATAATGATTTGTGGTTTCACACAAAAAACATTCCTGGCTCACACGTTATTGTTGTTAAAAAATACGGCGAAGAGATTCCAGACAATATCATTTTAAAGGCTGCAACGCTGGCAGCCACTCACTCAAAAAGCAAAGGCGGTGCCAAAACGCCTATTGACTACACAACAGTCAAAAATGTAAAAAAACCTTCTGGTGCTAAACCCGGTATGGTTATTTATGACAATTACAACACAATTTATGTTAATTAGTTTTTAAGCAACTATCCAAGAGATAGTTGCTTTTACTATTTTTTGTTGAAAAATATTTGTATTTATATTATAATTAACATATAAACTTTTAAACTTTTCTTGGAGTGATTCTTTTGGCAGACATAAGCATTATAACTGAAAAAATAATATTTCTAGGCATTTTTGCACTAATTGGTTTTGTTTCCACCTTCCTAAGATACACAAAACCAACACTAAGTGAAGGAATTTCTACTACTCTTACAAGACTTACAATCCCGGCATTGGTTATTTCGTCTTTTTCAACGCTTGATATGGATGCCCAACGTTTAAAAAACGGACTTTTAATGCTCATAATTTCTTATTTATTGATATTTTTCTTGATATTTTTAGGTAAGCTTTGTGCAAAATTTTTAGGGCTTCGCGGTGTCACCGCATCTGCACATACATATTTGACTGCTTGCGGAAATGTTACATTTATGGGCTATCCAATCATCACCGCAATTTTAGGAACAGAAGGTCTTTATTACGCCATGCTGTATGTACTTGCAAATGATACTGTAATATGGGTTTTATCTGTATACTCTATTGCAAAGTGTACAGGAAAGAAACACGAAAATATGTTAAAGAAACTTTTAAACCCAAGCACAATTTCTTTATTACTTGGGTTTTTGGTAATGCTTTTTAATGTAAAATTCCCACCTGCAATTTTAAGTCCTATGCAAACTTTAGGTGCTTGCACCATCCCTCTTTCAATGATATTTATAGGTATAACTCTCGCCACAATTAAATTTTCTAAACTTTTAAACTGTCTGAAAGGCTTTGTAATTGTGCTTGTCAAAATGCTTCTTGTCCCTGGGGTGTTAATTTCGCTTATGCCTTTATTCGACAGTTTTGGAATTATTTCTGCAACAGGAATCGTTGTGCTTATCTTACAATGTGCAATGCCATCAACATCGATATATGCAGTACTTTCAAAAACATATGGCGGCGACCCTGAATATGCAGCACAGAACATTATGATTACAACAGGTATGAGCTTTTTTACAATACCTTTTATCTACTACCTTATTACCAATTTTAACGGTATAGGATTATAAGGAGAATAACATGAAAAAAATATTATTTATTACTCTTTTGCTCACTATCACATTTATGCTATTTATTACCACAAGTGCAAGCGACCCCGCTTTTTCTTTAAATTCAGATATTAATTCTGACACCCTTACTATCACAATAAATTCAAACACAAGTTTCAGTGCATTTAACTTAAAATTATATTATGATGCGCAAGTTTTAACACCAATTTCTCTCCAAGAATGTGAAATTTTAAAAACGGGTGATGCTATTACAACAAACATAAACGGCAAGAATTATACTGATGATTATGTTTCGGCTGTATGGATAGATCTTAATGACACCAAAAAATATGGTGATATTTTTAAATTAACTTTTAAGCTTAAACAACCGATAAAATCAACAACATTAAAACTTATATGCACTGAATTAATACAAAATGGTAAGTCTATCACAAATATTCCACCAATTGAATTCATTGCAGATATTTCTGGCACAGAAAACGCCACACCTGCCATTACAACAAAAAGCAATGCTGATAAAATAAAATATATGAACGACTATGGAAATGAATTTAAACCGCTTGACTATGCTACAAGATACGAAATAATTGATGCTCTTTATAGCTTGTTTGAATTTAAGAACATCAACGATACTTTAAAATTGACCGACATCGACGATAACTATAAAACAAAAGTCCCTTCTTTTCTTTCAACTGGAATTATATCAGGATACCCTGATGGAAGCTTCAGAGGCAACAACAATATAACACGCGCAGAATTTGTAAAAATTCTTACAATGGCGTTCAAATTTAATAATTCTGTTTTAACAAAAGATTATTTTTCAGACATTTCAGACAGTTGGGCCAAAAGCTATATTAACAATTTTGCATCTATGGGATATGCTAAAGGATATCTAAACCCAGACGGAACATTTTCATTCAAACCAAATGATTTTGTTACCCGCGCAGAATGTGTTTTATTTATAAACAGAATTATAAATGCAAGTTCTGTACCTTCAAACAAAATATATATTGACCTTACTAGTGATTTTTGGGGCTATGATGAAATAATGAAAGCAGTAAAATAAAAGAGCAACATCAGTTGCTCTTTTTTATTGGTGCAAAATATTCATTTTTAACATTATCAACACCAATTAAGTATATTCCCCCGAAATTTGAATTATACCATGAACATGCATACGCCAGTTCAACCAGGGGGTGTTCACATTTACCAATGTTTGCTAAAAAACCTAAAATAATATTATCATGAAAGTAAGTATAATAATACCCGTTATTATTCTTAATATTTTCACTAACTTTACTCAATTCAAATATTTTTTTTAAAATAATGGGTTCAATCAAAACTTCTCTCTTCTTTGTCCAATTTAATTGTAAAAATCCATTAATCTTCAATTTTTCATCCGCATTAGAAATAAATGTTCTCATAATTTCTCCAACAAAAAAAGATTACAGAAACATTATATGCTTCTGCAATCTCTAAAATCACTTAATTTCATATGCACCTTTTACCAAAACCAAACTATTGGCAGCCACCTTAAGTCCCCTGCCATCATTAACCGGCACAAGCAAATGATGATTTGGTGGAATTTGTGTTCCGTTTGACAAATCAGCACCAGAGGATAAATCTGCAACTCCACCTTTTTGCGTAGCCACAATCGTACCTCTACCCATTCTTAATACCATTTCAGTTCCTGCATCGCCGATAATTGTTTTACCATTTGCAACTTCTACAACTTTAAACGTCATTTCCTTTTTGAAAACATCATTTATATAGCTCAAAGTTACAACAGGATCTTCTTCACTACCCGCATTTGCATAAGCTATATATGTAGCAGCTGCACAAACAAAAACAACCACTACTAACATTCCAATCAATCTTTTGTTCTTCACTTTAAAAACTCCTTTTTAAATCTCTAACAATCCAAAACTGACCACTAAGGCATCGTTCACTTTTTCCATAAGTTCATTATCCACAGAACCTATTTTTTCTTTTAAACGCCTTTTATCAATGGTCCGTATTTGCTCAAGTAAAATAACAGAATCTTTAGCAAGCCCATATTCGCTTGCATCCACTTCTATATGTGTAGGCATCTTCGCCTTATTAATCTGGGATGTTATCGCCGCAGCTATAACAGTTGGACTGTACTTATTTCCGACATCATTTTGAACAATCAAAACAGGTCTAATTCCACCTTGTTCTGAACCCACAACAGGACTAAGATCCGCATAATAGATTTCTCCGCGTTTAACAATCACTCTTTATTCACTCTCCGAAAGTTTTTCCTCACACACTGTTAAAGCTTGATTATCAGCACACAAACACATTTCGGCGTAATTTAAATTATATCCTGCCGCTTCCCCATATCCTTTTTGCAAAATATCTATATTTATTTTTTTGCACTTTCTCACATATAACCGCAGAGACTTTTCAACAACATCGTCAAATGTACAATCAGTTACATTAGCGATGTTTAAAGCTTCATCTATCAGTTTTTGCGGCAAAGTGATTTCCATTTTCTTAAGTTCTTGTAACATATCTCTTTTGCCCCCGCGTTTTAATTGAAAGGATTAAACTCCCCGTATATAATTATACACAATTAAAAACCTAAGGTCAATAACAATAATATGGTATACTACCATTTTTTGTGACAATCAATCAAGAAAATTAATTGCTTTTGTAACGTTTCCCTCTTTTAAGTAAATTCTTGGAATTCTCTTTCCAACACCAGATAAAATCTCATAATTGATTGTATTAGAAAGATTGGCTATGTTTTCAACCGGTATAAAACTTTCACCTTGAGTTCCAAATACAGTAACCTCATCACCCACACCTATATTATTGACAGAAGTTACGTCAATAATACATAGATCCATACAAATTCTTCCCAAAACAGGTACAATTTTTCCGCCAACAATCATACTTCCCTTATTGCTGATAGCTCTTGGAAGTCCGTCAGCATAGCCAACAGGAACAGTAGCAACAATTAAATCCGTTTGAGCTTCATACGTCTTTCCATAACTTATCGGTGTGCCCTTTTGCACACTCTTAATATTAACCACACGGGTTTTGAACTGCATTACAGGTTTTAATTTGAAGTCAACTTTAACTTCACTTGACGGGCAAACACCATAAATAATAATTCCCGGACGTACCATATCAAGGTGCATTTCAGGGAATTTAATTGTTGCAGCGCTATTACAGCAATGGCGGTATTTAAATGTAACACCATCATCTTTAAGTTTAGAAATTAACGACATAAACCTTTTAAATTGCAAATGTGTAAATTCATCATCGCTCTCATCTGCAACAGAAAAATGTGTAAATATCCCCTCAGCATCAATTCCTTCTAAAGAAACAATTTGCTTGATTTCATTTTCTGCCTCGTTATCTAACTTGTCAGAGCATCCATACAGATAACCAATTCTACCCATCCCTGTGTCAATTTTAATATGAATTTTAGCTTTTTTATTATTTTTTAAGGCAATTTCTGAAAGTGCTTTAGCATCATCTAAGCAAAAAACTGTTTGGGAAATATCATTTTTGATTATTTCTTCAAAACGCACTTTACCAGAACGGCCAAGAATTAAAATTGGTATATTTACACCATTATTTCTCAAATGAATTGCCTCATCTACACAAGCAACACCCAGATATTCAACGCCATTCTCAATCAAAGTATTAGCAGTTTCTAAGCTGCCATGCCCATAGGCATCAGCCTTTACAACAGCCATAATCTTAGTATTCTTATTTAAAATGGACTTTATATTTAAAATATTTGATTTTAATGAATCAAGATTTACTTCAGCCCATGAACGATCACTATATATCATAAATATGCCTCTTTAAATTTCAGTAATTTTTTTAAACGCTATACCCAGATTATCAATAATATCACAAGGAGTCATTGAAAAATCTGTAAATTTCTCTTTTGCAATATCTCCTGCTAAACCATGAATATAAGCACCTGCAATTCCACTTTCAAAAGTAGGTAAGCCTTGTGCCGCCAATGCAACACAAATTCCAGTCAACACGTCTCCTGAACCACCCTTTGCCATCCCATTATTACCGGTTGGATTAACAAAAACATCCTTTCCATTTGTAATCACAGTATTTTTACCTTTTAAAAGAATATTCACGTTATACTCATTAGCAAAACTAACAGCATACTCAGTACGTTTATTGGAAATTTCCTCACACGAATTACCGCAAAGTCTGCTCATCTCACCAATATGCGGTGTTAGTAAAACATCTGCTTTACTTTTTTTTAAGATGTCAGGGTTAATCGCTAAAACATTAATAGCATCTGCATCAATAATCATTTTTTTTGCGGTCATACAAAGTTCTTCCAAAACTGCCCTTACTCCATTGCCAACTCCTGCACCCGGACCGATTGCAACAGCATCACATTTGTCAGCGACAGTTAAAATTTGACGTACGGAATTTACAGTAATATCTCCGTCTTTATCGTCAACAGGACACGTCATAACCTCGGTTAATTTTATTTCAAAAATGTTATTTAAAGAACGGGGTACAGCCGCGGTAATAAGACCTGCACCCGATTTCAGTGCAGCATTTGCACACATACAAACGGCTCCTGTAAGGCCGGTGCTACCACCAATAATGAGCACTCTTCCTCTGTGTCCCTTATGGATATAATCATCAAATTCCGGCAACATTTTGCTCACGTATTCTATGTTGGTAATCATGCTCTTCTTTCAACTTTTCTTGGCATAACTGTCAAAAAATGTAATATCACTTTTTCATCATCTACTATAACAAGTTTTTCAAGACCACTTTTGCCTTTAAAAATTATAGCGTAATTAGTGTCCTCATTTCTGCTTTTTGCCGCAAAATAGGTCTTTTTTATTGCCATTGTTTTTAATTCATCACACTGTGCAGGAAGAATTTTTTCAATTCTGTCTTTAGTTACAGCAACAAATCTTTTCCTTCTTTTTTTAGCAAAAATACGATCAATATCAATATCCCCGTTGACAATACAATATTCAAATTCTACATCAGTTGTTTGCGCAAACTTATATGCAACATATACTACAACTGCAGCAAAGAACAATCCCATAGTGTTAAGAATTGGAATCATCGCCGCAATCATCATTGATAAAATTGCCCCTGCAAATGCTGCAATAACAATACCCGTCTTTTTTAATACATCGATTTTATCAGGTTCTTTTTTAACAAGACATTCTGTAATCTGTTCCATATTTGGTTCCTCTCTTTCTTTTGTTATTCTATTTTAACATTTTTTGTAAAAATAATCAAGTTATTTCAATATCCGTTTCAAATAATGACCAGTATACGATTTTTTGCATTTGGCAACTTCCTCTGGAGTTCCTGCTGCAACTACTGTTCCGCCATTATTGCCACCATCAGGCCCCATATCAATTATATAGTCCGCACACTTTATTACATCAAGATTGTGCTCAATGACAATAACAGTATTTCCTGCATCAACAAGTTTTTGTAAAACTTCTTCAAGTTTGTGTACATCTGCTGAATGCAGACCCGTAGTAGGTTCGTCTAAAATGTAAACTGTTTTCCCCGTACTGCGTTTTGAAAGCTCAGTCGCAAGTTTCACGCGTTGTGATTCGCCGCCTGAGAGTGTTGTTGCAGGTTGACCAAGTGTTACATATCCCAGTCCCACATCAAAAAGTGTTTGTAGCTTTCGCTTCACCGACGGAATATTTTCAAAAAACCCAAGTGCTTCTTCAACAGTCATATTCAACACTTCGCTAATGTTTTTTCCTTTGTACTTAACTTCCAGAGTTTCCCTGTTGTATCTCTTACCTTTACAAACTTCACAAGGCACAAATACATCAGGCAAAAAGTGCATTTCAATTTTTATAATACCATCGCCGCTGCAAGCTTCGCATCTTCCACCTTTGACATTAAAACTGAATCTCCCGGGTCCATAGCCTCTCGCCTGCGCTTCTTGCGTTGAAGCGAACAAATCTCTTATATCATTAAATAGCCCTGTATATGTTGCAGGATTCGAACGTGGTGTTCTACCTATCGGGCTTTGATCAATCTGTATTACTTTATCAAGATGCTCTATACCCAGAATATCTTTTGCTTTACCAGCCTTTTTCCTTGCACGATTTAATTTCGTTGCCAAAGTTTTATAAAGAATTTCGTTTATGAGTGTACTTTTCCCTGATCCTGAAACACCTGTTACAACTGTCATTACACCCAGAGGAATTTCAACATCGATATTTTTTAAATTATTCTCGGTGGCACCTACTATTTTCAACCTTTTGTCAGTGATATCACGCCTTTTTTCAGGAATGGCAATTTCAATTTCTCCACTCAAATACTTACCGGTTATACTTTCTTTGCATTTTGTAATCTCATCTACAGTGCCTGCATACACTATGTTTCCGCCGTGAACACCTGCACCGGGGCCAATATCTATTATATAGTCCGCTTCGCGCATTGTTTCTTCATCGTGTTCTACAACAATAACACTGTTACCAAGATCCCTTAAATTTTTAAGTGTTGCTATAAGTTTGTCATTATCCTTTTGATGAAGCCCTATGCTTGGTTCATCTAAAATATACAAAACGCCCATAAGACTTGAACCAATTTGTGTTGCAAGCCTTATTCTCTGTGCTTCACCGCCCGAAAGTGTTCTTGCACCTCTTGAAAGCGTCAGATAATCAAGCCCTACGTCAACCAAAAAACCCATTCTTGACTTAAGCTCTTTTAATATCATATCAGCAATTATTTTTTCTTTGTCGGTCAAGTTTAAGGATTTTATAAATTCAAGCCCATCAGAAATAGACATATCTGTAAGTTCAATAATATTTTTACCGCCGACAGTCACAGAAAGACTTTCTTTTTTCAAACGTTTTCCGTTACATTCGGGGCAAATCATATTTACCATTTGTGACTCATATTCTGTTTTTTGTGCTTCCGAGGTAGTTTCTGCATACTTTCTCTCAAAATTGGATATTACACCCTCAAATCTTGCAAAATAAGTCCCTCCTGAATACTCCCTTTGATATTCAAACTTAATTTTTTCATCCCCTGTGCCATACAAAAGTTTATCCTGATATTCTTCAGGGATATCTTTAAATGGTGTTGTCATTTCAAATCCATAGTGCTTTGCAAGAGCTGAATAATACATATATGCCATACTTTTAGGATTATCTGCAGAATTCCATCCACTTGCAACGATAGCACCTTCTATAAGGCTTTTATTAGGATCTGGAACAACTTGTTGAGGGTCAATTTTTAGCTGTTCACCCAGACCTGTACAATGTTGGCAAGCACCAAACGGACTATTAAACGAAAACATTCGCGGAGTAAGTTCTTCAATACTTATACCACAATCAGGACATGCATAATTCTGACTGAACAACATTTCCTCATCGCCGATTACATCAATTATAACGTTGCCTGATGCAAGCTTAAGTGCTGTTTCAACCGAATCTGTAAGACGCTTTTGCATATCATCTCTCTTGACAAGTCTGTCAATAATAATACTAACATCGTGTTTTTTATTTTTATCCATAGGAATTTTATCTGTAAGTTCATAAATAATACCGTCAACCTTCGCTCTTACATATCCGCTTTTTGCAGCATCGTTAAGCAACTTTGCATGTTCGCCTTTTCTTCCGCGAATTAGTGGTGCCAACACTTGAAATTTAGTACCATCAGGAAGCTTTAAAACCTTATCAACAATCTCATCAACTGATTGTTGCTTGATTTCCTTGTGGCATTTCGGGCAATGAACTATACCGATTCTTGCATATAAAAGTCTTAAATAATCATAAATTTCAGTTACAGTACCTACTGTTGACCTTGGATTTCTGCTGGTTGTTTTCTGATCAATTGAAATTGCAGGCGACAATCCCTCGATATAATCAACATCCGGCTTGTCCATCTGCCCTAAAAACATTCGTGCATACGAAGAAAGCGATTCAACATAACGCCTTTGTCCTTCAGCATATATGGTATCAAATGCAAGTGAAGATTTACCTGAACCGCTAAGCCCGGTAATAACTACAAGCTTATCCCTTGGGATTTCAATATCAATATTTTTTAAATTGTGTTCTCTTGCGCCCTTTATATAAATATTTTCTCTCATTTTAACCTCAATCCTGTTGTTCTTTTAGTTCTGCAATTTTATCTCTCAGCATTGCCGCACGCTCGAACATAAGATTTTTTGCAGCTAGCTTCATTTCTTTTGTAAGCTCCTCTATTACCATTTCAACATCATCAATAACCCCGATATTTGTTGCCTGTTCATCATATTTAACAGCTTCAATAACATCACGAACATCTTTAACAATGCTTTTGGGAATAATTCCGTATTTTTTATTAAAATTCATCTGAATTTCTCTGCGCCTATTAGTTTCGTCAATGGCACGTTTCATACTGTCAGTTATAGTATCTGCATACATTATAACTTTGCCATTTACATTTCTTGCAGCTCTTCCTATAGTTTGAATGAGCGACGTTTCACTTCGCAAAAAGCCTTCTTTATCAGCATCTAAAATTGCAACCAGCGACACCTCAGGAATATCCAAACCTTCTCTTAATAGGTTGATCCCCACCAAAACATCAAACTTTTTAAGTCTTAAATCTCTGATAATTTCCATTCTTTCAATAGTTTTTACATCAGAGTGCAAATATCTTACTTTAATGCCAGCTTCATCTAGAAATTCCGTAAGACTTTCTGCCATTTTCTTTGTGAGGGTTGTAACTAAAACCCTTTCGCTCACTTCTAATCTTTTATTAATTTCTGAAAGAAGATGGTCAATCTGTCCTGTTCTTCCCACAACCATAACCTCCGGATCTACCAAACCCGTAGGACGATTAATCTGTTCCACAACTGCATCAGATTTTTGTTTTTCATATTCAGCCGGGGTTGCACTTACATATACCACTTGCCCTATTTTACCCTCAAATTCTTCAAAACAAAGCGGACGGTTATCATATGCACTTGGAAGTCTAAATCCATAGTCTACAAGACTCTTTTTCCTCGAACGATCGCCTGCATACATAGCTCTTACCTGAGGTATTGTAACATGAGCCTCATCAACAACCAAAAGAAAGTCATCGGGGAAATAATCAAGAAGTGTAAATGGCGCTGAGCCTGCTTTTCTTCCGCTAATATGTCTTGAATAATTTTCGATACCCTGACAAAAACCTGTTTCCAGCATCATTTCTATATCATAGTTTGTACGTTGCTCAATCCTTTGAGCTTCAACCGCCATATCTCTATCATTAAAGAATTTAATGCGCTCTTCTAATTCATCTTTTATATCCTTAATAGCTGTGTGCATTTTCTCTTTCGTTGTTACGTAGTGTGATTTAGGAAATATCACCGCGTGATTTCTAACACCAATAACTTCTCCAGTTACGACATTTATTTCTGTTATACGGTCAATTTCATCACCAAAAAATTCAACTCTAATTGAATTTTCATGTGAGTTTGAAGGAACTATTTCAATTATATCACCACGAACTCTGAATTTACCTCTTGAAAAATCTATATCATTTCTTTCATACTGCATTTCTATAAGGCGCATTATGACCTCGTCACGATCTTTGTTCATACCAACTCTTAAAGAAAGTACCATTGTGTTATAGTCGATAGGATCACCCAAACCATAAATACAAGAAACTGACGAAACAATTATAACATCACGTCTTTCAAAAAGTGATGCCGTAGCGCTGTGACGCAGTTTATCAATATCATCATTTATCGAAGCATCTTTTTCAATATAAGTATCAGTATGCGGAATATATGCCTCAGGTTGATAATAATCGTAATATGATACAAAAAACTCAACTGCATTTTCCGGAAAAAACTCTTTAAATTCGCTACAAAGCTGTGCCGCCAGTGTTTTATTGTGTGCAAGTACAATAGTAGGTCTGTTGACTTTTTCTATTACTTTTGCAATAGTATAAGTTTTACCAGAACCTGTAACCCCTTTTAATATCTGACCACAGAGACCATTATTAATACCCTGTACTAACGCATTGATTGCCTCAGGCTGATCGCCTGCAGGTTCATATTTTGATACTACCTTAAAATCGGGCATATATTCACCTCCTGTATAAAAATCATATTTTTTGACAAAACAAAACTATATCATTTTAAGTATAACATAGTCTTATATTTTTTTCAACAAAAAGCAACAAATAAGAAACTTCCTAATACTTCTATTTTGTTTTTTTATCACAAACTTATAACATATTAAAACTTAAATTTAAAAGGCAGAATAAGGTAACTCCTTATTCTGCCTTAAAATCAAATTATTTATTAATTTCTTGTAATGAAATTGTTCTTGTGTGTTGCGTATGGAACCATTCCTTATTGTTTTTCTTTACAACACCTACTATTGCAATAGGGAACCATGTAAATGTGTAGAAATAATATGGTATATACCCCTTTACAACTTTCCAGTTCATTTTACCTTCTAACAGCAAAACTGTAGGCAAATATAACAACTGTCCAATTACAATTGCATTCCAAATTATTGGTGAATTAAACAAATATTGCATCTGGAAAAAACCAAAATCACCATTAGGGTAAAATGTTTGAAGATAACCCATAAGAAGTATCATAAACATAGCAATAAGTCTGATTGGCTGAAAAAGATAGAACGCACAATCAATTGGGATGATATTTCTGTCTTTAAAACCTTTTTTAACAAGTTTAAAGAAAAATCTGTTTGCCACATCTGCATGACCTTGCATCCATCTTACTCTCTGCTTATAAGACTGGCTGAAAGTGATTGGCTTTTCATCATATACAATAGCATCATGAGCCCATGCAACTTTATAGTTGTTAAGTGCAAGTTTCATGGTAAATTCCATATCTTCTGCAAGACAGGTAGCTCCCCAGCCAATTTCCTTTATAATATCAGTTGAAAGTGCAAAACCTGTTCCGCAAAGCTGACAACACATTCCGAGTGTATATCTTGCATACTGGAACAATCTATTAATGCTCCAGAAAGAAATTGCATATGAAAGTGTTATCCATGAGTCATAAGGATTTTTTGTATCAATGTAACCCTGTACAGCTCTGTAACCTCTGTTAAACTGTCTGTTCATCTGATTGAGGAATTCAGGATGCACAACGTTATCAGCATCAAAAACACAAATACCGTCAAACTGAGTTTCCATAGCAAAAATCTTCTCAAACATCCATTCGAGAGCATGACCTTTGCCCTTTAAAGTATCATTAAATCTTTCATGCACACAAGCGCCATGTTTTCTTGCAACATCAGCTGTTTCATCATCACAATTATCTGCAATAACAAAAACCTCATAGGCATCTTTCGGATAATTAAGCGTATTCAAAGAGTCAATAAGATTACCGATTACCGCCTGCTCGTTATGTGCAGCTACTACCATTGCAAACTTGTGAGTTTTTGTGCCCGTATTTTTACATGCAGGCTCTTTTTTAAATAAGCAACCAACCAACGAAATAACAGTATAATATCCACCAAGCACTAACATTAAAATCTGAAGTACCATGCTGAATATGTATGACACAGTAGTCATTTTTTTCACTCCTTTTTTAAACCAACGTACATAATACACTATTTTTCAAAAAAAATCAAGTCTTTTTTTATATTTAATGAAATATTGTAGACTTTTTCTCAAAAATAGTGTAAAGTATTACTATAAACTTGAAAGTGGAGTGAAGATATGGCAAAGAGCAAAACTGTATTTATTTGTTCAGAATGTGGATACAAGACTGCAAAATGGTCTGGCAAGTGTCCCGAATGTAACAGTTGGAACACGATGACCGAAGAAGTCGAAGTAGTTGCAGACACAACTTTTTTTCAACCTAAAATCACACAAGGTGCTACTCCTATCAATGATATTACTTCATCTGCCGAAAGCAGATTTACTGGCGGTTCTAAAGAACTTGACCGCGTACTCGGTGGCGGCATTGTTGAAGGTTCTTTGATTTTAATAGGTGGTGAACCGGGCATTGGAAAATCCACTCTTCTCCTCCAGATTTGCAAATCAATAAAAGAAGATGTTTTATATATTTCCGGTGAAGAATCTCCTTCACAAATTAAGATGCGCGCTAAAAGGCTTTCTGTAGATAAGGAAAATTTATCCATATTATGCAACACAAATCTTTCAAATATACTTGCCAACATAGAAGCAAAAAAACCAAAAGTTGCAATTATTGACTCAATACAAACCATTTATTCAAAAGAAATTTCTTCTGCTCCAGGTAGCGTTAGTCAAGTACGACAAGTTACACTCATGCTTATGAAACTCGCCAAAAGTCTTAACATAACAATTTTTATCGTAGGGCATGTAACCAAGGATGGTTCAATTGCAGGTCCAAGGGTCTTGGAGCACATGGTGGACAGCGTATTATATTTTGAAGGTGACAGTTCACACACATTCAGACTTTTAAGAGCGGTTAAAAACCGTTTTGGTTCTACCAACGAAGTAGGTATTTTTGAAATGACCGATTGTGGACTTAACGACATTAAAAACCCATCTTCAACATTTTTAAATGAGTATGACAAACCAATTGCAGGTAACTGCATAACCTGCACCGTGGAAGGTACAAGGCCAATTTTAACCGAAGTACAAGCACTTACCTGCCCTACTTTCTTGCCTGTTCCCAGAAGAACTGCTTCAGGCATTGATCAACACAGAGTTGTACTTTTAATGGCTGTTTTGGAAAAAAGACTAAAACTAAATCTTTCAAATTACGACACTTATATAAATATTGCAGGCGGTATGCGTCTTTCTGAACCGGCATCTGACTTAGCTGTTGCACTTTCAATATATTCAAATTATAAAGATATTATTATCGGTAATTCAACTGTTATTTTTGGCGAAATCGGTCTTTCTGGTGAAGTTCGTTCTGTCACGGCTGCTGAAAGCAGGATTAAAGAGTGTAAAAAATTAGGCTTTGAAAAAATAATAATCCCATTTTCCAATTACACTTCTTTAAAAGAGAAGACTGGTGTTGTTGGGGTCAAAAATATATCCGATGCCATAAAGGCTATCTCAAATTAAATTTTCCTAAAATCCTTATGTTTTGATTTTCTCTTTCAATTATATCCGCAGGGTTGTAACCCAATAAAAGCATAAGCGAAATTAAATAAAACGTACTTTGCCCGAGTTCTTTTTCTATTTCTTGTTTGCACGAAGGGCAAAGTTCACCTTTTGCAAGAACTGGAACAGCCTCGTCTAAACCGCAAGGCTGTTTTTTCGCACAAAACTCTATACATCCGCAATGTGTAGCAGCTTTTGTTATTGCCCTTATTGCCTTTTCCAAAGAAAGTTGTGATTTGCTCATTGTATCTACTAAACTTCTGTTACGCTTGTAGTATTTGTTTATTGTTTCACTTATATCCTTAATACAATTACTCATTTTCTGCCTTCCTTTCCTTTTGCTGTATCTACAACACTAATTATATACTCCACACCTTGAAAATGCTGTCATTTTTTAAAATATTTTTTAAATTATATTTTGACTTTTTAATAAAAATATGGTATAATTTATACATATTTGGGAATATTTTATTTCCCTGGAGGTGAGTGTTTGTATAATATAGGCGAAAAGATTGTTTATCCTATGCATGGTGCAGGTATAATTGAAGCAATCGAAGAAAAAGAAATTTTAGGAATAATGCAGAAATATTACATACTTAAAATCGCTACTACCAACATGGACATTATGGTCCCTGTTGCTACTGCTGACGATATTGGGGTAAGGCCTATAATTGACCAGAATGATTTATGCAACATATTTGATGAAATCAAGCACTACGAAGAAACCGACGAACTAAACTGGAATAAGAGATACCGCCTTAATTTGCAAAAAATAAAAACAGGCAGCATTGTAGAAGTTGGTCAGGTTATCAAAAGTTTGCTACTCAGGGAAAACATAAAAGCACTTTCGACTTGTGAAAAGAAAATGCTTAATAATGCCCGTCAGATTATGGCTAGTGAAATTGTTCTTGCCACCGGCAGAGAACTTGAAGATATCGAGCTTCAGATTGACAGTTTAATTTGTTAATATTGTTTACAAAGATGAGTTGTATTTTATGCAGCTCATCAATAATTATTAAAGAGGTTAAAACGTGGGGAAAATAATTCAGGCAGATTTCGGCAAACATTCCGAAAACCAAAAAAAATGTACTGTTATACTTGCAGCTGCAGGTTGTGGCAGCCGTATGGCATTAGGGTTTAATAAAGTCTTTCTTACTATAGATGAAAAACCTGTTATTGCATACAGTCTAGAAATGTTTGAATCAATATACGAAATAAAAAACGTTATAATTGTCGCTTCAAAGGATGATATTCCTCTCATTAGTGATATAGTTCGCGAATTTGGATATAAAAAAGTTAAAAATATTATTTGTGGTGGCTCAACCAGACAAGAAAGTGTATTAAACGGATTGCTTGCAATGCCTTCAGAAACTGACATAGTTTTAATACACGATGCGGCACGACCACTAATTACCGAAAGTGTTATTTTGGAACTTATTAAGACTGCCGACAGTGAAGGTGCAGCAACTTGTGGTGTATACGCAGTTGATACTTTAAAAACTGTGGACGAAAATCTAAATATAACCGAAACATTAAACAGGAGCAAAGTTGTTCATATCCAAACTCCTCAGGTTTTTAAAAAGGATATAATTATTCAGGCACACAAAAATGCTGTTTCAACAGGTTTTAAAGGTACCGATGACTGCTCTTTGGTAGAAAATCTCGGCATTAATGTTAAGGTTGTTTTGGGTGAGCGTTGTAATATTAAACTTACCTCCCCTGAAGATTTTGTTATCATATCTGCTTTTATGGAATATAAGGAGTGATTTTATGCGCATTGGTCACGGAATTGACTTTCACAGATTGACAAATGACAGAGATTTAATTTTAGGTGGAGTAAAAATTGAGTATGAAAAAGGTTTGCTCGGCCACTCAGATGCAGATGTTTTGTTACACGCCATCTGTGATGCACTTTTAGGTGCTGCCGCAAAAAGAGATATTGGGTATTATTTTCCAGATTCAAGCGGTGAATTTAAAGGGATTTCAAGTATTGAACTATTAAAAAGATCAAAAGAAATAATTAAACCTTTTGAGGTTTGTAATATTGATGCAACAATAATTGCCCAAAAGCCAAAGCTTATGCCATACATTGAAGAAATGGTATCAAACATTTCAGATGCTTTAGATATTCCAAAGCATTGTATCAATGTAAAAGCAACTACTAGCGAAGGCATGGGTTATTGCGGTATAGGCGAAGGTATTGAGGCTCACGCCGTTTGCCTACTTAAAGACTAACAATTTTTCTTAAAAGAAAGTGAGATATATTATGGCTAAAGAACAGAAAAAATTTGTAGAAGATATCACTTCAATGGATGTTGATTTTGCAAAGTGGTATACTGACATTGTAAAAAAAGCTGACCTTGTTGATTATTCAGGGATCAGAGGTTGTATGATCATAAGACCTTACGGATATGCTATTTGGGAAAATATCCAGCAGGCTCTTAATAAAATGTTCAAGGACACAGGGCACGAAAACGTGTATATGCCTATGTTTATCCCTGAAAGTCTTCTTCAAAAAGAAAAAGATCACGTAGAAGGCTTTGCGCCCGAAGTAGCCTGGGTTACCCATGGTGGTACTGAAAAATTAACCGAGCGTCTTTGTGTAAGACCTACATCAGAAACACTTTTCTGTGACCACTACAAAGATATTATTCACTCATACAGAGATTTACCTAAGCTTTACAATCAATGGTGTTCTGTTGTGAGATGGGAAAAAACTACAAGACCCTTCTTACGTTCTTTGGAATTTTTGTGGCAGGAAGGTCACACTGCACATGCTACCGCTGAAGAATCAATGGAAGAAACAATTAATATGCTTAATATCTACGCCAAATTCTGTGAAGAATATCTGGCAATGCCTGTAATTAAAGGTCAGAAGACTGATAAGGAAAAATTTGCAGGAGCTGTTTCAACATTTACTATTGAAGCTTTAATGCACAATGGTTATGCTCTTCAATCCGGAACTTCACACAACTTTGGCGATGGCTTTGCTAAAGCATTTGGCATTCAGTTTACTGATAAAGACAACACATTAAAACATGTTCACCAGACATCCTGGGGTGTTTCCACAAGACTTATTGGTGGTCTTATAATGGTCCATGGGGATGATAATGGTTTGGTACTACCTCCAAAAATCGCGCCAGTTCAGCTTATGATTATTCCGATTGCACAGCACAAAGAAGGAGTTTTGGAAAAAGCAAATGAACTTCTTTCCCTCCTTTCAGATTCAGTAAGAGTAAAACTTGACGATTCAGATAAAAGCCCTGGATTTAAGTTCAGCGAGCAGGAAATGCGCGGCATTCCACTTAGAATTGAAATTGGCCCTAAAGATATTGAAAACAATCAGGCAATTTTAGCCAGACGTGACAATGGTGAAAAAATTACTGTATCACTTGACAACATGAAGGAAGAGGTTGTTAAACTTTTAGATACTATTCAAAAAGATATGTTTGAACGTGCAAAAAACCACAGAGAGGAACGCACATTCAAAGCAACAGATATGGATAGTTTTGCAAAACAACTTGAAGAAAAACCTGGTTTTGTAAAAGCTATGTGGTGTGGTGATGTTGAGTGTGAAGAAAAAATTAAAGAACTCACAGGCGCAACATCAAGATGTATGCCATTTGAACAAGAACAAATTTCCGAAAAATGTGTATGCTGCGGAAAACCTGCTAAAAAAATGGTATATTGGGGCAAAGCATATTAATACTTGACAAATTTAAAAAAACATTGTATAATAAACTCGAATATCGGGGAGCCGTAGTATCGGCTGAGAGGAAACACAAAGTTTCGACCCGTCAACCTGATTTGGATAATGCCAACGTAGGGAATATTTCTGAAATGTAATTTAGAGATAGTCTTGTTGGCTATCTCTATTTTTTTGAGATAGCCAAAAAATTTATCCGTTCAGGCGTACAAAATACACTTTGAAAGGATGTTTTTTATGAAAAACAACACAAAAAAATTAGTTACGTCTGCAATGTTAATCGCAATCGCGGTAGTTTTATCTTTGCTGACACCATTTAATCTGCCTTTTGGCGGAGGAATTACTCTTGCAAGCGGATTGCCGATCATAATAATATCATTTATGTTTGGCACAAAATTTGGTCTGTTCTCTGCTTTTATCTACAGCCTCTTACAAATGGTTACAGGAATGAACACCGTAGCATCATTCTTTTTGCCCGGTGAAAGCCAAATGGTACTTTGGAAGGCAATTACAGTATGTCTGCTTGATTACATCCTCGCCTATACAGTTTTGGGTCTTGGAGGCATTTTTAAAAACAGATTCAAAAATAACTCTGTTTCAATAATAATTGGAACAATTTTCGCACTTTCTTTGAGATACGTAATACATATAATTTCTGGTGCTGTGTTCTTTGGTGCTTGGGCTGAATGGTTTTTCACACAAGACGGCTTCTACAAAATCGGTGAAACAATTTTAAATACTTTTTCAGGCACTTCCCTATCAGTTATTTATTCTATCTTCTACAACGGGCTTTATATGATACCTGAAATTTTGATTACCGCAGTTATTGCCCCAATTGTATATAAAATTATAAATGCAAGTAAATTTTTAAAATAAAAAAACTGACGGATTATATCCGTCAGTTTTTTTATTCATAAATTGGATATTTTTCACATAGTGCAATAACTTCTTTTGTGATTTGTTCTTTTGAATTTTCAAAATCTGTTGCAACCAATTTAATCCATTTAGCGATTTTTACCATTTCTTCTTCTTTAAAGCCTCTGCTGGTAACAGCAGGTGTCCCAATTCTTACACCACTTGTTACGAACGGACTTTGAGGATCGTTTGGAATTGCATTTTTATTCGCGGTAATATGAACTTCATCGAGTCTTGCTTCCAACTCTTTTCCTGTAATATTAAATGGTTGTAAGTCAATAAGCATTAAATGGTTATCTGTTCCGCCAGAAACAACTCTAAAACCTTCTTTAACGAGTTCTTCTGAAAGAACTTTTGCATTTTTAATAATCTGTTTCTGATACTCCTTAAATTCATCAGTTAAGGCTTCACCAAATGCAACCGCTTTTGCTGCAATAATATGCATCAAAGGCCCGCCCTGAGTTCCCGGAAATACCGCTTTATCAATCTTTTGTGCGAGTTCTTCTTTACAAAGAATAAGACCGCCTCTTGGACCTCTAAGTGTTTTATGTGTAGTTGTTGTAACAACATCGGCATAAGGTACCGGACTTGGGTGAAGACCAGCAGCAACGAGTCCTGCAATATGAGCCATATCTACCATAAGATATGCACCAACTTCATCTGCAATTTCTCTAATCTTTTTAAAGTCAATAATTCTTGAATATGCACTTGCACCCGCAACAATCATTTTAGGTTTACATTCTTTTGCTATCTTAAGCATTTCATCATAATCAAGAGTTTCAGTATCGTCCGATACTCCATAAGGTACGATATTAAAATACTTACCTGAAATGTTTACAGGCGAACCATGTGACAAGTGCCCCCCATGTGCGAGGTTAAGTCCCATAATTGTGCCGCCATTTTCAACAAGTGCAAAAAATACTGCTAAGTTTGCATTAGCACCACTGTGTGGCTGTACATTTGCATGTTCTGCACCAAAAAGTTTCTTTGCACGCTCTCTTGCAATATTTTCAACAATATCTACATACTGGCAACCGCCGTAATATCTTTTTGATGGATAACCTTCTGCATATTTATTTGTTAGAACTGTTCCTGCGGCTAAAAGTACAGCTTTAGAAACAATATTTTCAGAAGCAATAAGTTCTATGTTGTGCTGTTGCCTTGTAAATTCTAAATTGCAGGCGTCAAACACTTCTTTATCATAATTTAAAAGTTCATCAAAAAAATTCATAATTATTCTCCTTTTCCAAATACATCAATCGTGATAATTTTACCACAATTCCTCACTATAGTCAAGTTGACCATTTAAAAATATAATGATATAATAATTTTGGTGGTGATAAAAATGCAGATTTATATTCCAAGTCATATTGAACTTGCTTTAAATATGTTAAAGCTTGCTGGATTTGAAAGTTACATTGTCGGCGGTTGTGTTCGTGACAGCTTAATAAATAAATTACCAAACGATTGGGATATTTGCACATCTGCCCTCCCCAGTCAAACATGTGAAATTTTCAAAAATTTTAAAATGGTATTAAACGGAGCGAAACACGGAACAGTTCGTGTTATAATAAACCACTTACCTGTTGAAATAACCACTTTTAGAATTGACGGAAAATATTTAAACAATCGTTCTCCGGAAAACATTAGTTTTACATCTTCATTAAAAGAGGATTTAATTCGCCGTGATTTTACAATTAATGCAATGGCATATTCAAATGAAAGCGGAATAATTGATTTATATGGCGGAAAAAAAGACCTTGAACAAAAACTAATAAAATGTGTTGGCAATGCTGAAGAAAGATTTGAAGAAGATGCACTTCGCATTATGAGAGCGCTGAGGTTTGCGTCACAGCTCAACTTTAAAATTGAAGAGAAAACAAAAGCTGTGATTTTCTCAAAAAAGGATTTGCTTAAAAACATTTCCGCCGAAAGGATTACCGAAGAATTCTTAAAATTGATTTCTTACGATAATTGTTTTAGGATTTTAGATGAATTTGCTGAAGTCATCAGAGTTTTTATGCCACATTTTTCAAACCAGTTTAAAAAAATCAGTGCAAGCACCGATATTAGAGTTAACCTAGCTTACATCCTTAGTGCAAGCAAATGTGATTATGAGCATATTTTTGGTGTTTTAAAAATACCAACAGCATTAAAAAAAGATGTTATTACAATTTTAAATAGCAAAAACATTGTCATCAATGCAGATAAAATTGAAATCAAACAACACCTGTTTACTTTTGGCGAAGATTTATTAAAACTAATTTTAGAGTTTAAATCTTGTTATGGAGAAGACACCGACGAACAAATTAAAATTATAGATGATATAATCGCCAACAATCAACCATATTTACTTAGACACCTTAAAATTTCAGGCAACGATATAAAAGGCCTTGGAGTTTCTTCCGGTGAAAAAATAGGCAATATTTTAAATTATTTACTAAAACGTGTCATTTCAGAGAAACTTGCTAACCGCAAATCTTATCTCATTGAAGAAGCACAAAAATATATTTTAAAAAATAAATTTTAAGAACTTAAAGCAGCAGCTTTAAGTTCTTTTATAATATACTGTTAAAATAATCAAGTGATTTTGGTGTTCTTCCAAGCTGGATACACGTATACTTTTCAAAAATTTCAGACAAAAATTTTATTATCTCGCAAGATGCTGAAAAAGAAAATATTTTTTTAACTGATGATGATGTCACATAATTAATAACACTAAGACACGAACAATTCAGCTCTACACCACTACTTTTACAATTGCCACAATTAACTGTACCATTTAAGACATCAAAATAAAGTAAATCGCCCGTATTACCACAATTATAGCATCCTGAAAAATCAGGCAACATACCTTGCATATCTAAAAGTTTTATTTCAAAAATCAACTTTGCGGTCATTAAATCGTATTTCTTTTTTGAAAGAACGTAATATGTGTTCAATAAAAGTGAAAGCGTGTCAGCACACTCTACACCCTCGGGTACTACTTCCGATGCAAGCTGAGCAAGATATGTAGCAAGTGCAAGTGCTTTAATATCTTCGCTAAGCTCATAAAAGCTCTCAATAACAGCAGAATTTCTTAAAAAATAAATATCATTACCCTTTGCTAGTTCAAATTCAGAAAAATTCAAAAAAGCAGCACCAGAATTTTTCTTTGAATTGCGTATATGTTTTGCACTAACCCTTATTTTACCCAAATCAGGAGTTAGAACTGTCAACATCTTGTCCGAGTCTTTCGTATTCACTTCTCTTAAGATTACGCCGTTTGTTTTGTATGTCATAAACATCGACCTCATCAGTTATTTCATCTGCATTTTCACTAGCAGTTAATCTCAAAAATTCCATATAAGTTAAATATGCTTCTAGATTTCCGGTCCTTTTAAAAAAATCCCAGTAGTTTTGACTATTCATTCTTGTCACCTCATTTATATTTTGAGTGACAAAGCAAAAACTATTCAAGCAAAAATTTACTTTGAAGAAAAACCGAAATTTTTAAGCATTACTGATGAATTTCTCCAATCCTCTTTTATCTTTACCCATAGTTCCAAAAACACTTTTGTACCAAAAAAATCTTCCGCTTCTTCTCTCGAAAGCTGTCCTATTTTTTTCAGCATTTGTCCGCCTTTTCCTATAATAATGCCTTTATGTGATTTTTTCTCGCAATATATTGTTGCAGCAATATTTAAAATGCCGTTTTCTCTTTCCTTAAAAGATGAAATTTCAACCGCAATACCATGCGGGACTTCTTTATCAAGACACCACAATGCTTTTTCTCTTATAAATTCTGCCATTATTTGTTTTTCAGGTTGGTCAGTTAACATATCTTCAGGAAAATACATTGGTCCTTCTTCTAAAACGGCCTCAATCTCTTTTAAAAGCACATCCACACCATCATTATTTGTGGCAGACAGCGGTATAAAAGCATTAAAATCCATTTTTGTGCTGTATACACTCATAATTTTTAAAAGTTCTTCCTTGTCTACCAAATCTATTTTGTTAAGAACTAAAAAAACAGGCATTTTTGACAAAGAAATATTATTGATAATATCATCATTATAATCTTCTTTTTCTGTGCAATCAATCACCAAAACTACAGCGTCAACAGAATTCATCGCACCTTGAATTTCTTTTTCCATAAACTCGCCAAGTTTATTTTTTGGTTTATGAATTCCGGGTGTGTCCATAAAAACAATCTGAACATCTCTTTTAGAATAAATTCCAGATATTGCATTTCTTGTTGTCTGCGGCTTGTTAGAAACTGCTGCTATTTTTTCCCCTATTATGCAATTAAGCAGAGTTGACTTCCCTGCATTAGGTTTTCCAATTATTGATACAAATCCTGATTTCATAAAACTTTGATCATATACCAAGTTCTGATACTATGATTTTCTCCTTATCTCTCATTATTTTTTTATCTTCTTCTGTCATATGGTCATATCCCAACAAATGCAACATTGAGTGAATTGTAAGATAACCTGCTTCGTGTTCATTAGAATGTCCAAATTCATCGGCTTGGGAAAATATTTTTTTCAAATTCAACACAACATCTCCAAGTGGAAAGGTTTCGCCAAAAAAGCTCTGATTTAATTTTCCTGGCACTTCAAATTCAAATTGTGGAAATGATAAAACATCAGTTTCCTTATCTATATTTCTGAAATCTTTATTAATCTTTCTAATCCCTTCACCATCTGTAAACAAAACTGATATTTCAACATCTACATCAATATTAAAATGATTCAACGTTCCCTTTATAGCCTTGTCAATTACATCATTGATGTCTGCAGAAACTTCCTCCGTTTCATTGATCTTTTCTATTACTATTTTCATCTCGTTTTTCCTTTTTAGCTTTATTGTATTTTTCATACGCTACTATTATCTTCTGAACAAGCGGATGTCTTACAACATCTTTTTCACTCAAATATTTAATATCAATTCCATCAATATTTTTAAGGACCCTTTGTGCCTCCTTAAGCCCTGACATTTTGTCTCTTGGTAAATCAATCTGCGTAACATCGCCCGTTACAACCGCTTTTGAGGAAAAGCCTATTCTTGTCAAAAACATTTTCATCTGCTCACACGTTGTATTCTGGGCTTCATCTAAAATAATAAAACTGTCATCTAAGGTTCTTCCCCTCATATATGCAAGAGGCGCAATTTCTATTATTCCCTTTTCAACATAATTTTGGCACGTTTCCGGCCCTAACATATCATATAGTGCATCATAAAGAGGTCTTAAATATGGATCAATTTTTGTTTGCAAATCACCAGGTAAAAATCCCAATTTTTCACCCGCTTCAATTGCAGGTCTTGTTAAAATAATACGTTTAACAGATTTATTTCTAAGCTCATTAACTGCTGCAGCCACTGCTAAATATGTTTTACCCGTACCGGCAGGTCCAATTCCAAAAACAACTGTATTTTTTATAATGCTTTCAATATACCCGGCTTGTCCTATTGTTTTTGCTTTGATAACTTTGCCGCTCGCAGTAACGCAAACGGTATTGCTACTTAATTTTACAACTAAATCTCCGCTGTTTTCCTTTACAATTGAACACACATAATTAACTTTTTGAACGTCAATTACACCTTCATTTTTATAAACTTGAAGTAAAGTATCAATTGCAGAAAGGGCAAGTTCAGTTTCATAGTCATCACCTGAAATTTTGATTAGCCCATTTCTGCTTGTAACTTTAACACCAAATTTATTTTCTATTATTTTGATATTCTCGTCAAAATTACCAAAAAGATTTGTTACAGCATTGTTATCTTTTTCATGTAGTATTTTTTCCATATTTTACCTTCCTAAAATCAATACTGTGCTGCTTTCGACACGCCACCATCTTCCAAAGCAACAACACAAAGATTTATTTCTACATTTTTACCATCAAAAGTATAGTTATACTCAGTATCTAAAACCATATGGTTTTCACTAAGTTGATTTATAACATTATTATACAATTTTTCTTTATTATTTTCAAATATGTACTTATCAGAATACTTCTTTATAACAGTTTCTACTTTATTACATTTAATTTTTTCTAACAAAATAAAATTTCCTACTAAGCTTTTGTTTTCATACATCTTGTCATACTCTTTATCAGAAAGCATTTCTCCTAAAAACAAATTAACTTTTTTCCCAAAAAACTCAATTCTATATCTGTTTTTAATTTCTGAGGTCGGTATTCTTTCAGTAACTTCAACAGGAAAACTTTGCTTAATATAGTTAAAGGTTTTAAGTTTAATATCTGCCACGGAGTGCGCTGTCATAATATCACCCTGCTTGCTCTCGTTGATACCACTTACAAGCAAATCGCCCTTTCGTACTGTGTCACCTTTTTTTGCTATGACAAATCCGTCTTTCACTACAATATTTTCAACAATTCCATCTTTAAGAGCAACAATATTAACAGCTATTTTTTTATCAACAATTTCGGGTTTAGGCACCTTTTCCACCACCTCAACACTTGCCCTTGCACCTTTTATCTCGATACCAATCCAAGTTATATCATTATTAAGTGCAAGTATTTTTTTTCTAACTTCTTTAGTGTTGATATTCTTTTTAAATTTTCCTTTATAAAGTCCGGATTGCTTTAACTGAGAATATATAACCTCCTCAGGAATTCTTTCCAGCCCCGAAACTGTTATCTCGCATACAGTATTCGACAAAAGCATTATTACCACTACCATAAACAATGCGCCCAGATATAAAGACACTCTGTTTTTATACTTTTTGATCTCGTGCATTGCACCCTTAGAGTCCATAATATAAAGCTTTGCAGATATTTTATCAGAAATCTTCAAAATTTCATCATAGTCTTTTCTGTAGCAACTAAACACCGCAACAGATTTTCCTATATAACGAACATTCCACAGCTGTATATTTTTGCGGGTAGCTATATTAAAAAACTTTTCAACATATTTTCCCTCAAGCCTTATTATATCATACTCTACAAAAAAATCAAATACCCCTCGCAATATTTTTTCCTCCATCAAGACATTGTTAATGCAGTTATCCTTCCAAATATTTCTATTTCATCTTCTGAAATATTTTTAATGTCAAGATTTTCACCGCTGACCTTTAAAATATAAATCTTGGTATTAAGTCTTATAACAGTTTGCGAAAATTCAATCAAACCTTTATGATTTTCAACCGTTAAACTCTCATCACCCATGAGCGTTATTTTAGGATAATCCAATGTTACTTCTTTAGGCAATTCAAGTGCATTAGTAATTTTCTTATATATCTTCATTATTATCACCTTATAAAATTGTATGTGTAATATAAAACGCTTTATGCAATAAAATTAACTGAGGTGATTTAATGAACGTTAAAAAAATGACCGATATTTTTAACCTAGCTTTTTGCTTGGTTGCCGTTTTATTTTTATTTATGTACCCATCTTACTGTATTGATTCTGCAAAAGATGGTGTTACTACAGCACTTTATATTGTTTTACCATCACTTTTCCCTTTTATGGTGCTATCAAAATATATAATAAACAACAACATTCACATCAAAGTATCAAAAATTATTGGCAAACCATTTGAAAAGATGTTTGGCATCAGTAAAAATTATGCAGTATTATTTGTATTAGGCTGTATCGGTGGATATCCAATTGGTGCAATATCAATAAGCCAACTTCTAAAAAAAAGAGAAATCACTATAAAGGATGCTGAAATTTTAATAGGATTTTGCAACAATTGCGGTCCGATGTTTGTAATTGGCACTGTTGGAACATTAATGTTGCAAAACACTCTATACGGATATATTTTATATGCTATTCATTTAATAAGTGTAATGTTATGCGGGATAATTATGTGCAGATTTTTTAAACCCGCAAAAATATCTGTGCCTGTAAAAAGCTCTATACATCAAAACTCAATAAGTTCTGTAGTTTCATCCGCAAATTCAATGCTCAACATTGCAAGCTACATAATAATCTTTTCTGTAATTTCAAAATTTGTCACTGTATCCTTAAAAAAAGAAAATGTTGTAACAACAATTGTTCTATGTGTACTTGAAATAACAACAGGGATTAAAAATATTTCTACAACATTTTTAAATGATGTTTTAAAACTTTCAATAATTTCTGCTTCTCTTGGATTTTCAGGATTTTGCGTACTCTCGCAGTGTAAGTCAGTTTTTGACGAACAACAAATTTCTTTCTTTAAGTATATTATTTCAAAAACCATTATTGCAGCACTTTCTTTTGTCATTTCATTTATAACTTTTAGCATAATTTTACCATAGTAATATCTAATCACCAGGGAAAGTTAGTATTGGTGATTATTTTGACAGTTTTTATGCTAGCCACTGGTAGTTTTTTACTGATTTTTAGCTATATATATTCCTCTGTCTTTGCAAGATTGGGTTGCGACAACATAGACTTAACTAATTATGAAAACTCAAAATTTATCTATAACTATTCCGGAATAAAGCTATGCGCAGATTTTGAACTTAAAAATAGCACACGTGCTATTGCGGTATTTTACGTTGGACATGACAATATAAACATTGATTATTTTAAAAAATTTTATAGCGAAAAAAATATTTCTATAGTAACAATTTATGCAAGCGGTTGCGGAAAAAGCGGAGGAAAAAGAAGGCAAACCGAAGAAGTTTTGAAATCTGACCTTAACTTATGGCTTGACTATTTAAAAACTATAATTGGTACAAACTGCAAAGTAATACTTCATGGATTTGCAGATACCGCTTTAAGTACATTTTTGTGTGCTTCGAATAACACCTATGGTATTGTTTTGGATAGTACGCATATTTACCCGCCATATCTTTTTAAAAACATAAAATGCAAATTGCTTAATATTTTTTTAAAAAGAAAGTACCGAGTTAAAATCTCCGGTACTAAAAACATTGCCTTTATATGTTCACCTGAAAATCTTTCAAGAGATTCTTATAAAATATATGAACATTGCTATGGCGACAAAACTCTTTATATTTATGAAAAATTAGATTATGACAATTTTTCAAAAAAACTAGACACTTTTATCACACGCTTAAAACTACCTGAAGAATTAACATAAGCGTCACACCGGGAATTCCTAAAATTCCCGCTATAATTGCTGTTGCAAGATTTACACCTATTTGTATATTAACTATACTGCCAACAACATTTATAAAAAGCAAAAAAACTCCTCCTGCTATTGCATTACCCAAAAGTTTAAATGCAATTTTTAAAGGCGCATAGAATATTCTAATCAAAAAGAACAACAAAACAAGTCCTATAACATATGCTATAATTAAGTTGTCACCCAAAAACTCCATAATCTCCCTCGCTTTCGCACACAGAAAAACTTTAAGTCTTTAAATAATATGTGGTTTGTCCGTTTTATATTCAAATAAAATAAAACCCACTCAAACGAGTGGGTTTTATTTTTTAATTAGAAGATGCACAAATCTGATAGTACGCCCAATGATCTTTTGGAACGTCTGGGAATGTGCATACATTATCTGTTGCAACTTCTTTTTTCAAAACTCTGTTTAAGATAGTAACAGCTTCAGCTCTGTTGATAACTGCATCAGGCCTGAAATTACCATCTTCATAGCCCATTATCCAACCATTTTTATATGCAGTTGCAATATTTTCGAACGCCCAGTGCGAATCATTAACATCACCAAACGTTTGTTCTGGCTGAGTGTTTGTAACCATTCTTGAAAGAATAGCAGCAAACTCAGCTCTTGTAACCGCTTTTGTTGGACGGAATGTCCCATCATCATATCCTTTGATTATTCCTTTTGACGCAAGCGTTCTAACTTGCGTGCTGTACCACTCATCATGTGGAATATCAACAAAACTTGTTTCATTTTCATAAGCGATATCTATAAGCAAGCGATAAATCATAACAGAAACCTCTGCCCTTGTAACACTATTAGCAGGATTAAAGTTACCTTTGTCATCACCTTTGATAAACTGAATAGAAGGATCAGTATTTAGTACTTTTGCTATTTCAAAATTGGGTTCAGGCTCGGGGATTTGTTCTTTTTCCTCGTCTTTTTCCTGTTGCTTTTCTTCTTCAGTTTTTTCTTCCCATGCAGCATATAGAGTCATACCAGCTTTTAAAACACTGTCAAAATTGTATTTATTTCTCAGCGCTTTATCTATATACCAGCCAGTAAACTTATATCCTTCCTTTACAGGGTCAGCAGGAGCAGAAATTTTACCGCCAAGTTCAGCTTTTATATTATCAACCTTACTTCCTCCATTTGAGTCAAATTTAACGGTTAACTGAACAGGACCGCCGCCACCGCCTCCGCCACCGCCGGCTCCTCCACCGCCGCCTGAAACATTCCATCCGGCATAAAGAGTAATATCTGCGGTAACGATAGAATTTGCATCAATTTTTGTACCTTGTTTTCCTGCTGATGTATACCAGGCATCAAATGTATGCCCTGTCTTTGAGAATGTTGAAACTGCAGGTAAAACATATGTTTGGCCATAAGCAACTGTTTTGCTTGCAACCCCCACTACTGTTGCATCCTGATAATCAAATGTTACTGTATAACTCCTCAAACTTTGACTAAACTGTGGATATATCTCAAGATTCATAATAACATTGTTAAATATCTTATCCCAACCTGTAAACGTAAAATGGTACTGCTCAGTTGATTCTTTAGTTGGAGGCTGTGGCAAACTTGCACTGCCCTGATATTTTATAGACTGCGTGTCAAGAACTTCTCCCGCTGCATTATAGAATTTAACAACATACAAATTTCTATTAAAATATACCTTTAATTCAGTAGTTTCATCTATTGCCACCAATGCAGAAAGCAAGTTGTCTGCATTTTGAGTATCAAACGAAAAGCCCTGATAATTTTTAATCGGAGCACTAACCTCACTGCCAGCAACAGCATATTCTGTAATAGTTTCTGCCCACGAATATGTTCCATCTAAATTTTCTTTGTAATAACTTACCTTGTAAGAAGGCTTTTCCCAATACGCATAAATTGAAATATCATCTATAACAAGATCACTTGATGAAATTGGTAGTCCTTCGCCGTTTGGTTCTGTAAACCAACCCCTAAAAATATATCCTGTTTTTTCAAACGTTGCTCTGTCAGGGATAATTACATTAGCACCGTATTCTAAAGTGTTGCTGTATACATCACTATACACAATCGCTCCCTGATAATCGTAAGTAATTTCATAACTACGTACTGTTCGATTAAACAAAGGATAAATATCAAGATTTTGAGTTACATTTGTAAACGCTTTATCCCAACCTGTAAATGTATAATAATATTGCGGTGTTGATGCCTTAAAAGGTGATGTTGGTTCTGATGCATCCCCCTCAAATCTAACAAGCTGAGTATCATAAACATTTCCAAGGCCTTCCGTGTCATCATAGAATTTTACGATAAACTCATCACGTTCATAATAAACTCTTAAAACAGTTGTTCCGTCTGATGCAACTTCATCGGACATAAAACTTAAGTTGTAATCAACTTTAAATCCTATATAATTGTACGGAATAACAGAAACAGTTTCTCCTGCGTCTGCATCATATGTCTCGGTTATATCAGGTGTATTTGAATATACACCATAAACGTCCTGTTTATAATGTTCAACAGTATAAAGCGGTCTTTGTGACCAATAAGCATACAGAACTATATCAGAACTAACTGTAATGGCAGTGGCTCTGTCACCCGCCCCGTACGGTTCAGTAAACCAACCAACAAATGTATATCCGTCTCTGCTGAAAGTGCTCTCATTTGGAACAATAATATTTGCCTCATATTTGGCACTTGAATACACCATTCCAGAAACAGTAGCATCCTGATAATCAAATACTATATTATAAATTTTTCTGTTATAATGCGCTTTAAGCTGGGTACTACCATCTGCTTTGACTACATCTGAAAGAATGTTTTCAGAATTTATGCTATCTAATTCAAAACCTTCGTAAAATTTAGACGGTGCTGTAACTGTACTTCCTTCCAAACCGCTCAATGTTTCTAATTCAGCAAGTGTGTATGTACCATCTAAGTTTTCTTTGTAGTAACTTACCTTGTAAGAAGGTTTTTCCCAATACGCATAAATTGTCATTTCTCCCGTTACTACATTGCTTGTTGTAATTTCTGTTCCCTCACCATTTGGCATTGTAAACCAACCTTTGAAAATATGTCCTGTTTTTTCAAAAGTCTGTTCTTCGGGTAAAACAACATTTGAACCGTATTCAATTGTATTGCTTGCTACTCCTACACTTGTTGCTCCTTGATAGTTATATGTTATTGTGTATTTTCTTAAACTTTGGCTATACTGCGGATAAACATCAAGGTTTTGCACTACATTTGTAAATTCTTTATCCCAACCTGTAAATGTATAGTCATACTGCTCAGTTGAGGCTTTTGATGGTGCTTGAGGCTGAATTGCACTGCCCTGGTATTTTACAGTTTGTGTATTATGCACTCCACCTTCTGCATCGTAAAATTTTACTGTATAAAGTTTTCGTGAGTAATACAGTTTTAATGTATTTTCACTCCCTGCTGCACCTTGGTATGATGGCACTCTGTCTGCATGTGAAGTATTTTCTACAAAACCTTCATACGTTAAAGGTGTTGCTGTTGCCGTCTGTGAAGATTCAAGATAAAACTGTGTTGTTGCGGATTCATCCAAATAATATGTTCCGTCAAGATTTTCTTTGTAGTGGTTAACAATATATTTCGGCTGTGAAACCCATTTTGCATATATTGTTACTGTACCTTGAACTGTATCATTTGTTTTAACTTTATCACTTTCGTCAAAAACATCTGAATAATACCATCCGGCAAATTCAAAATTTGTCTTTTCAAATGTATTTTCGTCCGGGAGAACAATTTTTTCACCATACTCAACTACATTGCTTGCGATTCCGACAGTTGTTGCACCCTGATAATCGTAAGTTACGGTGTAGCTTCTTAAAGTTTGACTATACTGTGGATAAATATCAAGATTTTGTACTACATTTGCAAATTCTTTATCCCAACCTGTAAATGTATAGTCATACTGCTCAGTTGAGGCTTTTGATGGTGCTTGAGGCTGAATTGCACTGCCCTGGTATTTTACAGATTGTGTATCAAGAACTTCTCCTGTTGCATTATAGAATTTTACTGTATAAATATTTCTGTCGTAACGTAATTCCAATACAGTTGAATTATCGGCCAAGACATTTCCCGATGTAATACTTTCAGCTTGATTAAACGTAAAACCCTCGTATGTATTGGGAATAGCAGTTACATATTTATTTTCATCTGAATATTCTATCTTTTTATCCAAAATTTGTTCTGAGTATGTACCATCTAAATTTTCAAGATAATGTTTAACTGAATATGTTGGTTTTTCAACCCAATAAGCGTATATTTCTAAATTATTGTCGACAACCGTATCAGAAGTGATCTTTTCACCTTGCCCGTTTGGTTGTGTATACCAACCTTTAAAAGTATAGTTAGTTTTACTGAAAGTTGTTTCATCTGGAACAGGGACTACACTTCCGTATTTTGCAGTATTGCTTGAAATACCAAACTGGGTTGCTTCCCCGTAATTGTAGATAACATTATAAGTTCTAAGCTTATAATAACACTTAAGAACTAAACTTCCGTCCATTTCAACTATGCCGGTTCTAATATTTCCGGCGGATGAATCATACAAATGACTATCAAAATTCTTTCGTGTAGCCGAAACAGAACTTCCTACCGGCGCAAAATATGTTTCAGAAACGATTTCATATTCACCGTTTAAAAGTTCTTTATAGTGTTCAACAGTATATATTCCATCCGCATTTATAATATTAAAATCTAGCGGTGCATATCCATCTTCATTGGCATCTAAGTCAGAGGGATCATATGTAAAAAGCTCAATTACTTCAAATTCACACGCAAAAAATCTTGCATCCGCATCCAAGACTTCAAAATCTATACTAAAAATATCACCAGTTGCTGCCAAATTCATATTATACATATTAGTTACACCAACTGCAGTAATATAATCAAGGTTAGAAATGTCCTGACTTCCCAAGCCATCAGAATTACTTACAATGTCATCCATATAGCTGTCATACAATTTTTTGTCAACAACAGCAGAGTAAGATGATTCATTGTAAATGGGTCTGAATTTTGATTTATCATATTTTAACGCCACAACATAAGAAGCCAGTCCAGGATTATCCTCTATTGAAACAGTTGCTGTAACCTTATTGCTTATAAATTCACTTGTTGTTACTTTAAATTCAAGGGTACCCTCCGCACTAACCGAAATAGAAAATGCTAAGCACATCGTAAATATTGCAATTAATGTTATAACTATGCCGGTTGCCCTTTTAATCATATATACACATCCATTCTCAATCTAAAATTCTGCAAACCTACCTATTAAATATTATACTTGTTGGAAAATTGCTTGTCAATAATTTTCACTCAAAAAAAGACATAAGTTTAATGTGTTTAACTATCTTTTCTGCCTCTTTTTTTGATATACCTTTAATTTGAGATATATCATTTGCTGTAGCACTTTTAATATTTTCCAACGTCTTAAATTTAGACATTAGCGCTATATATCGCTTTTTCCCTATTCCAGGGATTTTCATAAGTTCGCTTTCGGTGTTTTTCTTTTTTCTTAAAAGTCTGTGATAAGATATTGCAACCCTATGCATTTCATCCTGAATTTCTGTTGCAAGTTTAAAACATTTAGTGCCAACCGGAATATTAAACTCTTTATTTTCCGATACAATATCGCGCGTTTTGTGTTTATCATCTTTTATTATTCCAAGCACTGTAATATCAACACCAATTTCATTTAAAGCAGCTCTTGCAGCATTAATCTGCCCCTTTCCACCATCGACAAAAACGATATCAGGTTTCTTATCAAAGCTTTCATCCTTTTTATCATGAGTAAACCTACGTGTAATTACCTCTCTCATTGCTCCGTAATCATCTTGTCTACTCAAAGAATGAATTTTAAACTTTCTGTACTGTTTTTTGCACGGCAACCCATTTTCAAACACAACCATTGAAGCTACCGTTTCACTGCCTGCGATATTAGAAATGTCGTACGCTTCTATCCTGAAAGGAATTTCACTTAAGCCTAAATAATATTTAAATTGTTCCAATGCTTCGTTATTATCAGAAGTTTTTTTAGTCAATTTTTTGTTATCAATAGCCTCAAGTGCATTTTTACGTGCCATTTCCATAAGTTTCAAATTATCGCCTTTTAAAGGTTTTTTAAGTACAACCTTACTTCTATTAAGATTGGACAAAAACTCAGTTATTTCTGCTTGATTTTCAGGCAAATCTGAAAGAAAAATATTTTTGGCAGGTTTAAAATCAGAATAATATTGCATCAAAAAAGCTTCAATAATATTGCCATTATCATCCTCGATACTGTTGTTCATAAAAAATGTTTTCTTATCAATTAGTTTACCTTTTTTTATATGCAAAAGTTGCACACATACATCATTATTGCTTTTTAAAAGGCACAAAATATCTTTATCTTTATCATCGACTGAAACTGTAAGCTGGCTTTCATACATTTTTTCTATACCGTTTATTCTGTCACGAAATACTGCCGCATCCTCAAACCTGAATTCTTCGGCAGCTTTATTCATTTTATCAGTAAGTTCTCTTATCAAAGCCTGAGTATTACCCATTAAAACCTTTACTGCTTGTTTAACTTTTTCGGCATATTCTTCTTTCGTAATTTTACCACAACAAGGAGCATCACACCTTTGTATGTGATGATTAAGGCACGGATTTTTCACCTTAGACAAATCGCCGCTACATTCTCTTATTTTAAAAATTTTATTTACAACTGATATAACTTTTTTTGCATGAAAAGAGCTAATAAAGGGGCCAAAATATGTTGAGTTCTTATTATCTTTACGTCGCGATAAAACTAGCCTGGGAAAGTCTTCGTGTGTTAGTTCAATAAACGGATAGCCTTTATCGTCTTTAAGCAAAATATTATACTTTGGTCTATATTTTTTTATAAGCGAGCATTCTAAATTAAGCGCTTCTGTTTCCGTATTAGTAACTATATACTCCAAATTCGCGATTGCTGAAACCATAGCAAGAACTTTTGCTGTATGCGATGAGTTCTTTTTAAAATATTGAGTAACCCTGTTTTTAAGATTTTTTGCCTTTCCGACATAAATAATAGTATCATCAGCGGATTTCATAATATACACACCCGGATTTTCAGGTAGTGATTTTAAAAATTCGTCCGTAACCATATTTCCCCTCCTTCTGCTTATATTAAATTATGCCCGCTAATAGCGGGCATAAACAAACTAACTTATTCTGTAAAACCTGAATGAACCAAAGCAACCATTGCCTGAACAGCTTCTGATTCATCAGAGCCGTCTGCGATTATGTTAATCTCCGTCCCCTGAAGCACACCAAGTGACAACACGCCAAGAAGACTCTTTGCGTTAACTCTGCGCTCGTTTTTCTCAATCCATACATTGCAATTATATTCATTAGCTTTCTGGATAAATGATGTGGCAGGTCTCGAATGAAGGCCCACTTTATTCTGAATAATTACGGTTTCGGAAATCATCACAGTCCTCCTAAAACAAAATTGATGTCTAATACTATTATAATACTAAAAAAAGCCAAATAAGTCAACAAAATATTGCAAAAAAATTTATTTTTTTACTCAACAGTAACTGATTTAGCTAAATTTCTTGGTTTATCAACATCAATTCCTCTGTGTCGCGAAACATAATATGCGAAAAGTTGAAGCATAATTACAGCAAATATTGGAGATATTTCATCTCCCTCATCGGGAATTAAAATCACTTCATCAACCTCGCTAATTACATCATACATTGTTTCAAGTGTAACCGCAATTACCACTCCACCGCGTGCTTTTACCTCCTTAATGTTGCTTAGCATCTTGTCGAATAGTTTCCTTTGAGTACAAATTGCAATTACTGGTGTACCTTCTTCTATCAAAGCTAATGTTCCATGTTTTAATTCCCCAGCGCAATAGCTTTCTGCGTGAATATACGAAATCTCTTTAAGCTTAAGCGCACCTTCCATTGAAATAATACCATCTATACCCCTTCCAATGAAAAACATATTTTTAGTATCAAAAAATAGTTCAGCCATTTTTTTTACGTTGTCAGTTTCCGAAATAAGTTCTTCTATTATTTCAGCTGACCGCAATAGTTTTTGTATAAATTCATCATAATGTAATTTTTTGTTGTGTGCAAGAAATTCCGAAATCAACATTAGTACATACACCTGGGTAATATATCCTTTTGTTGTTGCCACGGCTATTTCAGGACCTGCAAAGGTATATATCACGTCATCGCACTCTCTTGCAAGACTGCTGTCTTTTACATTAGTAATTGCAAGCGTTTTAATATTACTTTGCTTTGCATATTTTACTGCAGCCAAAGTATCAGATGTTTCACCTGATTGACTTATTGCAATCACTACATCATTATTTCCTATGATTGGATTATTATATCTAAACTCAGAAGCAAGCTGTACGCACACATTTATCCTAGCAAATTTTTCTATATAAAACTTTCCAACAAGCCCTGCATTAAATGCGCTTCCACAAGCTACAATGTGAATATGTTCAACACCTTCGAAAAAACCAGCATCAATTTCTTCAATAAACACTCTTCCTTTAATAATTCTGGGGGTAATAGTTTTTCTGATAGCTTCCGGTTGTTGCATAATTTCTTTTTCCATATAAAAATCAAAACCTTCTTTGCCAATTTCATCTGCTTTATATTTTACCTGATGAAATTGTTTTTCTATCTCTGTTTTGTTTTCGTCTGTTATCTTTATATCCGACTTTGTTATAATTGCAAACTCACCGTCATTTAAAATATAAATCTTTTCTGTCAACGGTAAAATTGCAGGAATATCTGAGCAAACAAAATTTTCATTCTCGCCAACTCCTGCAATAAGCGGACTATCCTTAGCAGTTGCAAACAATGTTTCAGGCTGATATACACTCATAACACCTATAGCATACGATCCTTTCAAAAGCTTTGTTGTTTTTACAAGCGCCTCAAAAACATCGCCCTTATAATAATACTGCAATAAATTAGCAATTACCTCTGTGTCTGTTTGTGAAACAAAACTATAACCATTTAACTTCAGCATATTTTTAATTTCAAGATAATTTTCAATTATGCCATTATGAACTACTGCAAAGGTTTTATCCTCAGATAAATGCGGATGAGCGTTTACATCATCGGGTTTACCATGCGTTGCCCACCTTGTATGACCAATGCCTGCATTTGAACCCAAATTTGTATTTTTTATTTTTCTTTTTAAATTTGAAATATCCCCTTTACATTTACACACCTTTATTTTTCTACATGATATAACTCCTACCCCTGCAGAATCGTATCCTCTGTATTGAAGCCTGTATAACATATCTAACAAGCAATCTGTCGCACTTTTTACTCCAACATAACCTGTAATTCCACACATAACATTCATCCTTTCTTGTTATTATGTAAAACTATTTTTTGTATTAAAAAACTGCAAAATTCAATTTGCAGTTTTTCAATATTATTCTTTATTATAACCGTTTGGCAAAAAAATACACAAGTATAGTTTATTGCTTAGATGTTAAAATTAACTTAAATTTGTTATATTCCCCTGAAAAAGACATACCTTCAGATAATTTTAAATTCACATCAACAGAAAAAGTTTTTTGTTCTCCAAAATTATCTGGTAATTTAATTAAGTCTGTTTCAATTTTTGAAATTGATTTTACAATATCAGCATTTCCTTTTATTTTAACAATTTCAGGCGAAACTCTTACATCATACCCCGAGATCTGTGCAGAACTTTCAAACACAGGCACAATCTGAATTTCCTTTTCATGTGAAAAAGTTACATTTACAAGTGTTTCTGTAATATCTGTTGTAACAAAAGACAAGTCAGCTTTTCTTCCGGTGGTATCAACAATTTCAAATGCGCAGTTTTTTGATAGCGTTCCATCAGCACCGGAAATATCAATTTTAGCAATTGCACCTTTTATCTTATTAATATGACTTTTAGGTCCTCTTACCTTAACTTGTTTATCCTGCGGCACAACATTGTCCAAAACAAAACCTTCTTTTGGTTCTCCTAACGTTTCAACCTCAATATCTTTATTAACTGAAATAATATAATCTACAAAAACATTAGTTTTGTTAGCAGTAATGTTCGTAAAACTAACCCCTTGGATTTTTGTATTCAATATAATTTCCAATTCATAGTTTCCAGGGCTTGTAATTTTAGACACATCAATTTGAGCTAAAATATCATTAGCTGAAATTTTGGAAACTTCTGAGTGTCTGCCTTCAATTTTCACATCCAGTGACTTAACGCTGTTAGAGATAATTTTAAGTCCTGAGGCATCAAATTCTGCATTATTTATTGTTCTGACAGGAACTGCTTTCATAACCAAAGAAACAGTTGGATTATTCACACCTACAACATACATCCATAAAAGAATAGATATAAGGACAGATACTACTCTGATTACAGTGTCATTATGAAATAGTTTTCTCATTGTCTGTCCTTCACCCTTTCCTTGATTTTTCTAATAGGAGATTTTTTCTCATCATCAAATATAATAAGATTTTTTTCCAAAGAGCGTTTTAAAGTTTCAGGTGTATAATTTCGTGTAAGCGAACCATCTTTTGCAACGGAAATTTTACCTGTTTCTTCAGAAACCACAATCACCAATGCATCAGATGTTTCTGACATCCCAATTGCAGCCCTGTGCCTTGTCCCTAACTCTGAGCTTAAGTTTTTACTCTCACAAAGGGGTAAAAGACATCCTGCCGCTTTAATCTGGTTGTCTTTTATAATAACTGCTCCATCGTGCAAAGGGGTATTGGGATAAAAAATATTAAGAAGCAGTTCTTTTGTTACTTTTGATTCAAGCTGTGTTCCTGTTAAAGTAACATCGCCAATTCTTGTATTTCTTTCTATAACAATAAGTCCACCTGTCTTTGTAGATGAAAGTGTACCAACAGCAGAACAAATTTCAACAATGGTTTGCTCCATAATTTGTTTACTTCCTGAATCGGATGCAAAAATAAAGTCACCTAGTTTAGTTCTTCCTGCTTGTTCTAAGGCACGTCTTAATTCAGGTTGAAACACAATTATAAGCGCTAAAAAACCAACCTGCATAACATTTGTTAACAAAAAATTGATAACGTTTAAATTAAACCAATCGCTGACCTGAGTAACAACAAGCAAAACCACAAGCCCCTTTATAAGCTGGGCTGCACGTGTTTCTGCGATCAACTTGATTAACCAATAAATTGCTAAAGATATAAAAAGAATGTCAAACAAGTCATTTAATTTAAAAACATTAATATAGCTTGAAAAAAAAGTTAAAATTCTTTCCATAACAAACTCCTAAATATTATTCATATTTAGTATACATCAAAATGTCTTACTGTGTCAATAATATTCAGGAATTTTTCTACCTGTTTTTTTGTATTAAAACAGCTTAGTGATGCCCTCAAGCACCCTGTTTTCAATGTGCCGATTGTCTTATGCGCAAGCATAGCACAGTGCAATCCACCACGCACTGCAACATTATATTTTTCGCTCAAAATATTGGCAATTTCAACACTATCCTTCCCTATAATATTGAACCCCACAACACCTGTTGCTTTTATGCCTTCATTTTTCGAATACACACAAATATTTTTCATAGAATTCAATCCGTCAATCATTGTTTCGGCAAGCATATTTTCGTATTTTTCAATGTTGTCTATACCAACATCTTTAATAAATTTTATCCCCTCACCTAAAGCACCTATTGCCGGCGCATTTTGTGTCCCTGTTTCAAATCTGTCGGGCAAAATTTCAGGCTGAATTAAGAGTTCTGAGCTACTACCGCTCCCCCCTTCAAACAAGGTATCAAGCTCCAACCCCTTCTTAACATACATTACACCTGTCCCTTGAGGTCCAAACAATCCTTTGTGTCCCGAACATACCAAAATATCAATATTATTTTTTTGCACATCAATATCAATATGCCCTGCAGATTGCGACGCATCCACTGCAAAAACAATATTACCTTTTTTAGCTATTTCACCTATTTTTTCTATATCCGCAATTCTACCATTAACATTAGAGACGTGGTTAATTATTATCATTTTAGTTTCAGGGGTAATAACGCTTTCTAAATCTTCAAAGTATCCGTTTTCATTTTCTTGTGCAACAGAACACTTTACTCCTTTTTGAGTAAGTTTGTAAATTGGCCTTACAACTGAATTGTGCTCATATGGGGAAATTATAACGTGGTCATTGTTATTCAAAACCCCTTTTATTGCAAAATTAAGCCCCGTTGATGCATTATTTACAAAACAAATTTCTTCTGGTGATGGTATATTAAAAAGTTCACTCACCAAAATTCTTGTATCAAAAATAACATCACTTGCTCTGTTTGCAAGCAAGTGACCTCCTCTTCCAGCGTTGCCGCCGGCTGTTTTCATAACTGAAATTATTTTGTTGTAAACTGCCTCAGGTTTCATATACGTTGTTGCACTATTATCCAAATATATAAGTTTTTCAGTCAATTTTCTCATACTCAACGCGCCCCTTCGCAACAGTTCTTTCAGCATATACACCTTTCACCTGAATGCCGAGTTTGCTGCATATACCCAGTATATCACCTGTAAGATGTCTTTTTACACGCACACTGTGACTACACCCATTTTTCGAAATAATTTTTGGTGTATGCAATGTCTGACAAAAAATTCCGTTTTCTAATGCTAAGCGCTCCACTCTTTTAGCTGCTGTAACAGATGACAGTGCAATTATTGAATAATTCATATTATCCTCCCAAACCCCAGCACTCACGTACATTACATTTTATGTCTTACCAAAATGTTTGTGAATAAAAAAAACAGCCCCAAAGGAGCTGATGTTTAATTTTTATAATGTGTTATATTTGCAGTTAAAAGTGAAATATTGCATTCATTACACTTATTAATCAATTCCTGTTCGATAGGTGTTCCTCCAGGGTAAATAATGGCACAAATTCCATTTTCACTTAAAACATCTACAACTCTGATGTCACGTATAACCGAATCAAATGCAACAACTGCTTTGTCACAAATATCACTGCATTTTGAAATTGCAACTTTTGCGGCATCAGCACCATCATTCTGTGCCTGGCCAACGCCAATCATCTGACCATCTTTAGTAATAACAACTGAACTTGATTTTGTATGCTTAGAAAGTTTCCATGCAAACAGAAGTTCTTTAAGTTCCTGTTCAGATGGACTACATTGTGTAAGACATTTCAAGTCGTTTTCCTCTAACAATCTGTTGTTAACACTTTGAATAAGTATACCACCCGAAACACTCTGAACTTCGTTGGTAACCGGAATGTGTTTACTGCTTATTTCAGGCAATTCAAAAAATCTAAGACCTTCTTTTCCAGACAGAACTTCTAAACAATCTTCATCATATGATGGAGCAACAATTGCATTTAGAGGATATTTAATAATTTCCAAAGCGGTTCTTCTGTCAACCTCAGCATTTGTAATAACAACACAATTTTCAAGTGAGTTAAATTCTCTTTTACAAGCACGCATATACGCTTCATATACACTCTCACTTTCGCCTGCTCCGGAAATATTCCTTCCTTTTACTGAAATAACGGCAAGATTATCAAATTCTTCGATAACGCTTATTGCATAATCTATATCACTTATACAATTATACGTAAGTGCTTCTCCACCAAGCTGTTTTACATCTTTTATGCCAATATCATCACTCAAAACATCCCTGTAAAGAGCTGCCGTCTGATGCGTATTTTGTCCGTTTGTAAGGTCCATTGTCTTTTCATAAGTTAAAGTAAGCATTTGTGGATAACCGTCTGAAATATTTTTGTTGCTGACATAAGAACAAATAAGTGCATCATAATGGCTAATATATGAGAGTGCTTTAAGACATAGTTCAGTTTTTGTATCTTTAGAAACTTCCCCTTTTTCAGAAATCTCACAAATAACCTTGTCATAGTCTTGGTGATTAACCAAAACTGCAACATCTTCAAAATTCTTAGCTGCTGCCCTTAAAATCGCAGCAGTTCCAACGTTAATGTTTGAAAGTGCATCTTTTATATCAGCGCTCTTATTCATAACAAATTCTGTTGGAAGTTCAACTACCACAACATCTATAGGCTCCGTTCCAAGTTCCTTCATCTGAAGCATATCTTCTGCATCGGAACGCCTTGCGGATATACCCATATGAATTTTTGCATTAAGTGTTTCAATAGTACCACCAAGATAGGACTGAGCTGTTGTAACATCAAATGCAGACAAAACTTCCAGTCCACTGTTTTTAAGAAATTCATAGGTAGTTCCAAGCGCAATAATTTCAAAGCCAAGGTCAGAAAGTTTTTGTGAAAAATCCAAAATATGTGACTTATCACAAACGTCTATAAGCGCACGTTTTTTCATACAATCCTCCGTTTTCGGCTTCAATAACCTTTATTTAATCTTTATTATTATACTTCAATTCCTTACAAAAGTCAAGGTTTGAGTGAAATCCAACTACTCAAACCTGTAACTGTCAACAGTGTGACTCCAAAAAAAGCAAACCCCGGGATTATCCCCGAGGTTTGTTTTTTATTTTAAAATTGCTTTATGGAATACTTTTTTACCTTTTCTTATTTTAACACCATTTTTCAACATATCGTCAGTAATTTCCATATTAAAATCAGAAACTTTTTCGTCGTTAACTGCAATACCGCCTTGTTGAACAAGACGTCTGATTTCACTCTTACTTGCCGCAAGCTGACAAACCATCATAAGATCAGAAAGCAAAATCTTTCCGCCTGTGAGCATACTTTCCTCAATTTCTGTAGCGGGCATATTTGCGTCATCACCCTTTCCAGAGAAAAGTGCTCTTGATGTAGCTTGAGCTTTTTCAGCTTCTTCTTTGCCGTGAACAAGCGCAGTAAGTTCAAAAGCCAAAATTTCTTTCTTTTCATTGATTCTGCTATCTTCCCAATTTTCCATTTGGTTAATTTCATCAAGTGAAAGGAATGTAAGCATTTTAAGGCACTTCATAACATCTGCATCGTCTACATTTCTCCAGTACTGATAAAATTCAAACGGAGTTGTTTTATTTGGATCAAGCCAAACCGCGCCATTTGCAGTTTTGCCCATTTTTTTACCTTCACTATTCATCAAAAGTGTAATTGTCATTGCATAAGCATCTTTGCCTGTTTTACGTCTGATAAGATCAGTTCCGCCAAGCATATTGCTCCACTGATCATCTCCGCCAAACTGCATATTACAACCATAAGTATTATGTAGATGCAAAAAGTCATAAGACTGCATAATCATATAGTTAAATTCTAAAAAGCTAAGACCTTTTTCCATACGTTGCTTATAGCATTCTGCACGAAGCATATTATTAACTGAAAAACATGCCCCAACCTCTCTTAAAAGGTCAACATAATTCAGTTTTAAAAGCCAATCTGCATTATTAACCATGATAGCTTTGTCTTCACCAAACTCGATAAAACGTTCCATCTGCTTTTTAAAACAATCGCAATTGTGCTGAATAGTTTCAGGTGTCATCATAGAACGCATATCTGTTCTACCTGATGGGTCACCAATATAAGCGGTACCGCCGCCAATTAAAACAACAGGCTTATTCCCTGCCATCTGCAATCTTTTCATCAAACAAAGTGCCATAAAATGACCAACATGCAGAGAATCTGCTGTCGGGTCAAACCCTATATAAAATTTAGCTCCACCACTGTTAACAAGTTCTCTGATTTCTTTTTCATCGGTAACCTGAGCAATAAGCCCACGTTCTACCAATTCCTGATAAATTTCCACTGTAATTCCTCCAAAATAATTTGCTATGAGTATTTTAGCACAAAAAGTTATTAATGTAAAGCAAATTGCAAAATTTTGTTAATTCTCATAATCTCCTCTTGATACAACAATTTCATACCCGATTTCTTTCATTGTTTTTTTGAGAGATTTAAGACTCTCAGCCGCTTCATCACCGGTGCAAATTTTGTTGTCGTAAAGTAAATACTTTTTTCTGACATTTTCTGGAGATAAATTTGGCATAACTACATTTGCTCCTGCTAAAATTCCAAGTTGCCTTCCATCTTTATCAATAGTACCCAATGCAGTAGTTGACGGAAGTAATACCTTGGGCAGCATAATTCTTATTAAGCTAATCAAGAACAATGTAAGTTCAAGGTTTCCGTGTTCAAAATTATTAAACGGCGTATCTTTATGTGGTATAAATGGTCCAACTCCAACCATTTGAGGTTTAAAATCTTTAATAAAAATCAAATCTTTTGCCAAAGCCTGAATACTTTGATATGGTGAACCAACCATAAATCCACAACCTGTCTGAAAACCAATTTCTTTAAGGTCATTTAAGCATCTCAACCTATTTTCAAAACTCATACTTTCAGGATGAAGTTTTAAGTAATGCTCTTTGTCTGCAGTTTCATGGCGTAACAAATATCTGTTGGCACCTGCGTTATACAAATTTTGGTAACTTTCTCTGCTTTTTTCTCCCAAAGAAAGTGTTATTGCACAATTTGAATATTTCTTTCTTATGTGTGCAACGATGTCACACATTATATCGTCGGTGTAGAATTCATCTTCACCGCCTTGAAGTACAAAAGTACGAAACCCAAGTTCATATCCCGTTTTACAACAATCCAAAATATTTTCCTTTGACAACCTGTACCTTTGCGCATTTTTATTACTTCTTCTTAATCCGCAGTAGAGACAGTCATTTTTGCAAAAGCTAGAAATTTCTATAAGACCTCTGATAAATATTTTGTTGTCGAAATTTTCAATAGCCACTTTTCTTGCAATTTCTGCAGCATACTCTCTATCTTCATAAGTAAAATCCGACAAAAGTGTGCGAAACTCACTATAGTTTAAACTTTTTTGTGTCGCAAGTTTATCAATAAGCTTTTTCAAAAAACAACCTCCCTATCTTTATTTTATCATTTCAAACTACTAAAAAGAGTTTCACATATTGTAACATACATCTAAATATTTTTCAATAAAAAAACGGATAATCCATTAAGACTATCCGCTTTATTCTTAATAATTATTCAGCTACAGGTTCGTCAGCATCTTTAAGGCTTTCTTCATATTTAGCCAAAACTGCCTGCTGAAGTGATTCGCGCATCTGAACATTAATTGGATGTGCAATATCCTTAAATTCACCATCTGAAGTCTTACGGCTTGGCATTGCAATAAACAATCTATCCTGACCTTCAATAACCTTAATGTCATGCACTACGAATGCATCATCAAACGTTACCGAAACAACTGCTTTCATTCTCCCTTCTGCCGTAATACGTCTCACTCTAATATCTGTGATATTCATGACCTTTCCTCCTTGTCTTTGGGTGCAACAAATCAACATTACCGCACCACTTTATTAAAGTTTAATATTTTAGTAGTAACTTGTCAATAAATGTAGATAATTTTTGTTGGTTTTGACAAACGATTTGTATACTTTTTTGCAAAACTTTTCATTAAATCGTAACTTAAACCAGAAAATTTTCATATATTGCCGATATATCCATATTTTTTGAAAAATTCTATTGATTAAAATTGCCGCGTGTGGTATAATAAATTTGTAAAAATATATAGGGAGGAATTTTTATGGATTATATAAATAAGATTAGTGAAGAAGTCGGCAAAGCTGCCAGATTTATTTCCAAAGAAACAAGCAAACTTGTTCAATCTGCAAAACTTACTTACACTGCTTCTGACATTGAGGCACAGCTTGAAAAAGTTTACACTTCAATTGGTAAAAAGTTTGTAGAAACTTGCATCCGTGAAAACGAAACTCCTGAACAGTTTTCAGAAGAATTTGAATGTATTGCAGAGCTTAAAGACGCACTTGAAGCTACTAAAGATAAGATTTCAGAAATTAAAAACACAAAAAAATGTCCTGCTTGCTCTGAACCCATTTCTGAAAATGATGCTTACTGCAAAAAATGCGGAGCTAAATCCGAATAATTTTAAAAGAGGCTTATAATGGATAAATTAGTTATAAACGGTGGAAAAAGTCTTAACGGCTCTGTAACAATCAGCGGTGCAAAAAATGCTGTTGTTGCTATCATCCCCTCGGCACTTTTGGTTGACGGAAAATGTGTTATTGAAAATGTCCCAACCATTGATGATGTATCTGTAATAACAGAAATTCTGACCCAGCTTGGTGCAAAAGTAAAACTTATAAATAAGACAACTTTGGAAATTGACTCCAGCCATGTTGACACATACTGTGCTGACAACTCAATGGTAAGAAAAATGCGTGCTTCATATTATCTTATGGGGGCACTTTTAGGAAAATTTCACAAAGCTGTTGTTTCAATGCCTGGTGGTTGTGACTTCGGTTCAAGACCTATAGACCAACACCTGAAAGGTTTTAAAACATTGGGTGCCGAGATTTCTCAAGAAAATGGCAACTACAGCTTGTGCGCAAACCAGCTCGTAGGTTCACATATTTTCTTTGATGTTGTTTCTGTTGGTGCAACTATTAATGTTATGCTTGCAGCTGTTAAAGCCCAGGGGCTTACAATAATCGAAAACGCTGCAAAAGAACCTCACATTGTTGATGTTGCCAACTTTTTAAACTCAATGGGTGCAAATATCAAAGGCGCGGGCACCGACGTTATAAAAATAAAAGGCGTTAATTTCTTAAAAGGTGGAACATATTCGGTTATCCCCGATTATATTGAAGCCGGTACTTATATGCTTATGGCTGCCGCTGCCGGTGGTGATGTTACAATCAAAAACGTTATACCTAAACATTTAGAATCAATTTCTGCAAAACTCGTTGAAACAGGTGCAAACGTTGTCGAATACGAAGACAGTGTTAGAGTTATAAATTCTTCAAGACTTCAGCCCTGCAGAATTAAAACTTTACCTTATCCTGGTTTTCCAACTGACCTTCAACCTCTTGCAGTTACACTTTTAACTACTGCTTCAGGCACCAGTTATGTAAATGAAAGCGTTTGGGATAACAGATTTCAGTATATAGACGAATTAAGACGTTTCGGCGCAAATCTTAATGTTGATGGTAGTACTGCTACTATTGAAGGTGTTTCTCGTCTTACCGGTTGCAAAGCAAAGGCTGTCGATTTAAGGGCTGGCGCTGCAATGGTTATGGCCGCCTTAATGGCAGATGGTCAGTCCGAGATTACAAACCTCAAATACATTGACCGAGGATATGAAGACCTAGAAGAAAAGCTCACCAATCTTGGTGCTGACATAAAAAGAATTCGCGATTTCGAAGGATCTCCATTAAATATTGCAAACTAAAGGATTTGTATGTTAAATTTTTGTTCACTTTTTAGTTCAAGCAGCGCTAATTGTCTGCTTGTTACTGACAAAAACACAAAAGTATTGATAGATTGCGGCTCAAGCCTTAAAAGGACTTCGGCCGCTCTTTTACGTCTTGGAATTGATATTGCTGACATAGATGCCATCTTGGTCACTCACGAGCATAGTGACCACATCTCAGGCATCCCACTCGCATCAAGCAAATATAATATTTCAGTATATGCAAACCAACTTACATACAACGCTATGAGCGGAAAAGAAAAAATCAAGAATTTGAATATTATTTCATTTGATGAGTTTAACATTGGAACGCTTACTATCATACCATTCAAAACTCCTCATGATTCAGCCTGCTCTTGTGGTTATGTTATAAAAAGCGGTAAAAGTCAACTTACCGTTGCAACTGACTTAGGACATATAGACCGTGAAATTTTAAAATATTTCTATGGTTCTGAATTTGTATTTTTAGAATCAAACCACGATATTCAACTGTTATTAAATGGCCCGTACCCATATTCACTAAAACGAAGAATACTGTCTGACGTTGGACATCTTTCAAACAATGCATGCTCAGACCTTGTTTGTCACCTTGCATCCAATGGTGTAAAAAAATTTATGTTAGGACATTTAAGCGAAAGCAACAACACACCTGATATTGCACTGAAAACAACTATAGATTCCTTAAACTTTAATAATCTTAGTGTAGAAAGCATCAGCGTTGCTCCAAAAGAAGAAATTTCAGAAATTATCACTATTTGAAAATAAAAAGCATACTATATAGTATATTATTTATTTTGGATGTGACGGGTATGCTTAACATAAAAAACAATTACAACTTTTTCTGTTTAGAAAGCGATTTAAAAATCTTATCTTCCTTTAAAGAAGCTAAGATTTTTTCTATTGGGAAAAGTGTTTGTAATAGAGATTTATATTGTATTAAGTTTGGTAAAGGAAACAAACATGTGTTTTTTAACGGGGCACATCACGGTCTTGAATGGATTACCTCCCCACTGCTCGTGAAATTCTGTTATGATATCTTAAATTCAAAACACAAACGAATTTGCGGTTATGATGCTGAAAACATTTTAGAAAATACTACCTTTCATATTGTGCCAATGGTTAATCCTGATGGCATTGAAATTGCACAAAATGGCATTGATAAAAATTCACCTAACTATGAGAAATATGTATCATATAACAAGGGTGAGGATTTTACTTCCAAATGGCAGGCAAATGCAAACGGTGTTGACTTAAACCACAACTATGACGCTTGTTTTTCGCTATCAAAACGAATGAATGAATCATCAGGAATAATAGGACCTAACTACACTAAATATACAGGAGAGTATTTTGAATCTGAACCGGAAAGCCGTGCTATTTGTGAATATGTGCGTAAAAACAGATTTTCCCTCACTCTTTCATTTCACTCGCAAGGCGAAGTTATTTATTATGATTATAATGGTAGAATTCCTCCAAGAGGATTAGAAATCGGGAAAATTCTATGCAAAGAAAGTGGTTATGTTTTAGACAAGGCAACAGGACTTACTGCATGTGGTGGTTTCAAAGACTGGTTTATAAAAATGTATAATTTGCCCAGCTATACAGTCGAAGTAGGTTGTGGAAAAAACCCACTTCCATTCTCACAATTTGCAGAAATTTACGAGAAAGTTTTGCCGCTTATGCTTTCAGCCGCCGCACTTGCATAACCTAACTTTTTCTTGACTAAAAATAACATTTATTATATAATTTTAACAAACAAGAGTTGTAAATTTATTTTGAATTATGTATTTAAAACCATCTGTAAAACAAGGAGAAGAAATGGTTAATTTAGGTAATGATTGGGATGAACTTTTAAAAGAAGAATTTGAGAAAGATTACTATTTAAATCTTCGTTCCTTTCTTGTAAATGAATACAAATCCAAGCATATATATCCTGATATGTATGATATTTTTAACGCACTAAAATACACTGAGTATAAAAATGTAAAGGCTGTAATTTTGGGACAAGATCCCTATCATGGGTTTGGGCAAGCTCATGGTCTTTGCTTTTCAGTAAAAAAAGGTGTCAAAAAACCTCCATCTCTAGTTAATATTTTTAAAGAGTTAAAATCTGACCTTGGAATTGACGAGCCGACTCACGGTGAACTGACTCACTGGGCAAAGCAAGGTGTTCTATTGTTAAACACAACCCTTACCGTGCGTGAGGCAGCTCCTGCCAGTCACAAGGGAAAAGGATGGGAAATTTTTACCGATAGAATTATTGAACTGTTGAATAAGCGCGACAAACCAATTGTTTTTATTCTATGGGGCTCAAATGCACGTTCAAAAACTTCCTTAATAACAAACCCAATTCACAAAGTTTTAGAAACAGTTCACCCAAGTCCCCTTTCAGCTTATGGTGGTTTTTTTGGATGTAAACATTTTTCTCAAACAAATGAGTTTTTAAAAAACAACAACTTAGGCGAAATTGATTGGAAAATACAATGAGAGAATTAATTTTAAAGATTGAAAAATCTTACGAAAACTTTTCAGTAGGCGAACTTTTAAAAAGGCACTTTTGCTTATCGTCACGGCTTATTTCAAAACTAAAACTTTCAGGCGGAATTATTCTAAATGGAGAAACAGTTACTGTCAGAAAAACTGTTAAAATCGGCGATATACTTTGCATAAAATTCCCACAAAATCAATCGCAAAATGTTATTCCCGTCAAGCTTCCGCTTGATATATTATATGAAGATGAAGATATTCTCGCTGTTAACAAGCCAAAAAATATGCCCGTACACCCATCTTTGAATAATTATGACAATACTCTTGGCAACGCGGTAATGTTTTATTACAAAGACTCACCTTTTGTATATAGACCTGTCAATAGATTAGACAGAGATACAACAGGTATTGTCATTATTGCAAAAACACCCCAGGCATGCCACGATCTTAGCAAGCAAATGCAGGAAGGCAAATTCAAAAAAGAATATCTTGCCCTCCTAAGCGGGGTTCCCTCACCCGAATATGGTATTATAGATGCTCCAATCAAAAGAGAACAAGAAAGCATTATAAAACGTTGTGTAGCAAGTGATGGTCAAAAAGCTATTACAGAATATGTAATTATTGATAAAAACGAACATTCATCTGTTGCACACATTAAACTCCACACAGGCAGAACACACCAAATACGTGTACATTTTGCTCATATCGGTTATCCACTTAAGTATGACTTTTTATATGGAATTGAAGAAGAAAACAAAACTTTTTGTCTGCATTGCTACAAACTTACTTTTTTCCATCCTGTAACCAAGGAGCGTGTTTGCCTGATTTGTAATCCATCTAACGACTTCAACTTATCAAATAATTAATTTTTTAACAAAAACCACTTGCCAAACGCCACATTGTGTGTTATAATCAAATAGTTGCAAGTGGCCCGGTAGTTCAGTTGGTTAGAACGCCTGCCTGTCACGCAGGAGGTCGAGAGTTCGAGTCTCTTCCGGGTCGCCATTTGCTATTGTAGCTCAGTTGGTAGAGCACCACATTGGTAGTGTGGAGGTCACGGGTTCGATTCCCGTCAATAGCTCCAAGAAAAACCGCTTTGCAGAGCCATTTTGCAAAGCGGTCATTTTTTATTTTTAAGGAAATCGTAGTTTTGTCTATTATTTGTCCGTTATTTGGCCGTTAAAAAAGCAGCTCATTAGAGCTGCTTTACAATTTCTAACAAATCATTTTGAATTTTATCAATGTCTGCAACAAGCTTGAACTGATTTCTTGCACGATCTAAGTTATGATTTGGTCTGTGAATCTTGAAGTATGTATCACCTTCCAAATAGTCTGTCAAGAATCTAATTCCGCATTCGTAAGTCAAAAGCTTAACTGAAAATGGTAATAATTCTTTTTCTCTTTCTGTTAATGTTTCCCCTACTTCTGAGCAAAAACCTTTAGCAAATGCTTCAAACGCTTTAGGGTCAAAGTTTACTTTACTTAAATCAGTTTCGTCTTCTGCACCTGTTGATGCGCCCATTCTAAGTGCATCACCAAAATCATAGAGAATACTACCCGGCATAACGGTATCCAAATCAATTACGCAAACTGCTTCTCTTGTTTTTTCATCAAACAAAATGTTATTAATCTTTGTATCGTTATGTGTAACTCTAAGCAAGATATCGCCTTTTTCAATACCATCTGTTACTATACTTGCTTCATTTGCAAATTTAAGTGCAAAATCAATTTCTTCCTGAACAGAAGCAGCTCTACCGGCTTTATCTTCTTTGATTGCCTTTAATAAATTTTCAACACGTTTTGGTGTGTTATGAAAATCAGGAATTGTTTCATAAAGTTCTTCTGCTGGAAAATCTGAAAGTAATTTTTGAAAATGTCCAAATCCTTTACCAGCATTAAACAAATCTGTATACGATTTGCTTGATTCAATGGCAATTGTATTTTTTACAAATTCATACACTCTAAAAACATTGTTATCATCAACTTTGTAACAATTTTTACCATGTATTGTTTTGATAACTCTCATAGTTCCGCGGGCAGGATCTCCACCTTCGGCCGCAATCTTTTCGCGCAGAAAATCTGTAACCTTTTCAACATTATCCATTAGTTTTTCAGGATTTTTAAACACATTTGTGTTAATTCTCTGCAAAATATAATCCTTTGAGCTTGTAAGATATGTATCATTAATGTGTCCGTTACCGTATCTTTCAACATCCCTACCGAGATTAAACTCATCTAAAATCTTATTTAAATTAATAGACATTTATACACCCCGTAAAATTATTTTTTCAAACCGAAATACATTTTATCATTGCGAAAAAAATCAGACAAGTTTTATTAATAAATATAGCTTTTATCATAAAAAAAGTATCTTATTATATAACTTGCCTATTAACAATAAGATTTTACCACAAAAAATAATTTTAGTCAATAGTTATTTTTATGTGAAAAATTTCAAATATTTCTTATGCACATCTGTACTAAATTTTTTCAAATTAAAAGACCTGCTAAACACAGGTCTTTAAAATTATCTGTCATTATAAATTCTTTCAATAATGTCTACAGCTTTTATTCCCTCATAACCACTGACATATTCAATATCCTGCCCATTTATAACATCAATAAATGCACTAAATTGTTTTGCATGTTCAAAATACTGTACTGCAGTAGGATCGCTGCTTGAGCCTAAGGAATTATATTTTTCACAAGGTTGTTCCTCGCCATCAATAACAAGTTTTTCAATGCAATTATCACAAATATACATATAACCTTTTGTTCCATGAACTTTCATTTCTCTGTCAAAGCTTGGATTAACTGCTGTAGTTGCCTCTATTACACCTAAAGCTCCATTTTCAAACTCAACAGCAGAAACAGCGGTATCTTCAACTTCAATATTGTGAACTAAAGTCTTAACAATACTCTTAATGTTTTTAACAGGGCCAACAATATACTGAAGCAAATCAACACCATGAATTCCCTGATTCATTAAAGCTCCGCCGCCATCCATTTTAAGCGTACCTCTCCAACTACCTTTGTAATAGTCTTCACTACGGTAATACTTCATATAAAGGTCACATAAAACGAGTTTTCCCAACTTGCCTGTCTGTACAATTTCTCTTGCACGCTTAATATCTGGTGAGGTTCTAAGCTGAGAAACCACCATGATTTTCGCACCATTTTTCTCTGATGCCTCAATTATTCTTTCACAATCTTTTGTATTTATAGCCATTGGTTTTTCAACCACAACATTAATTCCTGCATTTAAAAATTTAATTGCAAGTTCCGCATGTGTTCCACTGGGAGTGCAAATACATACTATATCAACGTTTTTATCGTTTAAAATTTCATCAATGTTTTCATAGCATTTAATACCATATTTTTCAGAAAAGGTTTTTGCAGCCTCAACATTAACATCACAACAGCCTAAAAGTTTTGCATTTTCAAGACTTTCAACTGCTTTTGCGTGAATGTTTGATATCATTCCGCATCCAAATATAACAAAATTTTTCATAGTTATCTCCAACATATTACAGATTATTGAATTTTTTTAAATAATTATCGTAGTAGGCAGATGTTTCAAAAACGCCACCATTATTTGAATAGTAGTTATCATCCAGGTTGTAAATTGTATCATCACCACTATCAGCACCGTATGGCAATCTTTTCTTCATTTCCTGCCAATTGATATAATTCTGAGCGCCGTTAGATTCAACAACACCTATCTTCATACCTTTCAAAGGTTTAATTCTTGCAGCAAAATTTTTATTCCATTCAACCATAATTGGATTTACAGTTAAATCCGCGCAAAAACACTGAACATTGTTTTCCTCAGCACAATTTGCCATATCAATAGTTACGCTTAAAGTTTTAGCAATAGGTTTTAAAGTAATTGCCTTATAACCAAGCTCAATACGACGTTTTACGTCCTTTAAGCTATGAGCACTTTCATCTGCAGCAAAAACAACAGGAAGGTCTCCAACAAAAATCTCATTTTCAGGTGAGAACGGTTCTTCAAATAAAACAGTCTGAGCCGCAATACCAGTTTCAATCATAAAATCAACAACTTCTTTAAGTTGCTCTTTTGTCTGATATCTTCCGTTGGCGTCAAAATAGTAAACAGCTCTTCCGCAATCTGTATATGGTGTACTTGTGTCCTTAAGAGCATTGTGGATTGAAAGCATTCTCTCTTTGTCCCATGCAATCATTTTTTGAGCATCACCGTCACCATCAGGATCAGAGCCAATTTTAATTTTGAAAATGCACACCCCGTCTTCTGCCATTTGTTTTACTTTTTCAACCGGCACACCATATGTTATAAGCGGAATGTTGGCAAGTTTTTGAGTTTTTCCAACGCCATTAAATATACTATCAAAACTATTAACATTATTTGTTCTTGCCCAAAGTTGCCATAATGCAAAATCCAAAGGAACTAATGCATTCAAAACAAAAGTTTCTGTAACTTCCATTTCAGTAATTTTTTTAGCATATTCAAAACATTCGTCAAATATATCATTTATGAAATCTTTTGGGCTTTCAAAGCTTTTACCTTCAATAAGCTGTGTAGCAAACTGAGTAACAGCAAACATCAATTCGTTTGATTTTTGCTCGCCGTATGTTGCAAAAACATTACTGTCTGACCAAAGTACGCTCTGAACTCCAAGTCCTAATCCTGAAAAAGATTCGCTATAAACCGCAACACTTGTCTGCCAAACACCACTTAAAGTTTTTCCTTTAAAGCCAAAAGAGTTTATAAATTTTTCAGATTCATATGCGCAATACGCTTTAGTTATTTTCATCATACACCTCAATTAAGAAAAAAGCTTGGTTCCTCTTCTTGCTGCATATCCTCTTTCAAATTCATTTCCATCAAAAGAAGTTTTATTAAGCAAATCACTATCAAAAGGAACTTCTATACCACCATTTTCCTTAGATGCCTTTCCTGCGAGCAATATTTTTATAGCATCACACATTTGGTCGCATGTTGCGATGGTATTTTCTTTACCTTCAACATAGTCACACACATTATCAAGCATCTTTTTATAGAATTTTGAATTGTCAACTGCAAAGCAATAATCAAAATCAACCTGCGGGTCGGAAGAAAGCACAATAGCATTAAAGAAAGTAAATTTACCTAAATAGTTTATATACTGTGCAGTTGTACCATCATCGAATTTAACAAAATATGTTTCACAATTTTTAGAATCAACAACAGCTCTGCCAACGAACTTACAGCTTACTGGTCTTGCTTCGTAAAGTCCACAAAGGAATTCAATAGCATGGATAGCATAGTTGAAATCATCAGGACCAACTGTTACTACAGTGTGTACCGGCTTTGCATCCACTTCTTTAAGTTTTGCCTTAATATCATCTACTTCATCGCAGTATCTAAGTGCTGAAGTACCAATAATTTTTCCGCCATTTGCACAATATTCTTCAAGTTTTCTCAAATCATCCATATTGCCAACGATTGGTTTGTCGATAAACACTGGTTTATTTCTGTCAATAAAAGGTTTAACATAATTTAAATGTTTGTCCCAATTACAGCTATGGCAAAAACCAATATCAACCATATCTGCAAGTTCTTCTAAAGTATTACAAATTTTAAGGTCCATTTTCTTTGCAAAAGCTTCAACCTCATCATTACCTCTAAAGCCATCGTTATAAACAGCAACATAACGTGCACGATCGCCCTGAGCAAGAATTTCTGAAAATGCTTTTGGGTGAGAAACATCAATATTTATTGCTCCTACCTTTATCATTTTTACCACTCCTTTATTATATATATAATTATAATAACATAAGTGCTTTGGCATGTATTTAGAAATTATTCACATTTTAGCCAATTATTTGCACAGAATTCTGTTCAACTTAACAATTTTTGTCCACAAATTAACACCACATTTGCTTAATAATGCTATTTAGTACGTTTATATGGAATAATGAAAGCCAAATGACTTTTTAACTACAATCTCCACATTGTTACCACGAACACCTACGATAATATCATCTGCAAGTTTTGCTACAATAGAGCGTTCAAGTTCTGCGTATGCTTCATCTTCATTTTCTTCGACCGCTGTTTTATAACTATAAAGTGACCATGAATACACATATCCTGCTTCGCAAGCTATTGCAGAATCTACATAACCAAATCCCATATTGAAGCCGTAAGCATCATAAAACTCGTCTGCAGGAATTGGCGGAATAGTAGGATCAAAAGCAGCAAGAAGCATCGTCTCTGCAACTGCTCTGATTTTGCCCATAACCCCTTTTCCCGCGGCGTTTTTACCAGATTTTGAAACAGAAATAAGTTCATCTCTCAGCTCAGCAGTCATATCCTCTGCTTTAAGTTCTACATGAAGCTCGTAGTTATCACCATCATTTTCTGTCCAAAATTCACCATTAAAGTTTTGGGTAAGTCCTGGTAGCATTCCACAAAGTTCTTCTGCCAAAAGACGAAGTCTTAATGCTTTCTTATCCTCAAGACCATTGTATGTAGTTACCTTTTCTACCTCGGTAAGAACTGCTTCGAAGCAGGTTAAATCTTCATTTAATTTACAAATATTTGATTTCAATTAAATCTCCTCCTAACTAAGCAGCATGACAAGAGTAAGTACGTTTTTGTCATCTTTGTATTCATATTCCATACTTTCTGTCATTTTCTTGACCATAAATATTCCAAGGCCTCCTATTTCTCTCTCTTCTGCTGAAAGAGTTGTATCAGGTTCTGCTGCCTCAAGAGGATTGTAAGGAATGCCATTGTCAGAAAATGAAATATTGAGTTTTCCATTTTCTATACTGTAAGAAATAGTAGCTAATGTTGCCTTGCTGTAAGTTAAATTATATCATATAATAATTAAAAAGAAAAGAGCCTTGAAAATTCAAGACTCCAAGATTAACAATAAACAAAAGAAGGACATGCACCCTTTAACGCATATCCTTCTTCAAAGCAACTATAAGAGAATCAATAGTCGTTTCTATAAGTTTAATTTGTTCTTTGTTTACATTACAACCTTATCTTCTTTCATTTTATCACCTCAAAATTGTGTTTTTTAGAGTTAATCTATCATACCGTAGTGTAATAATTTTCTCAACTCTTTTTTTAAAATTCAGAAAAACAATAAAACTAAAATAAAATCTGTCTAATACAAGACCAGGACTGAGATTATACGAACTTATAAATTGTCCAATTTTGTACACGATACTAATAAAATTATAGCAATAATCGTAGATGTTGTCTGCGATTATACTCTGTCCATCTTGAAGGGGACAGAGGCTCTCTAAATTCAGTCCACTTTAAAAAAGTGAGGATTATCAAGGGATTATAGCACTTTTTTGGCATAAAAATCACTATTCCAGTCCACTTTTGGCTAAAAGTAATATATCTCAGGACAGCTAACAGTCTACTTTGCACCTAAAATTGCCCTAATATCAGATGGGCGTAAAGAAAAAGAACCCTACGTTGTGTAGGGTTCTTAATATCTTATAAATGCCTTTGTTAAGCGGTTTTCGCAGACTACATCTATTATCCGAAGTATCTCTTCAAAAGTCCTTCCAAGCCCTTTCCATGTCGAGCTTCGTCGCGTGCCATTTCGTGAACTGTGTCGTGGATGGCATCAAGGCCGTTTTTCTTAGCGCAAGATGCTAAGTCGAATTTGCCTTGTGTTGCTCCATATTCACAGTCAACTCTCCATTTTAAGTTGTCTTTTGTTGTAGCTTTCATGTTTGGCTCTAAGTCTTCACCTAAAAGTTCAGCAAATTTTGCAGCATGTTCTGCTTCTTCATATGCTGCTTTTTCCCAATAAAGACCAACTTCAGGATAACCTTCTCTGTGTGCAATACGTGCCATACAGAGATACATACCTACTTCTGCACATTCACCATTAAAATTCGCCATAAGCTGTTCAAAAATGTATTTTTTATCTTCTTCAGAAATATCAGGATTATTTTTTACTGTTTTACCATACACACCATATTCGTGCTCTGCTGCAAGAGCTGCGCCTTCTTGCATAACATTAAACTTTTCAGCCGGAACTTTACATACCGGACATTTTTCCGGAGCTGCTTCTCCTTCATGAACATAACCGCAAACTGAACATACAAATTTTTTCATAAATATTTCTCCTTTTAATTTAATTTTATAAACAACGATCACATACGCCGCTGTAAAATACTTCTTTTGTTGATATCTTAAAGTTTTCAAGCCCTTTTTCCCTGGCTCTAGAAACTTCAAAATCATAGACTGTACCACATTCACTACACATAAAGTGACCGTGAAAATCTGTACATCCATCGTACCTTATTTGAGTGCCGTCAATTGTCAAAACTTTCACAATATCTTTTTCTGCAAAAAGCTTTAATGTATTATAAACAGTTGTAAGTGACAAGGTTGGGATTTCATCAATCAGTGCGTAATAAACTTCAGAAACAGTTGGATGTGAACAGACACTTCTTAAATATTCCAAAATTTTAATTCTTGTAACCGACGGTCTTATCCCTTTTTGAACTAATATATCTTTCACATTCACCACCCTTTCTTGTAATGATTGTATTTTTGTAACGATTACATTTATATGTTATCATTAATTTATTAATTTGTCAATACTTTTTAAAATTTTTATTTTAATTTAACACTTGCTAAATAACAAAAAATATGTTATACTATTTTTATATTTAATAACAAATTTTAGGAGGTAATACTTTTGGCATATTCTAAAAATAGTTTTAGCATTGGTGACATTATTAAGGTTGCAGGAAATGGTCCTGCTGCTGAAACAGGCGCTATTGTTTTTATGGGTGAGAATTTCTTAACTTACAGAGGTCCTTACTACAACAAAACACTTTCTGCTTTTGATATCACCAGCGGCAAGGTAACAATTACTGTTACAAATCATTTTGATGACATAAAAGATGCAATTGAAGATGTTGACCAGACAGACAAACAAGAAAGCTTTACATCAGGTTGGATTACTCCTTCAATATATGCTACATCCCCTGTAAGTGAAGATCCTGAAGAAGAACAAGAATAATATTAAGTGCCTGTATTTTCAGGCACTTTTTGATTTTGGAAAAATTTTATTACACCCAAACATACTGCAAGGGCAACCTTTTCCTGGTATTCTTTTTTTGAAAGACTTTCTGCTTCATCAGGGTTAGACAAGAAACCACACTCTACCAATACTGAGGGTAAGGTTAAATTCTGATACAGTATTTTACTGCTGTCTATTCTGGAAATTTGTCTGTTGTTTTCATTATCTAAAGAATTTTTCAATTCTTGCTGTATAAAAGAAGCAAGTGTCATACTTTCAGCATGCATAGTTTCATAAAACACTTGCGCACCTTTATATTTGCTTTGTTCAAAAAAATTCAAGTGAACACTTACAAACGCATCGGCCTTTGAAATATTTGCAATATTTCTCCTGTTTAATAAATCAGAACGTTTTTTACTTTTCACGCTTCCTTTATCTTCCGAATGAAGTGACACATCCTTTTCTCTTGTCATTATAACTTTTGCTCCGTTTTTTTCCAGATAAAACTTCAAGTAATTTGCAATTTTCAAGTTAATATCTTTCTCCAAAAGTCCACTTTTTGAAGATGCTCCTCCATCGAGACCACCATGACCAGCATCTACAACAATTCTCTTACCTGAAAGCGGCAAACTGGCAGACGTTTTTAATGTCTCTATTTTAATCATTGTAGCAACCGATACAATTCCAATTAAAAACAATGTAAAAAAAATCAAAATTTTTTTGAGACTTATTACCATTATATCACCCTTTTAACATTATGAAAAAAAAGTTTTTGTTATTACGAATAAACAAAAAACATTAGGCAAAAATATAATTGCACCAAATAAAATAAAAGGAGATTGTAAAATGGATAACATTAACAAATCTATTGCTTGCACTGTTAAAGAATGCAAGTACCACTCTGAATGTGAAAACTATTGCACATTAAACAACATCAGTGTAGGAACACACGAAGCTAATCCTACTAAAGCTGAATGTACAGATTGCAATTCTTTTGAATGTAAAAACTAACAAAAAGTGCCCTTTAAGGGCACTTTTTTATTTTAAATTTTCAAAATAGACCTCGGCATTATCAGCATTTATAACAATTTTAGGGATTAAAAGACTATCTAATAATTTAACCGAGCTTAACGGACTACTTGTATCAAAATTACCTACACTAACAAACGTTGCACCAGCATCTTTATAAACATTTGTGTGATAATCAGGATAAAACACATAAACATTTGCTTTTTTTGAAAGCAACTCAAGCTTTTTATACAGCATTTCTTCTTCATTGTTGTTTTTGATAAGCTTATGACTTTCGTTTAAGAAAATAAATAAATTTTTAAACTCTTTTTGTGTGTCATCATCAAATTTCAGCCATTGAGTAGCCGATGTATATCCATCAGAATTATTCAACGTAACAAACAAAGATTGCCCTTTTTTGAAACTTTTGTAGCCATCTACATTTATTTCGTCAAGTCCCAAAAAGTCGTAGTTTTTAAGAGAGAATACATAGTCGCTGTTTTTAATATTAGACATAACGTTTGCCGACAAAATTTTTGATAACAACGTTTTCCCTCTTGGCATATCCGCTACAACACTCACAGTAATTTGTCCACTACTTGCATCGGATTTTTGAATGTTAATAATTTGATTATCAAACTCAGTTTGCGCTACGGACAACGAATCAAAAAGAATATAACCTCCTGATTTTTCTTTAAATGAATTTTGAACCACATAAAGCTTTGTAAGTTCTTTAGCACCGGTCGGAACATCAAACGTAATATATTTCCAACCAGAAAAATCTATATTTTCTGTTAAAGTTTGTTTTATAGTATTACCGTTTTCTTCTCTGAATTCAACCCTTAACCACTGATTAAGCACGGTGGGTGAATATACCCAAACGCCTAATTTTTCTCCAGCAGAAACTTTAACAGGGTTATTTAACACAAGATAAGCCGCTGCGCTCTGATCATTACTTACATCTGAAAAATCATACTCTAATTTAGCGCTTGACTTACCACTTTTAAAGTTTATAGTATCTAGCATTACTTTTGATGTCATTTTTTCAGGATAAGCCTTTGCTGTAAAACCTACACTTTCAAAATCATAAAGAATTTTTGAAAATGTTATTTTTTTACTTTTGTTTAAAACCACAACATTTTTTTCAAAACCATTAACATCTTTTAACAAAACATCTTGAGATTCTATTAAAGCAGATATTCCGTTTAAATCTTTTGCAACAACTTTGATTTCGGGGTTTGTGTTTAAATCAAAATGCGAGGGTGTTACTATTATATCTCCAATATCTCCCAAAATATCGATTTCACACTCTGCAGTAAAATTATCATAAGTCGCATAAACCTTTACGCTATCCCCTGACTTTTGTGCATACAACAAGTTTTTATCAAAATAGCCATAACCATTTTCAACTTCAAACCTAATATCTGGAAGTTCCAATTCGTATGGATTACCATACTCATCCACGGCGTTTTTAATACCAAATGTTCTTGTTGTGCCTTTAAACACTTTATTTTCTTGTACGTCTATTTCAAACGCAGACAGTTTTTTCCCTTTAGGTGCATCTGAAGTCACCCCTATTGCAGATGCAACTTTTCTTAAGGAATTATCAGATGGCATATTAATTAGCACTTGTTCTCCTTTTTGATTTGCAATCAAAGTGGTTGATCCCCCACCATCCAAATTCATAGCATCATATATGCCAATTTCAATCAAAAAGTCAGCAAGTTGACTTAAAGAATAACCTTTTGCGTTACTTTGTCTGCCATCAACAGTTATCAAATAAAGTTTTGTTCGTGTTTTGTCGCAAGCGATAACTGTTCTTGGATTAGCCCCAGAAACGTTGTGTGTAATTTTAGCGGGTTGCCCTTGTGTCACAAGCATTGTTCCGCCACCAGTCATTGTTTTAAATGTGCTAAGATCAAAATTTGCATTAAAAGAAATTTCAACCTTATCGCCCACTGCAAGATTTTCAATTAAAAACGGGTCAAATTCAGGCAGATGCCTTATAACATAACCATTTTGGGGAATTTCTACTCCAACTTGTTCCGTTCTGAGTTCAGTCACTACATCATCAATAATTACCACTTCCAGAATATTATTGTATGAGCCTCCTGTTACACCACCAAACGCAGATGTATATATAACCGGCTGTGCCAATGAATCATATTTGTTCAAATGTTTTATTTTAAGCTCATTACCATTGGGTGCTTTGAGTGTAATATCAGTTTTAATATTTTCGCAAAATATCTTATTAAACTCATCTATAATAAACGTAAACATCCCTTCTGTTTCACTTGAAGATGACATAAGCTTTCCGTCTTGCATTATTGTGCCCAGTGCACTTCCCTTCGACTTATCTGAACTGTTCCATGCAAAAAAATCACCATTTACAGCAACTGATGTTTTATTTTCTTCTGCCAATGTTTTAACTGTTTCTAGAGTGTTTAATCCTTGTGCTGACGTAAGCATATTAGCTTTCACATATTCGTTGTCAAGATCTGCCTCAACAATATTTATATTCTGCCATCCTGCACTGTCAAGTCTTTTTAAATTTGTCAGTGTAATTCCGCCTGCAATAGGTATTGTTTCTTTTAAGTTATATGCTACTTTTGAATACACATTGCCGCTAAGGACTATTGAAACCGACAATGCAAGCATTAAAATCCTTTTAAACATTTATGTACCTCCAATTTACTGTTACATTAAATTATACTACTTTTTGGCAATATAGTAAATAAAAAATATTGTTATTTTTTCAAAATTATGCTAAAATATAACTAATATACGGAGGAATTTGCTATGAAAATTTTAATGGTTTTAATGGGTATGGAAATTGGTGGTGCTGAAACTCACGTTTTAGAGCTTTCCGCCGACCTTAAAAATAAAGGTTATGAAGTTTTAGTTGCATCTAACGGCGGAGTTTATACAAAAGAGCTTTCAGAACATGGCATAAAACATATAAATCTTCCTCTTAATACAAGAAATATTTTTAAAATGACAAAGTCATTTTTCGGACTTTTAAAACTTATAAAATCAGAAAAACCTGATATAGTTCATTCGCACGCAAGAATTCCTTCATTTATTCTGGGCATCTTAAACAAGTTTTTAAAATTCAACTTTGTAACAAGTGCTCACTGGGTGTTTGACACCTCGGGAATTTTAAAACATATTACTAACTGGGGTAGCCGTTGTGTTGCGGTGAGCGATGACATTAAAAAATATCTTAAAGACAATTACCATGTTGTTGATCAGGATATATATGTTACCATCAACGGCATAAATATGGAAAAATTTTCTCCCGACAACTACTGTGATGATATTATTGACGAGTTTGGTCTTTCCAATGATAAAAGAAAAATTGTGTATATAAGCAGAATGGACGAAGATCGCAGCTTGGTTGCCCACCATTTGATTGAGATTGCACCATCACTTCTAAAAAAAGAAGACCTTGAAATTATAATTGTCGGTGGTGGCAACGATTATGAAAAAGTTAAACTTGAAGCTGAAATACAAAACCAAAAAACAGGCAAAAAGTTTATTTATACAATAGGTGCAAGAACTGACATTTCAAAATTTATTTCAATTGCCGACTTTTTTGTTGGTGTTTCTCGCTCTGCGCTTGAAGCAATGAGCGCCGCAGTCCCATCAATAATTGCGGGAAACGAAGGGTATATTGGGATTTTTGACGAAAATGTTTTAGATATTTGCTTCAAAACTAACTTTTGTTGCAGAGAAACGCAAGCTTCTTCCCCACTGCTTTTAGAAAAAGATTTGCTTAGACTTTTAAATGCCGATAAACCTGACCTTGAACGATTAAGTAACTACTCAAGACAGACAATTAAATCAAATTACTCTGTTGATGCCATGACAAAAGTTTATGAAAAAATGTACGAAAGTATTTTAAGAGTCCCCCAAGGCTCCACTGATATTGTTGTATCAGGATATTATGGTCATAAAAACAGTGGTGATGACGCCTTGCTTTCAGCAATCATCAGTGATATTAAAGATATTGATAATTCGGTAAGATTTACTGTACTTTCCAAGAGTCCTAAAGAAACAAAAGAAATTTATGGTGTTGATGCGATTTACAGATTTAACTTTTTAAAGGTTCACAAAATCATAAAAAACTCCAGACTTTTAATAAGCGGAGGCGGAAGTCTTATTCAAGATGCTACAAGTAGCCGTTCACTTTTGTACTATCTTAACATTATAAAAATGGCACTTAACAACAACATCAAAACATTTGTGTATGCTAACGGAGTTGGACCAGTTAATAAACAAAAAAACAAATCATTAACCAAGAAATTTTTAAACAGGGTTAATTTAATTACACTACGTGAAAAACATTCAAAAGATGTTTTAAACGAACTTGGTGTCACGAAACCTGATATTTACGTCACCTCAGACCCTGCAATTTCCATAGTCCCCTCACCCAAAGAACGTGTTAAAGAAATTTTTGCAAATGAAAATATCCCAGAAGGTAATTATGCAGTAATTTCTTTAAGAAACTGGAAAACAAATGCTTACAAAGATAGTATAATACAGCTTTCAGAATACATCAAAAAGACATATTCTTTAAACTGTGTTTTTGTACCTATGCAACCTAAAAAAGACTTGGCAATATGTACCGAATGTTCACAAAACGGATATGTTTTGAAAAATTCATACAGTTTTAAAGACATTATGTCAATAGCAGCACACAGTAATCTTGTTATTGGTATGCGTCTACACATGCTAATGTTTGGTGCAAATGCGGGCATTCCTGTGATAGGACTTTCATACGACCCAAAAATTTCTGCTTACCTTGCATATCTAAATCAGGACTACATTGTAGACTCAGAAAACTGTTCATTTACTGATTTAAAAGTTATTGTTGACATAATTATGAATGATTATAATAAAATCAAATTAGGACTTTCACATAAAGTGTCTGAACTCAAAGAATTACAACATAAGAATGCTGAACTTGCGATAAAACTTCTGGAGGGCAAGCTATGAGAATACTTGGCGTTGATTACGGTGAAAAAAGAACAGGAATTTCAGTTTCTGATGCACTAGGAATGACTGCACAAGGTGTTAAAACAATTTTTGAAAGTTATGTACCTAAAGTTGCCAAAGAAGTTGCAGATATTTCAAAGGAACTTTCTGCTGAAAAAATAGTCGTTGGTCTTCCTAAGAACATGGACGGAAGTATTGGATTTAGGGGTGAAGCGACATTTAATTTTATTGAAGAACTAAAAAAAGTAACAGATTTACCTATAATTACATGGGATGAAAGATTATCTACAGTATCTGCCATAAAATCTTTAAATGAAACTAACACCAGAGGAAAAAAAAGAAAAGAAGTAGTTGATACTGTTGCAGCCATGTACATCTTACAGAATTATTTAGACAGCATATTTTAATTATCCATTCGTTTGATATTGGCGTTTTGAAACAAGTCCAAATAAATTTTTACCAACAAGAAAAAACTGATAATAAAGACTAATTTAAAAAATTGGAGGTAGAAATTGATGAAAAAATCATACTCGGAAATAACACCATATGTAAAAGAACTTGCTGCTTTATCAAACAACAATAACAATATAAAACCAGAAATGTATATCGAACACAACGTTAAACGTGGACTTCGCGACCTTGATGGTAACGGTGTCATTACAGGGCTTACTGAAATATCACAAATCAAAGCTAAGGATAAAGGTCCCAACGGCGTAGATTTACCTTGTGACGGAAAACTATACTTTCGTGGATATGATGTTAAAGATTTAGTTGATGGATTTTACAAAAATGGTAGATTTGGATTCGAAGAAATAATATATCTACTTCTTTTTTCAATACTTCCATCAAAAGATAAACTTGAAAAATTTAAAGAAACTCTTTCTTATTACAGAAGTCTTCCTCAATCATTTGTCCGTGACATGATATTAAAGGCGCCAAGCAAGGATATGATGAACATTTTATCCAGAAGTGTTCTTGCACTATATTCCTATGATGATAACCCTGATGATACATCTGTTGGAAATGTGTTACGGCAATGTTTGCAACTTATATCTATGTTCCCACTTCTCGCAGTTTATGGTTATCACGGATACAAGCATTATCATTTGAACAAAAGTCTGCACATAAGAAATCCAAAGTCTGAACTTTCAACTGCAGAAAACACCCTGCACATTTTGCGCAAACATGGTAATTTTACACCTCTTGAGGCCGAAGTCCTAGACCTTGCTCTAGTTCTGCACGCAGAACATGGCGGCGGTAATAATTCGACTTTTACCACACATGTTGTCACATCATCAGGAACTGATACTTACTCTGCAATAGCGGCAGCGCTCGGGTCTTTGAAAGGCCCAAGACACGGTGGAGCTAATATAAAGGTTGTGCAAATGTTTGATGACATGAAAAGCTCTATTAATATAAAAAAAGAGAAAGAAATTGAATCCTACCTCGTTAAACTTCTTAACAAAGAAGCTTTTGATAATGCCGGTCTTATTTATGGTATGGGTCACGCAGTATATTCAAAGTCTGACCCAAGAGCAGATATTTTAAAGGTGTGTGCTAAAGATTTGTCAAAAGAAAAGGGTCGTGAGGAGGATTTTGCATTATATGAAACTGTTGCAAATCTTGCTCCGCAGATTATTGGAGACAAAAGAAAGATATATAAAGGTGTGAGTGCAAATGTAGACTTTTATTCAGGTCTCATATATAAAATGCTTGAACTTCCGTATGAGCTTTACACACCTATCTTTGCAATTTCCAGAATTGCTGGATGGAGTGCACACAGAATAGAGGAAATCCAAAACAACGGAAAAATTATCCGTCCTGCATATATCAATGTGAAAGAACCAAGAAAGTACCTGGATATAGAAGACAGATAAATCTAGGGCTCTCATTTATATACACATTACACAAAGGGGGTATGCACTATGTTTGGTGCAGAATTTGTATTTTTAAAATTTTTAGAAAGTATAAGAACAGACTTTTGGAATAATTTTTTTGAATCTGTAACTATTCTTGGAGAAGAGACTGTTTATATATTTTTAATTTGCATAATTTATTTTATGTTTGACAAAAAAATTGCTCAAAAATTATTTTTTATTGCAGCCACTTCAATTGGTGTTAACTGCGTAATAAAAAACATTGTTAAACTTCCAAGACCATTTACAAACGGAAACGTTTCGTGTGTAAGACCAGAAACCGCAACAGGTTATTCCTTTCCAAGCGGTCACACACAAATTGCATCTACCTGCACAAGCGCCCTTGCTTTTATTTTAAAAAAGAGATGGTCAGTTATATTTGCATTTATTGCAACATTTCTTGTAGGTTTTTCAAGACTTTACCTTGGTGCACATTTTCCTGTTGATGTTATCTTTGGTGTACTTTTGGGCATAATTTCAGCTTTTACGTTAAACAAACTGCACGACAATTCTAAAAATGTATATAAACTATACTACAGCGTCGCTTTAATTGCCACAGTATTTGCAGGCGTATTTATCATCAACCCCAACCCTTTATACTTAGATTTTTATAAATTTTATGGTTTATTCTTAGGATTTATATGTGCAGTAAAATTTGAAGAAAGATTCGTTAAATTTACTTATGATTGTTCAATTTACAAAAAGCTTGTTCGTGTAATAATTGGTGTTGCACTCGCTTACACATTAAAAGAAAGTATAAAACTTATTCTTGTTACAGATTCGGTTATAATTTCTTATTTTTACAATGCAATAAGATACTTTATTTTAGTAACAGTTGTGTTTGGAATTTTGCCGCTTATATTTAAAAAAATTAAAATGTAAAAAATAAATATCCCCCCGTATAACGGGGGGTTTTTCATTTTCGGGCATAGCCCTAATGCTACTGGCGACGCACAAGTGCGTTTTTTATTGGCCTGCCAGCCATGCAACTGCTACTTACTACCCATAAATGGGTCCCGCGGGTCGAACATGCTTAACTGGTCACTTTCCT
>JAZNOU010000008.1:0-55410 GCA_045589295.1 Clostridia bacterium
AACGAACGATATGATAGCCGAGAATCAAGCAGACTTAATGAATCAACTACTACAGGAGCTAGCCAAGATGACAAACTATATTCAGAACAAACATACGGAGACGGTGAAGGATGTGGAGAATGTTTTGAAACAGGATGGGAAACTGAGAGAGAATTTTATTTCAGAGTTCTCCTCGGAGATAAGAACCAACTTAGAAGCCTTGGAGGAAGCGACAGATATGCTGAAAAAGCATCTATTGAAGTTCCTGGCGATTACGATAGGAGCAACAACGTTCTTCTCGACGCTGGTGTCGGTACTCTTACAGCTGTGGCTTCGTTGATGGATAACGACCAAGACGATGATCCAAAAGAGAAGAAAAAGAAACTTGATGCCAAGGATGCAGGTTCAAACTTTGGGTTTGCATTAGGTAGTGCTTTAGGACTAGCAGCTGCTCTTTTAGCGAAGAGTAAGCAACAAGACAAGGATATAAACGAAACCCCAACAGAAGAACCTGACGAAGCAGAAGAAATCGACATCGATACATACGAAGAAAGTGAGAATTTAGATGAAGATGAAGGTTTTACAATGCAGATGTGAGACAAGCGGACTTGTTCCGCTTGCTGATTACATACAAAAAATGTAATACATACCGAAATTGCCCCAAAGTAAATATCTTTTAGACAGAAATATAAATAAAATAATGGGATGCACATATTCTATGCAAACAATTGAATTTTGTCGCAATATGTGGTAAAATATAGCTAAGAAGTTATCGGAGGTTTTATTATGGATAATAACGATAAGATTCAAGTATTTGAAGATAAAAAAATTAGAACTGCATGGAACGAAGAAACTGAAGAATGGTATTTCTCTGTTGTAGATGTAGTTGGTGTATTAACAGAACAATCAACGCAACGTGGTGCAAGTAACTATTGGGCGAAGCTTAAGGAACGTCTAAAAGCTGAAGGTGCAGATCAACTGCTGACAAATTGTCAGCAGTTGAAAATGACGGCATCCGATGGAAAGAAAAGACTTACTGATGTTGCTGATACTGAACAGTTGCTCCGCATCATTCAGTCCATTCCTTCTCCAAAGGCAGAACCGTTCAAGATGTGGCTTGCACAGGTCGGCAGAGAAAGAATTGAAGAAACCATCGATCCTGAACTTGCTATTGACAGAGCACTCGAAACCTATCAGAAAAAAGGTTACAGCGAAGAATGGATTCACCAAAGACTCTTATCAATTCGTGTGCGAAATGCATTAACTGATGAATGGGACAAGTGTGGAGTTGAAAAAGGTCGTGAATATGCCATCCTTACCGATGAAATATCCAAAGCATGGTCAGGTATGACAACGAGGAAATATAAAAATCTTAAAGGGCTTACAAAGGAAAACTTAAGAGATAATATGTCAGACCTTGAACTTGTTCTCACTATGCTTGCCGAAGCAACTACAACTGAAATCTCTAAAAGAGAGCAACCGAAATCGTTTGATGAGAATATAAAAATTGCTAAACGCGGAGGTACCGTTGCCGGAAATGCTCGTAAAGAAATCGAACATGAGACAGGTGATCCTGTTATAACATCCAAAAATGCAGCTGAACTTAATAAGGTTGTAACAGATTTGATTGAGGGAATTGCAGAAGATACGGATGGAAAATGATTATTGTATGATAATACTTCTGTTAGAAAAATTGCAAAAAGAGAGATGATTGGTATGTCAGAATTGAATAGCATGATTAATATATTGTATGAACAGTATTATAAATGCTATCCATATATGGAAAGAATACCTGTCAATATAGAGTTCACAGATGATTTGACTAAGAAGCATCTTGAATTGCGTTCAGATATAAAGGAACGCTTAATTGAAGAGGACATTGATTCTCAAAAATATTTTAATGGGAGAATGGTGCCTCCTTATGACATTACAGACAATATAAATATATTGCTTAATACAAATAAAGTTATACAGTATTGTAATGATGGTTCATTCACATGGATTGGTACTTTTGCACATGAGTTGACACATGCAATAGATTTTTATATGATGGCACGAAAAGAAAATTTAAAAACTTATGACACATTGCAAGAACGTTCTATATATTTAATGTTCCAACTGTGGTCGGAATATCACGCAAGAAAACTTGGATATAATTTTTTGAGAAAAGTATTAGGAGTTGACGAGCATACATCATGTTCCAGCCAAGAACGAATTGACCATATTAAGAATACAGAATGGCCTGAACACAGAAAACGTCATTTTGAAGAGTATCACCAAAACAGAAATGGAAATAATCAAATGTATATAACAATGCAACTCCTTGGACGTTATTCGGTTTGGTGTGATTTGTTTCCAGATAACTTTAATGAAGATGCTTTTGCTAGAGACTTCATAAATGAAACGTGGATGTGTCATTTGTTTTCATTTATGAGACAACATGAAACATTAGACACTATATATGGTAATTTCGACTTAATGGAATCGATAATAAATGAAAACTGGCTATTAGGAAAATAAAATAATTGGAATGAATATTTAGAACACGTTAATATCTTACAAAGATTGTTTACTGCCTAGGGTTATAAATATTTGGAGCCTATAAAACTTAAAAAGAAAATGCATCATAATACAGCAATTATAAGCAAAGATGAAATAACCATAAATGATATTATAAATAGATCACCAGAAACACTTTATCCGATTGATAAAAATTTTGAAAATTGGACAAAGTCACCCGTGGAGCGTTGATGGGTTTATAGAATGTTGTTTGAAAATTAAGAATAGATACTGATTTAATAATAAATGGTGAAATTATGGACAAGAAAGAACTTAAAGTAAAATTAAAAACCTACCAAAAGGATAGCATTAAAAAAAGTATATTTGAAACATCAGAAGCTACATATAACAAGGATAAGTGCATTACTGGCGGATTAAAAACATTATCTATGCATAATTCTGTTACAAGAGAACTTATCAGTTCTGCATTGGATAAACATAATACCACTAATATCTTTAAAAGATTACAAGAGAAATTTAAAGAATTATATTCATATGACGCAGACGAATTACAGTTAATAGATAATAGAAGTATGAATATTATGGGAGCATTTATTGATGATAAATATGTGTTTTTTGATAGTTTTCTAGAAGAAACACTAAATCCATTCTTTATTATTACAATTATATGGGCTAAATATTTTGATGACAAAGATAAGTACGGTAAGTTTTTTAATTATCTGACCGGTGCATTATATGCTGTCATTAAGGATAAAGGTATGTATAATATATACGAAAACCAATACATAAAAGATGAAATAAGCCAATGGACTAGTACAGTTAATTTGGCGGTTTTCTGTCAATATTTTTGTATGTATTTTTGCTTGGCTCATGAAATTGCACATGGATATATAAAATCAAGATCAATGAACTTGAGTTCAAGAGATGAAGAATACAAAGCAGACAGTATTGCTTATGAAGTAGTATTGGGTTTAATGGAAGATGAGGAAGCGTCAAATGTTTCTGTGCAAGACAGAGAACTGGTTGAATATTGTTATTTAGCTCCAATGATGTTATTTGACATGTGGGATTTGATTTTCTATACAGAGCGTGTATTGTTTCAAAGGACAATTGTTAATGATTCTCATCCTTCTATTAAAAAGAGAAAGGAAAACTTGTTTTCAATTCCATATGATGACGACAAGTTTAAATTTGATACAGAAGAAGGAAATGCAGTTTATAATGCATTTACCGATGTTATCGATAAATACAAAACCGAATTATTATATAGGAATGAACGTGGTCAGATAGATGAATTGATAAGATATATAACGGAAGGAAACTAGATATAATGGATGATAAAAATATTGATGAAATTTTAGAAAAAGTTATTGTTACATTACATGATGAAAGTGTTTCTAATAATATTGATAATAGAATCCAAGATGTATTTCTTAAAGATTGCTTCTATGTGGAAAGAAATACAAGCGAACGGAAAAATCTATTATTCTTATCAAAAAACTCTTGCTCGGTTAAAATGTCTAATATATCAATTGATTTAAAAAAAGCAATTGAAACAGTCATAGAAGTATATCTTACATCAGAGGTTTCTAATAACATAGTTAGCGCTATTAAGATGTTTATACTTGTAATAGTTAAAATATTAAATTTATCTACTACAAAAGTAGATAAAGAACAAGCTAATATAATTAGAAAATTACATTTAGCTAATGCATATGAATTTCCAATACAAATTCAAAAATTAAAAGAATTGGTAAACGAAGACATAAATAATGAGATGTCCTATCGCAATATAGATAGAATACTAGATGAACTATGCCAACTTAAAATAATAGATATCATTGATGAACAAGTCATACTCAAAGAAAAAGTTGTTTTGGATATTGCTCGTTAATATTAAGCGGAGGTAAATAAGGTGAATTTTGAAGAAAAAATAAGAAAAGTACATGCAGATGAAGTAAAGAAAATAAATAAAGACTTTATGAGAGATACAAAATCAAATGAAATTCTTATTATAATACTCAAGTCGCACTTATATATTGAGCGGGAATTAATAAAAACTTTAACTGAGACTATCATTGACGAAAAAATTCTTGTTGGAACTACATTTAGACAAAAACTTGATTTGGCAAATTCTATGGGAATAATAGAAGGGCTATATGGAGCATTAGGCAAGGTTAATTCGGTTAGAAATTCATATGCCCATGACGTTTCTTACGAATTTGGTGAAAAGGAGTTTGAAGATCTGCTTTCAACCCTTTCAAAAGAAGATAAAGAAGATTTTATTTCGGATTATAATGGATGGAAACCATTTTTGTACGATGGTACAATTCCAGAGTTTAATTTTAAACTACAATTATTGCTAAATAATATATGGTTTTCCATGACTTCTTGCCGTGCATTTGCAAAAAAGGCAATAGAGCTAAAATTACAGGAAAAGGAAATAAAGAATGTTATGAAGTAGGCGAAGAATCAAGATTAATTCGCTTTGATTAAGAAAACATGCATCAATTATATTCCTTCGTTGACTTGCCATCTTTCTTGTGATATTGTATGTGTTGCCAAAGGAGGTGACACGAATGGCAAAGTATACATTAGAAGATGTTATGTACGGCGACAAGTACGGCATAGAAAGTGCTGTGTTTTCAGAAGTATTCAGGTTGGTTGAACAAAAAGTTGATGCTAAGAAAATACGGGGACAACTTAATACGATTTATGTCAAGCACGCACTGCTTGTAGCAAAGAAAATGCACGATGAAGGCGATTGTGTTTCGGATAACGAAATTACAATCGCCTTTTAACATGTAAATAAAACGCAAATCATTGACAACTCTTATATAATTTATCCTTGGTGGTAAAATAAAAATCAAAGGAGTTGATTCAAAAATGAGAAAAATCACAAACGAACTAATAACAAAATTTAAAGAATATTTGATTGACGAGGAAAAGACAGTGGCAACACTCGATAAGTATATCAGGGACATAACTGTATTTATGCAATGGTCCAATGACAAAGAATTATGCAAGAGCCTTGTGCTGGAGTATAAACAAGAGATAATAGAAAAATACGCACCGGCAAGTGTAAATTCAATTATATCTTCCCTCAATAGTTTCTTCGTATACAACGAATGGTATGACCTAAAGGTAAAATCTATTAAAATTCAAAAGCAGATTTTTGCTAATAAGGACAAAGAACTCACTAAAGCAGAATATGAAAGACTGCTCAAAGTGGCGAAGAGTAAAAATAATCAGAGATTATATTATTTAATGCAGACAATTTGTTCTTCGGGTTTGAGAGTGTCAGAATTAAAATATGTAACTACAGACGCCGTAAGATGTGGTAAGGCAACAATAAACTGTAAAGGCAAAATGAGAATTGTTATACTTCCCAAGCAGCTTTGTAAAATGCTTAAAGGTTATATAAAGGAAAACAATATAGAAAGCGGTTCCGTATTCGTCAGTAAGAACGGAAAGCCGCTTGACAGGTCAAATATATGGTCTGATATGAAAAGGTTATGCGAAAGTGCAGGGGTATCAAAAGATAAAGTATTCCCCCATAATCTCCGCCATTTATTCGCACGCACCTACTACTCCCTTCAAAAAGATGTGGTAAGACTTGCAGATATTCTCGGACATTCAAATGTAAATACTACAAGAATTTATACTATGAGTACTGGCGAAACACATAGGCAACAATTACAGAAACTCGGGCTTTTGTTGTGTGAAAATAAAAAGACCACATAATGAGTATTATGTGGTGTAGAAAATTGTAAAATACATAATTTTACTACTAAATTATACTATAAAACGAGTAAAAAGTCAATGATTGCGGAATATTTCTAATAATTTTATAAATAAAGACAGCAAAACTAGACCAATAGCAAAAAAAGTAGTTTATTGGTCTAAAAATCATTGAATTTTTGAATATTAATAAGATAACTTAAACCATATATAATCCTGCTTTACCACATAATACTCATTATGTAGTGTTTATAATTTATTGGAGTAAAAATATATGAAAAACTACGAATTAAATAAAACGCCTTATATAGAGAATTTGAAAGAACTTGTTAATCTTCGTGCTACTATGCCCAACGAAATTGCTTTTAAATATAAAAAGAAAAAAGAAATCATTGAAATAACTGCAAAGCAGTTTAAAAATGAAATTGAATGTCTGGGTACATATCTTTACAGTCAAGGAATCAAAGACAGTAAAGTTGCTCTTATTGGTGAAAACAGTTATCAATGGATACTTTCATATTTCTCTGTTGCAAATGGCGGAAATATCATTGTGCCCATAGATAAAGAACTGTCAAATGATGATATTGCAGACTTAATTAAGCAAAGTGGTGCTGTCGCTCTTATATATGCAGACAGCTATTCTGATATTGCAGATGAGCACAAGCACTTACAGTTGTTCAATATGAAAGAGTTTGATACATATGTTTCCGAGGGCAAAAAACTCATTGATGATGGTAGCAAAGACTTTGTTGATTATGAAATCGACAATAAAAAACTTTGCTCTATCATATACACATCGGGTACAACCGGAAAACCAAAGGGTGTGATGCTTTGTCATAAGAATTTTGCAGCGGATATTATAAGCTCTTGTGAGAACGTATATATTGCTGGTTCATCAATGCTTACTCTTCCTTTGCATCATACCTTTGCATTTTCTACGAGTGTTCTCTCAATGCTTTTAAAAGGTGTCTCGATTCCTATAAATTCAAGTTTGAGAACATTCAAGCAAGACTTAAAAGATTTCAAACCGCAGAATATGTTCTTAGTTCCGCTTTATGTGGAAACTATGTATAAAAATATATGGACTACCGCAGATGAACAAGGCAAAACAAAACTTTTAAAGACAATGCTTAAAATAAGCAATGCTTTGCGTAAGGTTGGAATTGACATCAGAAGAAAAGTTTTTAAAAGTGTTCTTGATGCCTTTGGTGGAGAACTTGATTTAATTGTATCAGGCGGTGCTCCGATAAATGAAAAGTACACAAAATGCTTTGATGATTTGGGAATTAAAGTTCTTAATGGTTATGGCATAACAGAATGTTCTCCCGTCGTGGCAGTAAATAGAAACGAAAACCCTGTAAATGATAGTGTCGGTCTTCTTCTTTCTTGCAATAAGGCAAAGGAAAAAGACGGAGAAATTTTAGTCAAGGGCGATAATGTTATGCTTGGTTATTATGAGGATAAACAAGCAACAAAAGATGCCTTCGATGACGGATGGTTTAAAACCGGAGACCTGGGTTATATCAAAGATAATCATTTGTTTATCACCGGAAGAAAAAAGAACCTTATCATACTTTCAAATGGTAAGAATGTATCTCCCGAAGAACTTGAAGAAAAGATTCAATTGATTGAAAATGTTATTGAGGTTTTAGTATATGCAGAAAATGATACCATTACCGCAGAAATATACGCAGAAAACACTGATAACATTCAAAATGATATAAATGAACTGAACAAATCTTTACCGCTTTATAAGCAGATTTCAAAGGTAAAGTTCAGAGATACAGAATTTGTGAAAACAACAACAAAAAAGATTAAAAGATAGATTGGAGAAATTGACAATGTTAGAAAGAATTGCAGAAATACTTTCAAAATATACAAAAGAAGAAATCACAGTAGAATCTACTCTTGTGAATGATTTGGGACTGTCGTCATTTGACATAGTGTCAATTGTAACAGCATTTGAAGATGAATTTGACATAGAAATTTCAGACAGAGATATCCGTACGCTTGTATCTGTTGCAGATATCATGGACTACATCGAAAACAACTAATTGAAAGGAACAGCTAATGTATCATTTAACAAAACCACAAAAACTAATATACGATATGGAAAAATTTGCAGGCGGTAGCATTGCTACGGTCTGTGGCAGTATTATCATAAAAGGGAAAAAAGATATTGAAACACTTTCAGATGCAGTAAATGAACTTTACCGTTTTAATGATGCTTTAAGAATCAAAATTATTGAAGAAGATGGTATTCCATATCAAATTATAACAGAATATAAAGAACAAGAAATCAATGTGCTCCGCTTTAAAGATAAAGTAGAGCTTAACAATTATGCAGAAAAATATGCCAAAGAACCTATGGACTTTTATGGTTCTCTTTGTGATGCCAATATCATAGTCTTAGAGGATAGTTATGGCATACTCGTAAAGCTCCATCACATTATTAGCGATGCATGGACGCTTTCCTTAATCGGGAACCAATTTAATGCTTTGCTAAACGGTGAAATTCCAGAGGTATATTCATACTTTGATTATGCTACATCCGAGAACGAATATATCGAAGGCAAACGATATCAAAAGGATAAGGCGTATTTTATCGATAATTTCAAAAAGTGTGATGAAGTTACATATTTATCGGATAGGCAATCAAAATCTGCTGTTACAAACCGAAAAACTTTTGTTGTAGACAAAAACATAACCTCAAAAATCGTAAAATATGCCGGATGTCAAAACACTTCCGTATTTATGGTGCTTATGACTGCGGTCGCAGTCTATATAAACAGAGTTAAAATGAACAAGGAAAAGTTTTATATCGGCACGGCTGTTTTAAATCGTTCTAATATACAGGAAAAGAATACAATGGGAATGTTTATAAACACTATTCCTATGCTTATTGAACTTGATAATGATAAGACTTTTGAAGAAAATTTAGAGAACATTTCCAATGAATGTTATGCAGTTCTTCGCCATCAAAAATTTAATTATGGAGATATACTTTCTACACTCCGTAATGAGTTTAAGTTTGACGGCAATCTTTACGATGTTATGCTTAGTTATCAAAATGCAAAAATAGTCGGTGAAAATTTTGAAAGCACCTGGTATCACTGCGGAATGTCTACAGATAGTTTGGAGATTCATATTGATGACCGTGATAGTGAAGGTATCTTTAAAATTCATTATGATTATCAAGTTGAAAAATTTACAGAAAATGAAATCGAGAGAATGCATGGGCATATATTTAATTTGCTGTTTGATGCAATGAGTTGGTTCAATTAATCATAAGAGGTAACGCAATGCAAAAGAAAATAAGTGAGTTAAATATGTTATCTTTTGAAGAGGAATGCATATTGAAAAACCAATTTAATAATACTTCTGCAGACTACCCAAGGGATAAGTGCGTCCATCAGTTGTTTGAAGAACAAGTATTGAAAACACCGGAGAAGACTGCGCTTATTGCTTGTGATAAAACACTAACATATGATGAACTGAATAAACTTTCAAATAGAATTGCGAATAGCTTAATCGAAAAAGGGGTTAAGGCAAATGATATTGTTGCCTTTGCTCTGCCGAGAACGAGTTTTCTGATTGCAGTTATGTTTGGCATACTTAAAGTAGGTAGCGCGTACATGCCGATTGATCCTAATTATCCTCAGGACAGAATCGATTTCATGCTTGAAGATAGCAGTGCAAAATTCTTTATTACTGAAAGCAATTTAAATGAATTTATTTCAGACAATGAAGAAAAACCTAATGCTAAAGTTTCGTCTGATAATTATTGCTACTGTATTTACACATCGGGTAGTACCGGGAAACCAAAGGGAGCATTATTGTATCACAAAAACATTGTAAATCTCGTTAAGAAACTTGATTTATATAGCAATATAGACGAAATCAAGATATTCGGATTTTTAACAACAATTACTTTTGATGTTGCAACACAAGAAATATTGACAGCATTATTGAATGGTTTTACAGGTGTGCTATTTCCTGAAAGACGAGAAACTCATGTTAATGAAATTATAAACTTAATTCAAGCAAACAATATCGATATTATATATGCAACACCATCATATTTTGATACAATTACTTCTGTTGAAACGGCTGCAAAAAAATTGTTATCTCTATTGAAAACGGTTGTATTAGCTGGCGAACAATTTTATCTTAACGATATAGTAGAAAAATTAAGTAAAAGCTGCAATGTGGTTTTTGAAAATCAATATGGTCCGGCGGAAACTCACGTTGTAACAAGTGCTCATATATATGTGAATAAAACAAAGAAAATTTGTGAACTTAATATCTTATCAAAAAAAGAAAAAAATACTCTTCTTTACGATTTTAATAATACTTCTGCAGACTACCCAAGGGATAAGTGCGTCCATCAGTTGTTTGAAGAACAAGTATTGAAAACACCGGAGAAGACTGCGCTTATTGCATGTGATAAAACTCTTACTTATGATGAATTGAATAAACTTTCAAACAGAATTGCAAACAGTTTAATTGAAAAAGGCATTAAGGCAAATGATATTGTTGCCTTTGCTCTGCCGAGAACGAGTTTTCTGATTGCAGTTATGTTTGGTATACTTAAAGCAGGTAGCGCGTATATGCCTATTGATCCTAATTACCCGCAGGACAGAATCGATTTTATGCTTAACGATAGCAATGCGAAATTCTTTATTAATGAAAGCAACTTAATTGAATTTATTACAGATGACGAAGACAATCCGAATGTAGAAATTACATCTGATAATTACTGTTATTGCATTTATACATCAGGTTCTACTGGCGTTCCAAAAGCGACAGTAATAAAGCATTACAGTTTAGTAAATTATTGTTTTAGAAATTATGCAAATGAAATCATAAATGTAATTAATGACCTAAATTGTCAGAACATAATTTGCATAAACAATGTATGTTTTGATGCCTTTGTGGACGAAACATTTTTATTTTTGTTAGATGGAAAAACTGTGATTTTAGCTAATGAGAAGCAAATATCTAACTCTGACTATTTTGAAGACTTGGTTCGTACACATAATATTGATGTGATTTCAACTACCCCATCTAAATTCAAGGTCTTGGTTAAAAGTCCTGTTCCATTTAAACTTGTGGTGCAAGGTGGCGAAGAATTGACTATTGAACACATCAATTATATTAATAAATATTCGAACTCAGTTATTTTTAATACATATGGACCAACAGAAACCACAGTCGGTTGTACATGTGCATGTTCTGATTGTAAATTAAATGAAGCCAAAAAAATAACTGAACTTGCTATTTTGTCTGAAAAAGAAAAGAATACTCTTCTTTTCGACTTTAACGACACAAAAGCAGATTACCCAAGGGATAAGTGCGTCCATCAGTTATTTGAGGAACAAGTATTGAAAACACCTGATAAAACTGCTGTTATCGCCTGTGATAAAACCCTTTCGTATGATGAACTGAATAAACTTTCAAACAGAATTGCAAACAGCTTAATCGAAAAAGGGGTTAAGGCAAATGATATTGTTGCCATTGCTTTGCCGAGAACGAGTTTTCTGATTGCAGCTATTCTTGGTATACTCAAATCAGGAGCAGCTTATATGCCAATTGATCCTAACTATCCTCAGGACAGGATAGATTATATGATTCAAGATAGTGGTTCAAAATTGTTTATTACAGAAAACAATTTAAAAGAATTTATTTCTACTAATGAGAGCAACTCATCTAAATATGTGGCTGCAGAAAATTTTTATTGTGTTATATATACATCAGGGAGCACGGGAAGACCTAAAGGATGTATCTTGACACATAAAGGAATTGCGAATTTTTGTTTAAATAATAATGTAGTCAATTATGCCGAAAAAAATAACATTAATTTAATAGGTGCATCTGTAAATAATGTTACATTTGATTATTTTATTGCAGAGAATATCGTGCTGTTATTACGAGGACATACAACCTTGTTATGCGATGATAATTCTTGCATAAATTCAGCGCTATTTGCAAATTTGTGTAAAAAATATAATGTAAATATTATGCAGACAACACCTACAAAATATAGAATTCTCGCGGAACCATTCCCCGAAATACTGAAAAAGATGGAAATTATCGTAACAAGCGGTGAACCTTTAACGGATGAATTATACTGTTTTATGGTAGAAAATTCAAATGCAAAAATATTTAATCCTCTCGGTCCTAGTGAGTGTTCTGTTTGGGATTTGGGCGGAGATATGCATTGGGAGGGATATTCAAGATGAATGATGATCAAAAATTTATTTATAAAAAGTTAAGAGAAGAAGTTATGGATTTGGTTAAGAGACAGGATACTTATTTGCTTGCAGCATACACCATAACAATTACTATATGGACAGTAGCTGTTGAAAGAAATAATCCATGGATTGCATTATTACCATTATTTATTTTGTTTGTAATATCTTTAAGAATATGTGATTTTAGAGATAGTTCTGCCTTTCTATCTGCATATATTTCCATCTGGTTAGAGAAAAAGCCTGGAATTGGTTGGTCTTATACGAGAGAAAAGTATTTTGAAATAATAAAGAACAAAGAAAGAACCAAAAGGAATATTTGGATACGATTATTAGACAAAACAGGTAAATATCTTTCACGAATGAGTCTTTGCGTGTTGAGCATTGTTAGTATTGCTCTCTTTTGGAAAATGCGTGAATCCCATTTTGACAGTTGTCAAAATATCTTTAAAAATATGTTAATTGTGAGTATTCAGTTGATTGTTCTGATAATTCAAATATATAAGTGGTGTAAATATGTTGATACTACTGAAGTTAAAAAAGAATATATGGACAACTGGAAAACTGTATGTAATATAATAATACAAGAGGAAAAAGAGGAGCATTAAAAATGATAGATATACATATCGGCAAGCCAATTGCCAACACACAAATTTACATAGTTGATAAATATATGAACATTGTTCCAATTGGTGTTACAGGAGAACTTTGTATTGCCGGAGACGGAGTCGGTGCTGGATATTTAAATAGACCTGAACTGACTGCAGAAAAGTTTATTGACAACCCCTTTGGTGAGGGTAAATTGTACAAAACTGGAGACCTTGCATATTGGCGTGAAGATGGTAATATTGCATATGTTGGCAGAAATGACTTTCAAGTTAAGATAAGAGGTTTAAGAATAGAACTTGGTGAAATTGAAAGTGCCATAGATTCTGTGGAAGGTGTTTCACAGGCTGTTGTTGTGGTGCGTAAAGATGAAAATGGCAGACAACTTATCTGTGCTTTTTACACCCAAAAGCAAGAGGTAGAATTGGTTGATATTAAGAAATCTATATTGGATAAACTCCCTAAATATATGATGCCACATATATTCACAGTTTTAGAGGAAATGCCTTTAACTCCGAGCGGAAAAATTAACAGAAAGGCGTTGCCGGAGGTTGATTTAACCAACATTTCAAATGATGTAGAATATATAAAACCTCAAACCCATATGCAGATAGCTCTTGCATCAATTATGGAAAATGTATTGAATTATTCTCCAATTGGACTAAATGATAATTTCTTTGATTTAGGCGGAGATTCGTTAAAAGCGATAGAATTCGTATCAAAAGCACATGGTGAAGGTATATATTTTAATCTTCAAGATGTTTTTGATAATCTAACTCTTGAACAATTGTGTGAAAGTATAGAAAACAACGATAAACAAAACGTTTCCTTTGCGGATGTCGATTTCACAAAAATCAATAAGATTTTATCTAAAAACAAGACAGAAAACATAAGTGTATCCAAAAGAAACGAAGTTGGAAATATTCTTCTTGCAGGAGCAACAGGCTTTTTAGGCATGCACTTGCTTTCCGATTTCCTTTATAATGACACCGGAATTGCATATTGCCTTGTACGTGGCATTGATACAAAATCTGCAAAAGAGAGATTCTATGAATTATTGCATTTCTATTTTGGAGAAAAATATGATAATAGTGACAGAATAGTTGTTATTTGTGCAGACTTACATAAAGAAAAATTTGATTTGACTGACACAGAATATAACATGTTGCTTTCAAATATTGACACTGTAATAAATGCAGCCGCAACAGTTAAACACTATGGCTCTTACGAATATTTCTATGAAGCAAATGTTGAAACCGTACATCAGTTGATTGACTTCTGCAAAAAATCAAATGCCAAACTTATTCATACATCAACATTAAGTGTTTCAGGCAACAGCTTTGAAGAATATGAAAATAACAACGAAATGCGTTTTGGAGAAGATAATTTGTATATTGGACAACCTCTTGATAATGTGTATGCGCGCAGCAAATTTGAGGCAGAAAAAGCAGTTCTTGAGGCTATGAGTGATGGTTTGCATGCAAACATCATGCGAATGGGTTTTCTTTCAAACCGTTATAGCGATTCTGTGTTCCAGAGGAACTATGAAAGCAATGCTTTCTTAAAGCGTATTATGGCTATTATCAAACTTGGAATGATACCAAAAAGTTTTGAGCAAATGCCAATTGAATTTACTCCCATTGATTTAGCGGCAAATGCAGTTATGATAATTACAAGGAATTTTAATAATTACTTTAATGTATTTCATATCTGCAATGTAAAAACCATTCCTATGGGACAAGTGATTAACTATTTGCAGGAACTCGGTATAAAGGTCAATGTGATTGAAGATGTTGAGTTTTACGATACTTTAAAAAATATTAAGCAAAATAATGAAAATAGCAATATTTTTGAGGTGTTTGCAAACGATTTTAAAGACGGCAACAAATTGGATTATTCAAGTAAAATAGTTCTTGATAATGACTTCTCTGTTGAGTATTTAAAACAACTTGGTTTTGAATGGTCTGATATTGATTTTGAGTATATAAAGAGATATATTGAATATTTCAAAAAAATTGGGTATTTGGAGGTGTAAAAATGAATGCAAATAATACTACTAAAAACAAACATAAATTAAGCTACTCAGAAAAAATACAAATAAGTATCAGCATAGTAACTTTATTAGTTACAATATTGGCTTTCTGTATTTCCTTGTCTTCTTTAAGAATAGCAGAAAATAGTTATGAGTACGCTACCGCAGACTTTACACTTACTCCTAAAGTAGAGAAAATAGGAAACAACTTGATGATTAGTAACCCAGATATTGATTTGTTCGAAATCACAGGTATAAGTGTAAATGGATATGAACGTTGGCGTATATACGGAGAACAATCTTCTGATACATTGATGTTTAATATATTCACATACAATCAAAATATTTCTGATAAAAATATACCTAATTTAAATGAAGTGAATGTTGATTTAAATTATGTGTATCAAAATGAGGGGGAAATCTCTATAAGTGAAGACGAACAACAAAAATTTGAGACAGCATATGATGTTAATATTGCTAATTTGCAAGGAAAAGCTGAAATGCAATTTAGAGATAAAATCTATGAAATAGATGTCGAGTACACAAACAAAAATAGTTATCATCGAGAGATAGCAGAGCTCAATGTAATACTAGATGGTAATGGAAATGTTGATAAAATAACAATTACTGATCATTTTAGCTATAGACATACCGTTTTTAATTTGGCCGATAACTATAAAGATTTCAGTTTGGCTTGGCAAGATGTTATAACACATGTTGAATCGCTATCACAACGACCTGCCTGGGTGCCATATGAACAAGAATAATATATGATATACATAGTAAAAATAGATAAGAGCATTGATGAAAATGTTTTAAAATATCTACTCAGGTTTGTTCAAACGGAAAAACGAGAGCGTATTTTAAAGCAAAAAGTAAAACAAAATACTGATAATATGCTTATAGGTGAAATTCTTGCAAAAGTAATTATTAAAAAGACTTTTGGCATTGGTATTGCTCAACAAGAATTTGCTTATACAGAATGTGGGAAACCATACCTGCCTAATCACCCCGATGTTCATTTTAACATCAGCCACTCAGGAGAATATGTTGCTTGTACTGTATCTAATAAACCTGTTGGAGTTGATATTCAAAAGATTGGCGAATACAATTCTGATGTTGCAAAAAGAGTTTGCAATGAAAAGGAACTTGTTCAAATTGAAAACAGTTTAGATAGAGCATCGGAATTTACAAAACTATGGGCACAAAAAGAATCAGTTCTGAAAATGTATGGAACTGGTATCGCCGGTGGTGATATTAAAAATTGCCTTAATAGTTATAATGTTCAATCAGAAAGAGTAGAAGATTATTGGGTGAGTGTTAGTATTTATAATTAATTATAAAGTATAGCTCATATGGAGTTCAATTTCCATATGAGCTACTTATATTTTCCTCAATAATAAAGAACAAAATGAAATTTGTCGTTTTCATTTCCTAAAAAAATAAAATTATAGTTTTGAGTTCTGTTTTTTATCAGATTAAGGGTTCGCTCTTTATAGGAATATGCCTCATAATTATATTCTAAATCAATTGTGCGGGTAGGATCCTTGGTTCTGATTAAAAAAGGAAAATAGAGCAACTTTCTTTCGTCGACTAATGGATATGCACCGTTCCCTTTACCAAGTTGAATTAACTGAGAGAATGACTTGACACAATTAAACCATCCTATAACAAAGGCAACCTTTCCCTTGTTTCCTGCATCAATCTCATCCATTAGCCAATCAAAATCTTGTTGGAAAACACTCCATGTTTTCGTAGCGGTCCATGTATTTGATGAGGTTTTCCAATTTTTTAAATACTTTATCTCTATTTTAAAATCCTTTTGCTCAACGTATAAATCATGGTTGATTTTTTTCTCCTTTTTAGCTTTAGAACTCTCGCCAACGGTGTAATGCACTAATTGTTTAAATGGGTACCCCATTCTAACGGTGATATCCATCTCGTTAAACTTTTCGTCAGCTTCTTTCTTCAATTTTTCCTGTGTATATCCCTTATAGGAGATATTTAATTCGTCAATAATTAATAAGCATGTTGATACCAAATATTGATCAATTGTAGGTCCTCTCATTTACTTTTCCTCCTAGTTTTATTAGAATAGCCATTTCATTACGAAAGTAGTATGTGTAATTTTAAAAATTTATTTATAGGTAAATAATTCCTTCGTTGACTTCCGCCTCTTCTTGTGGTACTGTTTGTGTTGCAAAGGAGGTGAAGTTAAGTGAAAGTACTTGAAGAATTTTGGTATGGGAATATCAATCCGCTGGAAAGACCATTTCAAAGTCAAAGAAAATTTGACAAGGTATTCAGGTTATTAACCAAAAACGAAGAAGAATTGCTCAAAAACTTAAATGAGCAGGAAAAAGAATTGTTTAATAAGGTCAAAGTGTGTTATGACGAAATGATACAAATTACAGAATGTCAAACATTCATAAAGGGATTTAAATTAGGAGCAAGGGTCTTTATAGAATGCTTTGAAAACGATACCGACATATTCGATGAATGAAATTCGAGTATGTCGGTATTTTTATATCAAAATGAAAGGAGCGGAACTTATGAAAAAGAAAATAATATGTACGGTACTTGCTACAACGAGGTTGCTATCACAAACTGCATCGGTAGCCCCTTGGTGACTCAGTAAATACAGAGTGACATTTGACAACGAACTCGGAATCGTGGGAAATGTAACCTTGCAATTCGCATCGGACGGCGGAAACTTTATCAGTCCAATAACCAAAAGATACGGTGAGAGAATCAGCCTTGAAAGTTACATCCCCATAAAATATGGATACACTTTCCAAGGCTGGTTCACAGACTCACGAACAAAGCAGAATCAGGTAACAACATTTAAATTCACCAAGCCGGATGTTCTCTATGCAAAATGGGAAAAGAATCCCGAAGAACCTATAAATCCAAATGACGAAATTATGGCAAAAGACACCTGCTACCTCACAGATGAGGAAACAAAAATGCGAAATAAAATTATAGAAGAAATGAATAAGGCATACATAGAAGGATTCGGCTATGTAGCACCGGCCAAGACAAAAACAATCATCGTAGACTCAGATGGCGACATAAATAAAATGATCGGCACAATGGAATAATATTAAAAATAAAAGCGAGCTACACGGGTTTAAACCGCACTTAGTGACATCAATCTTATGCAGGTAGGGTAATTACACCCTACCTGTTTTTTGACAACTAAATCTAAAATAAGAAGAGATTTTTAATAATATTAAATGGTATAAATTTCTTGATATATCTTGAAAGAAGTCGAAAAATATGGTATTATATCAATAAAGGATAATAATAAATTATCTATCAGGGAGAAGTAGTGAAATAATGCAAATAGATAGATTAATTAATATAGACAAAATATGGGATTTACAACATGAATTTGAAAGAAACAATAGAATTAAAATACTAAATGTTTCTGATTGGAACTGTAGTCGCGAATTCAAAGACGCATTATTAGATGTATTTGATTCTCCTACATATGATAATTTTGTAGAATATATTTATTCATATTCTCTATCGAAAAGTATCATAGGACAACTCAAAAACAAATATCCATTTTGTATAAAAAACGACAGGGAAGTTATGGTTACTCCTAACAATACCGTATCTATTGTATATATAGCAAATTTGTTGAAACAATTAAACTTAAGAGAAATCTGTGTTATTGCACCATCATATTTTTCTATTTATAACGCATTAGATGTTTTTAATATAAATTATGACAAATTGAGCTTACACCGCCAAGGGAATCAATTCCGTATAGATTCCAACATAGAATGGAATAGATATGATGCCGTTTGGTTGACATCACCTATTTTCTGCAATGGAGTTTCTTTTAATAGTGAAATTTTAGACACAATTGAAATGATATCAAAAGAAAAAATTATAATTACCGATGAAAGTTTTTGTCAATATGGTGAAGAACTTCCAAATAAAATAAATCTGAGAAATCATATAGGAATATATAGTCCACATAAGGGAATTGGTTTCAATGCATTTAAGTTCTCGCTAATATCATTAAACAAAGAATTTATGGATATATTAGAGCAATGGTCAGATGTATTGTGCGGAAGTTTAAACACTGTTAATTACGATGCTATTCAGCATTTTCTTTCGACGAATTTCAATGTGTGTCAAAAAGCATACGCACAGTTCATTAATACCTCAAGGGGAAATATTTGTAAGTTAATTGAACACAATAAAAACTTGTCCTATGACATTAATTCTACCGGAAATATGATGATGGTATATGCAAGCAAATATAAAAATTCAGACCTCTGTAATGATGGGTTTTATAAAGAAATTATGTTAAATACAAGAGGTTGCATTTTCCCGGGGTATTTACATGACTATGATGACAGTTTCGGTTTTTGTTTTAGGGTAAATCTATCCCTATATAATGAGCATTTCCACAATATATTTCAAAATATTTGTAACTATATGAAATGAGCTTATCTCATAATTTTTATTTCTTTAATGTTAGAATTATTATATCCCATAAACTCATTAGAAATTGAAAAATTACAAGTGCCCACAGTGTTCAAAATATTCCCTAAATTTTGAACACTGTTGAAATTATTTAAAGATATCTGTAAAGTATCAATATTGATAGTGGATTGGCTCTTACACTCTAATTCATTTTGTTTTTTCTCTTTCCTTTTTTCCTTTATGATATCATATACTATTGGCACACTTACATTTAAGAAACCTAACAACAACTCAAACAATATAATAGCGTTGCCGTCACATTGTACCCATTGTAAAAAACTTCCCGACTGAGTTTGCAATATTTTAGGTTCTATTACATATTCAGGATGTAAAGTTTTTAAAATTTTTACAATGCTGATCTGCGGTTCGGCTTCATATTTTATAAAAAGGGTATAGTCCTTTTCTTTATCAATATTTATTTTACTTGTTCTTTTTGCAATAAAATCTTGTTGACAAAAGAAGAGAGTATTATTTAAATTTTTCAGTTGTTTCTTATTTTGTTCAAAATCTGATTCTATTAAATTTATTTCATTGTGTAATAGTAAACTTGCCTCAAAAATCATACAAGGAGAAATCAAATTTTTATTATAGTATTCTTCTATTATATATTTAATGAATTTTACATCATCAGAACTTATGGTAATATTTTTCCTTTGACATAAAATGAATGCTTTAATGCAAGCAAAAATAAGATTGTCAACATTGCTTTCAAAATATAAGTTTAATTTTAGAATTGCTAAATTAACAAACTTCATTCTTGTCTCATATTCTTGAATAAGATCTGTAATCAATTCATCAAAAGAGTCGTTCCAAATTTCTTTATTTTTTAAGTAAGATATATTATCTAACTCTGAATTTAATAACCCCAATATATATCCCATCAAGTATTGGTCAACTCTACATGCAGTTAGAGAACAATTATTAAATATCGAATAATAAAAACTTCCACATATACCAGAATCTATAAAAGTACAAGTGTCAAATATGTTAAGATACGCTGAAGAGTCACTAAAGTCAACAATTTCAAATCTACAATTATTAAATGTATTTTCTTGAAAGAATGTTCCGGAAATATTACAATTATAAAAGGTGCAATCAGAAAACGTTGAATCAGATATAATAGAATCGTCAAATACTATATTTTCGAATCTAACATTTCTAAACCAAGTTGACTTTAGCTCAGCATATTTAAAATTCGAGTTAATTAGATGACAGTCTTCTACTTTGGCACCAGTCCATTCGGAAAGTTGGAAATTACAATCATCTATAGATTTACTATTGATATTTGTTCCGTTTAACAATGAACGTTCCAAATTTGTACTGACTATAGTCTCATTGATTGTTTTATAACTTAGATTCATATGCTCATGTAATTGATTTAATGTAATTATTTCATTCACAGTATTCACTTCTCCCTGATAGATAATTTATTATTATCCTTTATTGATATTAAGTTTTCGACGAGGGTGTTTACGCTTTAATATCTGTTTTTGTTTTGCGGTAGAAACATGGGTATATATCTCTGTTGTGGTTATTGAACTATGTCCTAAAATTTGCTGTATATAGCGGATATCCACATCCGACTCAAGAAGCATTGTGGCGAAGGTATGTCTAAACATATGCGGTGTCACATGCACTGTAGATGAAATTTGATTTACATATTTGTTTATCATAAAACGAACTGATTGATCGGAAAGACGATTTGAAAGTCTGTTTACAAAAAAATATCCTGTATCATCAATTTCAGCCTTAAAGCGTTTTTTGTATTGCTTTAAGGCTGTTAGTACATCAGGAGTGCAAATCTGGATTATTCTTTCCTTTGAGCCTTTTCCAAATGTTTTTATATAACTATCCGAAAGATTAACATCTTCTATTTTTAAATTACAAAGTTCCGACACACGAAGTCCTGTTGCAAACAGCAGCTCTAATACGGCTATATCCCTGATAATACACTTTTCAGAGTATGGTGTTTTACATTCTTCTAAAGATAAATAGGCCTTATTTAAAATTTTTGTAAGTATCTTTTCAGGAATAGTCTTGGGTAATATAACCGGCTCTTTAATTTTAAAATGAATTTTACCGAACGGGTTATCATCAATTAGTTCTTCGTAGGTAAGATATTCGAAAAATGCTTTTAGTGAAGCAAGTTTTCGTTTAATGGATTTTGGCTTGTATTTTGAATGTAAACTTTCGAGATAATTACATATTAACTCTTTGTTAGAACAATTTTGCTGATTTCTTGTAAACCTTTCAAATTGTTTTAGGTCTATACTATATGCTTTTACTGTTTTAGGGTTAAGACCTTTTTGCAACTCACAATAAAATAAGTAATTTTTTATTAAACTTTGTATTTGCATAAAATAACTCCCTTTGTATTTAAATTTAATCAAAATGACGGTATATTCGAGTCCTTTGCCCGAATATACCGTCATTTTTAGTTCAATAATATTTATCTTATATTTCTCTCAGTAGCCTAATTGCTTCATCAAGTGAAATTTCTCCGGACTCACCACGCTCTTTAATATCCATAGCTAATGTAATCTTTTCAAGCCACTCAGGATACTCCAATCCATTTGATTTCCGCTTGGCTAATCGGTCATAGGCTCTGTCATATTCTTTTTTTAGAGGAGACCTAAATTCATCTGAGTTTTCTTTTTTGTGAGGTCCTACCTTGCTGCATATCCTGCCTTTTGGATCGTTAGGAGCCACTCTGTTGCAATAGTGAGTATCATGACCGGTTGGCAAAAGAAAAAATCGTTTGCAATTATGACATCGTTTAGGTGAATGCTTAACATTTAATCCTCTAAATAAGTCTGAGTTTAGAAAGCCGCCAAGAGACCTGAAAATCACTCTTTCTGCCAATATATAATTTTCTTTGCAATCAGGGTCGGGACAGGTGACATATTCAATATTTGCTGGCATTTCTGCTTTAAATGTAATTGCAGGATATTTTGGGATAAGAGATTCAAGTTTTTGCTGTAATTCGCTATTATTCAGAAACTGATATATTGCGTGTGCAAAATGCGTAGGAGTTCTTGCCGAAACATTTTCTATATATAAATCAACAAATGCAGTGGCATATATTTTAAAAATCAATATTTCATCATTGATTGATAACAAGCCCACTAAAATTCTGTTTAATATGCTTCTGCTCTCGCTTTTAGGATAAGTTTCATATATTCCCTTGAACTCTGATATATATCTTTTTTTATCAAATTCAAAGCGGTCATACAAAGGCAGGCTAAGAATAACATCTAATGCTTTGTTTAGGTACGGAGCAAAGTCATTAAAACTGCATGATGATATAATCATTAAATTTGATTCATATTCCCCATAAAGTTTTTCTAGAAATGCTTTCCTTAAATCTGATAATACTGTTTTCAAATTATCAAGCTGTTCGTCTGATAATTCCAAAATTTCAGTTGAAATCTGACCAAGCGAGACTTTTTCTTTTCCGATAATAACATAATCTTTATAAAATTGTGCTGTTATATATCCAAAATCAAATGGTTTTTCATCTAAACTTTTTATACTTGCCATATACTCACTTCCACGATACATAATTTATATTTCCACTACTTTTGTAAATGACGGCAAAATCGGTTGACGCACTTCTTGCAATATGTTAGAATAGCCACACAACAAATTATACACGATGTAAATAAAAATGTCAATCGTGGAATTTGAGCCTTGAAAATTTAATAGCTTGCACGGTGAGTTATACAACACAGTGAGCGCCAAGACTTCGTCGGAACAAGCAAATATTTATTCGTTTCCGCATAAATGCGAAAACTCATTTATATAGCTGTTCCTCCTCTTCCCAAAAATCAAATTGCTTTTCGGGAACCCTATATGACGGACGAGCGATTTAACTGTTTGCAAATACGAGGTTATGGTCGAGCAGGACCGAGGCTTAGGAAATGTAATCGGAGGCAAGTGCAAAGTTTGGTGAATACACGCTTATTGCCTATATTTTAAAAGGCGGTCAAAAATCTATAGAAAGGAAATTCATTAAGGCAATAAAAGTATTTAATATTAATCATTAATCCGAAAGGAGAATTTTTATGAATAAGAAAGAAATACCTATGGACTTTAATGAAGACTTTGCTATAGATATAGACGGAGAATATAATCCCGAACTTGCCACATCAGTTAGACGGAGATATTCATATAGTATCACAGATAACGAAATGGTAAAAACGAGGAAAACTCATATCGGTAATATGAATTATATTGTAAATTCAATCTTTGATATGAACACAAAGAAAAATGTTGAGGATCACATACGAAGATTGATAACAATAGATATTCAGGATAATATAGACAAAGTCTCCTAAAAGTCTGGACTTTTCAATCGGTTTAGGGTATTGTGTGGTTGTGAAATTTCTACTCACAATACTCTCAATCGGTTTGACTTTGAAGGAGGTTAAGAATAATGTCAAACCAAGATTATGATTTAACACTGTTATATTGCAGATTATCACGAGAGGATGTCCTTGAAGGCGACAGCAACAGTATTGAGAATCAGAAGAAAATAATCTTAAAAGCTGCTCAGGACTATAACTTTGATAATTTAGTATGGCTGATTGATGATGGCTTCACAGGAACAAACTTCGACCGACCTGATTTTCAGAAAGGGATGAAGTTAATAGAAGAAGGTCGAGTTAAGAATTTTATTACAAAGGATTTATCAAGACTCGGCAGAAACTATCTTCAAGTAGGAATGTACACAGATGTCATCTTCCCCAAATACAATGTTCGATTTATTGCCGTGCAAGACAATTATGATTCCAATAATGTTGAGAGCAATGATATGGCTCCGATTATGAATCTGTTTAACGAATGGCACCCAAAGGAAACATCAAAGAAGGTTCGTGCAGTTTTCAAAGCGAAAGCAGAGCGTGGTGAACGAGTAAGCTCACAGATACCTTATGGTTATGCAAGAGATGAAAGCACACCCATAGGGTCCAAGAAATCTATCAAGCTCGTAATTAATGAGGAAACAGCACCCGTTGTAAGAGAAATCTACAGATTATGTGCAAGCGGACTTGGTCCGACATATATTGCCCATATCCTAAAAGAAAGAAAAATTCTCAAGCCGTCGATGTATAGCTATGAGAAAACCGGTAAGTATGGTGCTGCTACCGATGTAACCGATCCATACGGATGGAATGACAGAACAGTTGCAGGAATTCTTGATAACGAGGTTTATATAGGAAATACAATAAATCTCAAAGAAACAACAGTTTCATATAAGAACAAGCACAAAATACAAAGACCTGAAGAAGAATGGATTCGTGCAGAAGGAACTCATGAAGCTATTATTGATGTGGATACTTGGGAAATCGTTCGCAGGGTTAGAGCAGGAAAACGCAGAAGAGATTCTATGGATGGAATTAATAAGTACAGCGGTCTTCTGCATTGTGCAGATTGCGAACAAAAGCTTTACTTTGTCAGAGGCAAAACACTAAAACCATCAGCGTTTCATTTCATATGCAGCAGGTACAGAAAACACAAAGGCGAAGAACAATGCACACCTCATTCTATAAGGGAATCAGTTCTGGACGAAATCATTCTTGAAGAAATCAGAAGAATTACATACTATGCCAGAACAAAGACTAAAGAGTTCGCAGAATTCATAAATCAAAAAACCTCTGCCGAAAGCCGGAAAGAATTATCGGCAAAATCAGCAGAACTTGGAAGACTCAAAAAACGAAAGAATGAGTTGGAATCTTTGTTCAAACGACTGTATGAAGATAACGTGTTGGGACGAATCACAGATGACCAATTCCATATGCTATCTAGCAGCTACACAACAGAGCAAAAGGATGTAGAATTGCGAATTCCGGAGCTGGAAGATGAAATCGAAGCGCTCAAATCTGCTGCCACAAACACGGACAAGTTCATTGCACTGGCTAAGAAGTATATTCACATCAAAGAACTTACATCAGAAGTATTATTGACCTTTGTATCCAAAATCGTTATACACGAACGAAGTGAAAAACGATCGAAAAGCGCAACACAGCAAATCGATATATATTTCACTCACATAGGGAATGCAGGTCAAATTTAAAGCAAAGGAAAAGGGTGAACAGCCTAAACTGTTCACCCAACTTCCGCACCATTACAAGTATTTCACTAAACATCCCTTAGAGAAACACCCGAATGGGAGTTGTTTTTTTATGGGGCGAATGAAGAGAGTCGAACCCTTGGCCTCCAGAGCCACAATCTGGCGCTCTAACCAACTGAGCTACACCCGCCATATTAAATTTGTCGCAAAACGCTTTTATATCAAAATATCGCCAGTGCCTTGATAGGCACTAAACGATATTTGGCGCGCCTGAAGAGATTCGAACTCCTGGCCCATTGCTTAGAAGGCAATTGCTCTATCCAGCTGAGCTACAGGCGCATATGGAGCGGGTGATGGGAATCGAACCCACACGACCAGCTTGGAAGGCTGGGGTTCTACCATTGAACTACACCCGCAAGTAGAGCCTTGCGACTTTTATATTATAACAACATTTAATATAAATGTCAAGGCTTTTTACACATTTTTTTCAAAAGATTGTCTTACCTTTTTATAAACTCTTTTAAAAGCGAATTTTTGGGCACAAGTTGCTCATCAATTGTCTTGAATTGTGCAATTTTTTCATTAAGGGAACGGATATACTTTGTATAATTAACCTCGTTACATTCTCTTAAAAAAGCATCAAGATATGTTTTCATAACACAAGGCTCGTATGGCAAAAATGTATCAAACACACAGTCTGCACTTTCTTTGTATGGCATTATGCTGTCCTTTTCAAATCTCACAACATTTCCCCAAAGTGTCTGAGTTCTGTCTACTTTGCTACCGCGGTATAGCTGATCTCTTACCGAACGGCGTACAAGTCTTACATCCCTCCCAGTAATTGTTTCACCATTTCCCAAATCAAAATCTGTTCCTACATATATAAAGGCTTTAAACTTTTCTTTCACTTCAAGCTTAGGCATCAAAACCTCGTTAAAAGCATGTGTGCCTTCTAAAATAATCTCTTGCCCTTGTCTTAAAGTAACAACTTTATCGTTTTTTATATTTCTATCGATTGTAAAATCAAACCTTGGAATATTTGTTGGTTCAAACCTTAAAAGCGAATAAATACATTCATTTAGAAGTTCGACATTAACTGCTGCAATGCTTTCAAAATTTTCGTAATTGCTGTCGCTCTTATCAATCTCATCTGCTCCGTAGAAAAAATCGTCAATAGAAAGCACAAGCGGCGGAACTTCAAACTTAGAAGAAAGTATGTTTGAAAAAGTGGTCTTTCCCGAAGAAGACGGACCTGTAACCAACACAACATGCGAGCCTTTTTCAATTATCTTATTGTAAATTTCATCAACCCTTTGTTTGTGGTGTTGCTCGCACAATAAAACAAGTTCCTGTTGCTGTCCAAGTGAAATATATTCATTAATTTTTGACAAACTGTTGATTAACATATCATTCTCCTGTCACATATGGATTGTAGTTTTTTTCAAACCCTATATCTGTCATACTGCCGTGTCCCGGGTAGACATTTGTCTTATCGTCAAGTTTATAAAGCTTGTTTTGGATAGATGTACGTATGGTTTCAAAACTTCCACCCTCCAAATCACATCTGCCTATGGACTCGCGAAACAAAGTATCTCCTGAAAAAAGATTATCTTCTAACAAAAAGCAGCAACTACCCGGAGTATGTCCCGGCGTGTGAATGGTTTCAAATATCATATCGCTGACTTTAAGTTTTTCGCCATGGCCAAACCATTCATCAACCTTTACCGCTTCACCGTCACCGCCAAACACATATATTTTCGACGGATTGGTTAATATTCCTTTTTCATATATATTCGCATATACCTTTATATTATACTCACTTTTTAATCTGTTTACTTCACCTACATGGTCAAAATGTCCGTGTGTAAGGAAAATTGCCTGAGGTTTCAGACCATTTTGCATAACAAATAAAGAAATTTTGTTTTTGTCTGCACCCGGATCAATTATAACTGCGTTTTTTCCTTCATCATACACAACGTAGCAATTTTGGGCATACGGCTGGGTTACTATTAGTTTTATTCTCATAAGGTTCTCCTCAATTCAAAATGCGACCTCAAAAGAGGTCGCAAACAAATTTATGCAGTTTCATTTTTAGAATTGACTGACTGAGATTTTGGTTTTCTCAATGGTCTTTTCTCAGGATTAATAATAAGCTGCGGCTTTGCGCCCTCAGTAATCATTTCTTTTGTAACAATGCATTTTTCAATATCATCACGTGATGGTATTTCAAACATAACATCTGTAATTGCACTTTCAATAATTGAGCGAAGACCTCTCGCTCCTGTTTTTCTTTCAAGCGCTTTTTTTGCAATAGCCTCTAATGCGTCAGGCTCAAACTCGAGAGCGCAATCGTCATATTCAAACAGCTTCTTGTACTGCTTAACAAGCGCATTTTTAGGTTCCTGTAAAATTCTTATAAGGCTTTCTTTGTCCAACTTATCAAGTGCTGCAACAACAGGAAGACGACCTACAAACTCAGGAATAAGTCCGAATTTAAGCAAATCTTCAGGCAAAACTTTCTGATAATCAGAAAGCACCGCCATATCATTGGACTTAACGTCTGCGCCAAATCCTAATACCTTGTTACCAAGTCTTTTCTCAATTATCTTTTCTAGTCCGTCGAACGCACCACCACATATAAACAAAATGTTTGTTGTATCAATTTGAATAAATTCCTGATGCGGATGCTTTCTGCCACCCTGAGGAGGAACTGATGCAACAGTACCTTCTAAAATTTTCAAAAGTGCCTGTTGAACACCCTCTCCGCTGACATCTCTTGTAATTGACGGATTTTCTGATTTTTTTGAAATTTTATCAACTTCATCAATGTAAATAATGCCTTTTTCGGCAAGCGCTATATCATAATCGGCAGCCTGAATAAGCTTTAAAAGAATATTTTCCACATCCTCGCCTACATAACCTGCCTCAGTAAGACTTGTAGCATCTGCTATTGCAAAAGGTACATTCAAAATCTTGGCAAGTGTTGAAGCAAGCAATGTTTTTCCCGAACCTGTAGGACCTAACATCAAAATGTTGCTCTTTTGAAGTTCAACATCCCCTGATGCTTCTTCTTTTTCAGCCTTATTTATTCTCTTATAGTGGTTATAAACCGCAACTGCAAGCGTTTTTTTAGCCTGTTCCTGACCAATAACATAATCATTTAATGCATTTAAAATATCAATCGGTTTAGGTAGACTGGAAAGCTCAGCAACTTGCTCGGACATATCAAAGTTTCTTTCTTCTTCAAAAATAATGTCGCTGCAAAGTTCGATACATTCATTACAAATGTAAACCCCCGGTCCTGCAACCAGACGCATAACCTGTTCTTCTGTCTTTCCGCAAAAAGAACAACGCACCTGATTTCTATCGTCTTTTGACATAAGCAATACTCCATTTCTATGCAAAATCAAACTACATACTTATAGTACACAAAACCTTTTACAAAAATACCTATCTGTGTTCAATAACTTTATCAATAAGACCATAATTCATAGCCTCAACCGCAGTCATAAAATTATCTCTTTCCGTATCCTGTTGAATTTTTTCCAAAGGCTGACCTGTTCTGTCACTTAAAATCTGATTCAAAGTGCTTTTCATTCTTATAATCCTGTCAGCATGGATTTTTATATCTGTTGCCTGACCCTGCATACCGCCTAAAGGCTGATGAATCATAATTTCACTGTTAGGAAGTGCAAATCTTTTTCCTTTTGTACCTGCGCTAAGTAAAAACGCTCCCATACTTGCAGCCATACCAATGCAAATTGTTGATACATCGCATTTAATATACTGCATGGTATCGTAAATTGCCATACCGGCAGTTATTGATCCACCAGGACTGTTAATGTAGAAGTTGATATCTTTATCAGGATCTGCACCTTCTAAAAACAGCATCTGTGCAACAACTAAGCTTGCTGTAGTATCGTTTACTTCCTCGCTCAAGAAAATAATTCTGTCGTTTAAAAGTCTTGAAAAAATATCGTAAGATCTTTCTCCTCTGCTTGTTTGTTCTACTACCATTGGTACTAAGCTCATAAATTCACATTCCTTTCTGTTAATAGTCCGGCTGCCTTTTTCTTTGGCAGCCGGATAAAGTTTTTGGATTATTCTTCTGTTTTTGCTGCTTTTTTAGCTGTAGTTGTTTTCTTTGCTGCGGGTTTTTTAGCTGTTGTTTCTTTCTTTGCTGCTGTTTCTTTCTTCTCTGTTGTCTTTTTTGTAGCACATTTTTTAGCAGCAGGTTTTGCTTCTTTTTCTGCTGTTTCTTTCTTTGCAGCAGGTTTCTTTGTAGCTTCTTTCACCATATTGGCATTGTCTAAAACTACTTTAACAGCTTTTTCTAAAACGAGATCTTTTTTGATGTTTTCTTTATCTTCATCTCTTAAGAGCTCGTTAAGCTTATCAACTTCCATATTGTAGCTTTTAGCCATTTCTGCAATTTTAGCATCTACGTCTTTATCTTTAATTTCAATCTTTTCAAGCTCAGCAACTTTTTCAAGAACTAATGTGCTCTTAACAGCCATTTCTGCCTGTGGCTTGAACTGTTCTTTCATAGCTTCAATTGTAAGACCGGTATATTTCATATACATGTCAAGCGGCATACCCTGCTGTGAAAGTCTCATTTCAAAATCCTGTACCAAGCTTTCTGCTCTTGAGTCAATCATTCCATTTGGAATTTCGCCCTTTAATGTTTCTACGAGCTTTTCAATAGCTTCGTTTTCCATTTCGCCTTTAGCTCTTAAGTCGTTTTGTTTTGTAAGTTTTGCTTTAATGTCTTTTTTAAGTGCATCCAAAGTATCAAATTCACTTACATCTTTTGCAAACTCATCATCAAGTTCAGGAAGTTCTTTAACTTTAATCTGGTTAACTTTAACCTTAAATACTGCAGCTTTTCCTTTTAATTCTTCAGCATGATATTCTTCAGGGAAAGTAACGTTAACATCAATTTCATCGCCTGTTTTTGAACCGATAATTTGGTCTTCAAAGCCAGGAATGAAAGTGTTAGAACCGATAACAAGGTCGTGGTTTTCTCCTTTACCACCATCAAATGCTACTCCATCAACAAAACCTTCGTAATCGATGTTTACTGTATCGCCGCTTTTTACAGCTCTGTCTTCAACAGTAACCATTCTTGAATTTCTGTCTCTCATTCTTTCGATTTCAGCATTAACTTCATCTGCTTTTACAGTATATTTCTTTTCTGTAACTTCAATGCCTTTATATTCACCAATTTCAATTTCAGGTTTAACATCAACTTTAACATTTAAAACAAGTTCTTTACCTGAACCGATTTCCTTGATGTCTACATTTGGCATATCAACAGGTTCTAAACCAAGTTCTTTTACAGCTTCCATGTAATTTTCAGGGAAGATGTGATTTACTGCATCATCATAAAAAACTGCTTCCGAGTAAATTCTTTCTATGTATTTTCTTGGTGCTTTACCTTTTCTGAAGCCAGGGATATTCATATGTTTTACATTCTTTTTGTATGAAAACTGCATTCCCTTTTCAAAAACTTCAGCTGAAACTGTCATATCAAATTCAACAGTAAAGCCTTTTTTTTTAATTAATTTTGTACTCATTTATAATTCCTCCAAACAAATTTAATCGCTTTTGTATAAATTATCTAATAGATTTTACCACAAATTGTCGTTAAATGCAACATTTTACTGCAATTTTAACGGCACAAATTTCAGATAATCGCAGGAAGTAAGTCTAAGCTCAGTATTTTTTATCTTTTCATTAACTGCAAAACGATGAGCATGTGCATGAAGATGCCCGTAAACGCACTGAACAACATTATACTCTTCAAATGCCTGTTCAAGCTCAGGATAAAGTTTTCCAGTTTTGTCAAACGGCGGATAATGAAGCATCAGAATAATTTTACCGCCTTTTTTTCTTCCTTCTTCCAGCGACAGTCTAACCCTAATATTTTCTCTGTCACACAACCTTTTTTCGGTATTAAAATCATAACCTTTTGAGGCACATAGGACATAGTCGTTATATTTAAATGCGGTGTTATGAATAAAATTTAAAGTTTCAAAGCCATTTTCTTTTGCAAAGCCATTAAGCTTTGTAAGACTTTCCCACCAATAGTCATGATTGCCTTTTGATATTAATTTTTCCCCGTTTAAGCCATCAATAAACTTAAAGTCTTCGACAGCCTCCGACAAATATGTCGCCCACGACACATCGCCTGCTATTAAAACAAGGTCATTTTCTTTAACTGTTTTATTCCAGTTGTATTTCATTTTCTCTTCATAATCTTCCCAAAGCTCACCGAATTTGTCCATAGGCTTTTGAGTATCAAAGGATAAATGAAGATCGGAAATAGCATATATTGACAATTTATAAGTCCCCTTTAGGATTTTAAATCCTCAAAAAATCCTTTATAACCTGCATAAGTTCATCTTTTTCACAAGTAACATCAAAAATTACAGGTTTTGTTTTCAATTCCTCCAAAGCGTTTGGAATTTTCTCTTCAGATTTTTTACTTAAAGCTTCTAAAATATCAAACTCGTCCATATCTTCGCCGTATGCGTTGTCATTTTCAAGTGCCTGCATAACACTTCCGCTGAATTTAAACGGGCTTGCTGTTGATGCTATAATTGTCTTTGTTTCGTCATTTGTCTGTGAAACATACTTTTTGTAAACAGCATACGCAACGGCAGTATGTGTATCCATTGTGTAGCCATATTTATCAAACACCATTTTGATTGTTTGCTTTGTTTCTTCATCTGATGCAAAATCCGCACTGAAAATTTCAACAAGCTTTTGTTTAATATCGTCACTTACTTCATACTTTCCGTCTTGTGCGAGTTTTTTCATATAATCAGCAATTTCTTCGTTATTATTGCCCGAAATATCATATAAAAATCTTTCGAGGTTGCTTGAAATTAAAATATCCATCGACGGAGAAATTGTTAAATTAAACTTTCTGTTTCTGTCATAAACACCTGTTTTGATAAAATCAGTAAGCACGTTGTTGCTGTTTGACGCACAAATAAGTTTGTTAACCGGAAGTCCCATTTTTTTAGCATAGTATGCCGCTAAAATGTTACCAAAGTTACCTGTAGGAACAACAATATTTACTTTTTCTCCGTTTTTAATCTCTTGACCTTTTACCAAATCTGCATAGCAAGAAAAATAATAAACAATCTGCGGAACTAAGCGTCCCCAGTTGATAGAGTTTGCTGATGAAAGCATAAAGTTATGCGCATTTGCAAGGTTCTCAAAATCCTTGTCAGTAAAAATAGCTTTAACACCTGACTGTGCATCGTCAAAATTACCATTAACAGCAGCCACGTTTACATTGTTTCCTGACTGGGTAACCATTTGAAGTTTTTGTGTCATTGAAACGCCGTCGTTTGGATAAAATACACTTATTCTTGTTCCGTCAACATCTGCAAATCCTTCTAATGCAGCTTTACCCGTATCACCTGATGTTGCAACCAAAATAACAACTTCTTTATTTACTCCCTCTTTTTTGATTGATGTAACCAAAAGGTGTGGAAGTATCTGAAGTGCCATATCTTTAAATGCACAAGTAGGTCCGTGCCACAATTCTAAAATATATTCGCCTTTTCTTAATCTGTAAGCAGGTGCGATTGAATCTGTTCCAAACTTTTGCTTAGTATATGCGTTGCTGATACAGTTTTTAAGTTCTTCTGCAGAAAAATCTGTAAGGAACTTTGACAAAACTGCAAAAGCTCTTTCTTTATATGTCATTTGCGCCATTTTAGAAATTTCATCTGCAGAAAATTCAGGGAAGAAGTCAGGAACAAAAAGTCCCCCATCCGGAGAAAGCCCCTTGATAATAGCCTGACCTGCAGTTAAAGAAATATCCTTATTTCTGGTGCTGTGATAGTTCATCTTAAAACATTCCTTTCATAAAAAAACAAACATCATTATTCAACATATCATTTTATAACAAAATTTAAAAAAAATCAAGTGTTTTTGCGGATTTTTAAGCAAAAAACATAGTGCCGACGTTGTCGGCACTATGTTTTTCTTAAAAGGGAGTGTTATGAAATGAAAAAATGTTGGCAAATCTTTTGTTTGCCTCTTCTTTCAACATGTAAATTATAATTGATTTTTTTGTATTACTAATGTATTATTTGTGAAAATTTTGCGAATATTAAGATAAATATTTTCCCATTTTCATCTTGCAAATTATTAATAAATATGGTATAATTTGGTTAAGTGTTTGTTCGGATTAAAAAACCGAAAGATAAGAAGCATTTTGAACGGAAAATATATGCTTTTAAAAAACTTTCGGTTTATTTATTATTTTTCAAAATACTACATATAATTTAAGCCCCTTTTTTAAAGCAGGCTTATTTCATTACGAATTGGAGGATTATTGTGGCAAAAAGAAACAAAATTAAAATTATTCCGCTTGGCGGTCTGGAAGAAATCGGGAAAAACCTTACACTTTTTGAATTTAAAGACGAAATTCTCATCTTAGACTGCGGTGTTGCTTTCCCTGATGACGATATGTTTGGAATTGATCTTGTTATCCCTGATATGACATATCTTTACAAAAATAAGGAAAAAATTAAGGGACTCGTTTTAACACACGGTCATGAAGACCATATAGGTGCTATTCCCTACCTTTTAAAGGAAATAAATGTACCTATTTATGGCACAAGACTTACACTTGGAATTTTAGAGAAAAAATTAAAAGAGCACGGTCTTTCCGGCAGTGCAAAATTAAATTCGGTAAATGCAGGCACTAAAATAAAACTCGGTTCATTCGGCGTTGAGTTTATCCGCACAAATCACAGCATAGCAGACTCTGTTGCAATTGCACTTCACACACCTGCAGGCATTATAGTTCATACAGGTGACTTTAAAATTGACTCAACCCCTATTGATGGTGAGATTTTAGACCTTGCCCGATTTGGAGAACTTGGCAAAAAAGGCGTTTTGGCATTGCTTTCTGACAGTACAAATGTTGAACGTCCGGGGTATTCAATGTCAGAACGAAAAGTAGGTGAAACATTTGAAGACCTCTTTTCTTCATGTGATTCAAGAATTATTGTTGCAACCTTTGCTTCAAACGTTCACAGAGTTCAGCAAATTATAACTTGTGCCGCAAAGCACAGAAGAAAAGTTGCAGTTTCAGGCAGAAGTATGGAAAGCGTTATAACCGCCGCTTACGAACTTGGATACTTAAAAGTACCAAAGGGTGTTTTGATTGACCTGTCTGACATAAACAAATACCCCGACAATCAGCTTGTTATTGTTACAACAGGCAGCCAGGGCGAACCTATGGCAGCACTTTCGAGAATTGCAACTCTTGATCACAAAAAAGTTGAAATAAAAAAAGGTGATCTTGTTATTATCTCTGCAAGCCCGATTCCAGGCAACGAAAAACTTGTTGCAAAAGTAATTGATGAGCTTTTCAAGCATGGTGCAGAGGTTATTTACAAATCAATTGCAGATATTCACGTATCAGGTCATGCTTGTCAGGAAGAGCTAAAAATTATTCTTTCTGTTGTAAAGCCAAAGTATTTTATCCCTGTACACGGCGAATACCGCCACCTAATGCAGCACGCCCAACTTGCTCACAAAATGGGAATTAATGAAGACCGCACTTTTATTATGAAAATCGGTCAGGTTTTAGAACTTGACTCGGCTAATGCAAAAATAACAGGAAGTGTTCCTGCAGGAAGAGTGTTTGTGGACGGTTCAGGTGTCGGCGATGTAGGAAATATCGTTATCCGTGACAGAAAGCTTCTTTCAGAAGACGGCTTGATTGTAGTAGTTGTGGGAATTGACTCTACAACCAACGAAATTGTATCAGGTCCTGATATTATTTCAAGAGGATTTGTATATGTAAGAGAATCAGAAGATTTAATGGAACAGGCAAGAATAAGAGCGCGCGATGCAATTTTAAACTCTACTGCAAAGAATTCACATGACTGGAACTCAATAAAAACTGCAGTCAAAAACTCGCTTAGCCAGTATCTTTATGTCGAAACAAAGAGAAACCCCATGATTCTTCCTGTAATTATGGAGGTTTAAGGTTATGACACAACACGAAAAATTTGTCCATATGACAACGGCACCAATCCCCAAACTTATGCTTGAGCTTTCTGCCCCTGCAATTTTCAGTATGATTATTACCGCCGTTTACAATATGGCAGACACATTTTTTGTGGGAAGAATAAGTACGTCTGCAACTGCAGCGGTAGGCGTTACATTTTCACTTATGTCAGTCATTCAGGCAATAGGATTTTTCTTTGGTCACGGATCGGGCAATTATATGTCAAGAAAAATGGGGGAAGAAAATTTTAAAGATGCCAAAATCATGGCATCCAACGGCTTTTTTCTATGCCTTATTCTTTGCACAGTCTTAGGAATTTTAGGTCTTATTTTTATCAAGCCCCTTGTTTATTTTTTAGGCTCAACAGATACAATTTATCCTTATGCAAAAAGTTATATGACATACATCCTGATAGGATTTCCCATAATGGCATCTTCTTTCGTGCTTAACAACCAGTTAAGATTTCAAGGCAGTTCCTTTTACGGAATGATAGGCATTGTAACTGGCGGACTTTTAAACATCGCACTCGACCCGCTTTTTATTTTCGTATTTGATATGGGAGTTTCCGGTGCGGCTATTGCAACCATTTTAAGTCAAACTGTGAGCTTTATAATTTTGTTGTATCTGACATCAAAAGGCTCAAACGTAAAAATTGATATCCGCTCATTTAAACCAAGTTTTAACTATATTAAAGAAATAATCTTGGGCGGATTTCCATCTCTTTGCAGACAGGGGTTAGCAAGCATTGGCACAATTGTGCTTAACTTTTCAGCCGGTGCTTTCGGTGACAGTGCAATTGCAGCAATGTCAATAGTTAACAGAATAATAATGTTTGCAAACTCTGCAATGATTGGCTTCGGTCAAGGCTTTCAACCAATTTGTGGTTTTAACTATGGCGCTAAACTTTACAGCAGATTAAAAGAAGGCTTTTGGTTCTGCGTTAAATATTCATTTGTTTTCCTTGTGGTTTTGGCAATAGCGATGATATGTTTTGCCCCTAAACTTATTTATCTTTTCAGAGAGGATTTTAAGGTTGTTGAAATCGGTGCTCCCGCACTTATTTATCAGGCAATAACCTTTCCACTAAACTCGTGGATAGTAATTACCAATATGATGCTTCAATCTGTAGGAAAATCAGGAAGCGCTTCACTTTTAGCATCAGCACGTCAAGGACTTACACTGATACCACTTGTCCTTATTCTGTCGCATTTTTGGGGAATAACAGGTATTCAGATCGCCCAACCGATAGGTGATATCTTAACAGTTATCCTTGCTGTGCCCCTCACATTTAAATTTTTCAAATCAATTAAAGTATAAAAAAACCACCCTTGAAGGGTGGTTTTTTAAATTAATCAATTATTCCTGATATGATGCTGTTGTATCAATTAAAATACAATTATTAGCCCCATCCCATGATACATTGAAATCGAACAATTTTCCCAAATCACGGAGCTTAAAATAGTTGTTTCCGTTGATTAAAAATGCAGTTAATGTAGCATTTCTTCCGTCTTTCATAAGAGCACTTGTGCTGATTTCATACTTCTTATTCTTTCCGTCGCCTTCTTTAAGCTCTCCGCCAACTGCGTCGTATTTTTCACCAGCAACGAGATTAATCATATTTTTTGCCTCGTCCCATTTAACATTGAACACATTTAAGCCTGTTCCGTGGTTTGTAAGTGCAAAAGCTATATCACGAAGTTTGAAATAGTTGTTATCATTTATATTGTATGCTTCAAATTTGATTTGTTTGCCGTCAACTAAAACCTTTGAATCAGTGTATGCTGCTGTAGCGTCTTTAATTTCAAATGTAAGTCCTGTATATTCACCATCTTCTGCATCAGCCCATACCTGGTACATTCCTTTTTCAGAAAAGCTTATGCTTGTACCTTTTTTAACAGGCTCGCTTCCAAAAAAGTCTTGGTTTCCTGTAAACTCATAATAATCTTCATCAACATACTCAAAGCCTTCTGCAGGCATCCAATTTTTGGTTACATCGCCTAAGTTTATTGCAAAGCCTTCAAAATATCTTTTTTCAACCCACTCACCATTAACTTTTTCCAACATAACAATCGCCATATGTGAAAGATTTTTATTTGCAGTAATTGTAACAGGTGCTGTGCATAATGCTACCATATTATCATACATAACCTGACGGCTTCCGTCATAACCTGTAATACCATTTACAGTAAATACGTTTTTGTTGTATCTTTCAGGTTCGTCATAGTATTCTTCAGGCAGAAGCTCTGGAGCAGGTTCATAGATTTCAGGCTCTACATATTCCTGTTCGGGTTCTTGCTCAACCGGAGCTTCTTTTTCCGCATTATCCCATGCATTATTTTTAATTGTGCAATTTAAAAATTCAACTTTGTTTGAAGATTCGGCTTTATCATAATACTGGTCGTCTAAAAGCTTTCCGCTGTAATTTCCTTCTATTACTGAATTTTTAACTGTAAGTTTCACATCGTCTGCTGCGTTAGGGCTCCATCTGAAACAAACATCCCATTCTGAAGCTTCGCCTTCCGCACCATAGTTATTTCTTAAAACTTTACAATTATCAAGAACCATACTTCCTTTAGGCGTATAGCAAGCTACTGCTGAATTCTCACAATCGCGGATTGTTGTGTTTGTAACGTTAATATTTCCTGAATCCTGCGCCCAAATGCCTACAATACCACACCCCCACAAATCGCAGATGTCAATGTTTATATTTTGCGAATTAAAGACAGAAATAACATCACCCTGACCCTCGCAACTTCCTTTAGGAACATCATGCCCAAGACTTAATCCGATAAAAGTAATATTTTTTGAATTTTCAACTTCAAAAACAGGACAGTATCCTATGTTAAGCTTAATTTCTACATCACCTTTAGCTTCAATAGTAAGGTTTTCAATATTTTCAATACGAATTCCTGTTCTATTTCCCCACACATCACGTCCTGCAGTTGCAACGTAATTGCCTGCTTCAATTATGATTTTGGTGTTTGACGCAATGGCAGAAACCATGTCCTGCATATTGTTTACAGTTACAACCTTTTGTGTTGCCGCAAAGGCAGAAACACTTGAAATAAGCATAACTAAAGTCAATGCTACAATAAAAGTTTTTTCATTTTAAAACACTCCATCCGTTTTTATAATTCAGTAGGTTTAAAATCTTCGATGGTAATTTCGGCTGTTAATTTTTCGACAAACTCTTCAACAGTCATTGTGCCAAGGTCGCCGCCCTCTCTTGAACGAACCGCGACTTTTCCTTCTTCAATTTCCTTGTCACCGGCGATAAGCATATATGGAATTTTTTCAAGCTGAGCCTGACGGATTTTGTAACCCATTTTTTCGTTTCTGTAATCAGCCTCAACTCTGAATCCCGCTTTTGTGAGGGCATCTTTTACACCTGCGATGTAATCTGCCTGTTTTTCAGAAATAGGGATAAGTTTAACCTGAGTTGGTGCAAGCCAAGCCGGGAAAGCACCTGCATATTTTTCAATTAATAATGCCAAAGTTCTTTCATAGCAACCGATTGAAGTTCTGTGGATAATATAAGGATTTTTCTTTGATCCGTCAGAATCCACATATTCCATTCCGAATTTTTCAGCAAGCATCTGGTCAATCTGAATTGTGATAAGTGTATCTTCTTTACCAAATACGTTTTTAATCTGAATATCAAGTTTTGGTCCGTAGAATGCTGCTTCGCCAACACCGATTTTGTAGTCAATACCAAGCTTGTCAAGGATATTTTTCATTGTACCCTGAGCTTCATCCCACTGTTCTTTTGTGCCGATATATTTTTCAGTATCTTCAGGGTCCCACTGTGAGAATCTGTATGATACATCTTCATAAAGGCCAAGAGTTTTAAGCATATAAATTGCCATTTCGAGGCAGTTTTTAAATTCCTGTTCAAGCTGATCAGGTCTGCACATCAAGTGACCTTCTGAAATAGTAAATTGTCTTACTCTGATAAGACCATGCATTTCGCCTGATGCTTCATTTCTGAAGAGTGTTGATGTTTCGCCATAGCGAAGTGGCAAATCTCTGTATGATCTCATTTCGTGCAAGTATGCCTGATACTGGAACGGACAAGTCATAGGACGAAGTGCAAAAACTTCTTTGTCCACTTTTTCGTCGCCCATTACAAACATACCGTCCTGATAGTGATCCCAGTGGCCTGATACTTTGTAAAGGTCGCTCTTTGCCATAAGCGGTGTTTTGGTTCTGAGCCAGCCGTGTCTTTCTTCTGTATCTTCAACAAATCTCTGCAAAATCTGTAAAAGTTTTGTTCCCTTTGGAAGCATAATCGGAAGACCCTGACCGATAAGATCGCAAGTTGTGAAAATTCCAAGTTCACGACCTAATTTATTATGGTCACGTTTTTTTGCTTCTTCAAGTTTTTCCAAGTGTGCAGCCAGATCATCTTTGTTAGCAAAAGCTGTTGCATAAATTCTCTGGAGCATTTTGTTTTTCTCATTACCTCTCCAGTATGCGCCTGTTACGCTCAAAAGCTTGAACGCTTTAACTTTCGAAGTATAGTTAAGATGCGGGCCAGCGCAAAGGTCAGTAAATTCTCCCTGCTTGTAGAATGAAATAACCTCTCCTTCGGGAAGCTCGTTAATAAGTTCCACTTTGTAAGGTTGGTCTTTCATCAACTCTAAAGCCTCATCTTTAGGGAGCTCAAATCTTTCGATTTTAAGGTTTTCCTTTGCAATTTTTTTCATTTCTGCTTCAATCTTTTCCAAATCTTCATTTGTCAAAGTCTTGGTGGTATCAAAATCATAATAAAACCCATCATCAATAGCAGGACCGATAGCAAGTTTTGTATCGGGATATAATCTTAAAACAGCCTGAGCCATAACGTGAGACGCAGTATGTCTTAACACACTAAGTTCATCAGAATAGTTCATAAAAATCTTCCTTTCGCATTTTACACTATTTCTAGTATTGTACCATTTTTTGCGAAAAAAGTCAACCTATGATGTTGTTTATAACCTCTATTATCTTAAATTTTACTAAGACCTCATTTCCATTCTTTGTTACTATTTCAAAAGCGCTTTTTCCAAGCTGTTTTTTCAAGGTTTCATACTCTTTGTCACTTACCTGTTTTATTGTTCCGTCGGTAAAACAAAGAGGAGGAAACATAACACACCACCAATTATCCCCTTTTCCGCTTCCCAAGACAATTTTAAGTGCTTTGTAGTTCCCGGCAGGAAGACTTATTTTATCATAATCTTTGGTTGGAAAATCAGAATACGAAACATATGCTTCTGCCCCGTATTGCGCCCCCAACTCATTAAGCCATAAATTCACATCATTTTGTATATCAGCAAGTTTATCGCTTATAATGATTTCGGCATCGCTTACACTTGTAGCACCACTTAAATAACTCCCATACTTTTTTATAACCCTGTCTCTTATTTTAAGCTTTATTGACTGGTCATACGGCGAGTTGCTGTTTGCCGGAATATGGAGTCTTAAAACTCCGTTAGTAATTTCGGTTGTCCTTGCATCTGCATAATAAAATGCGGCACTTACTAAAAGTGCCGCAATGAAAAATATAACTGTTAGTTTTCTCATTTTTGTCACCTCTTTACAAGGTGATTATAGACCAATTTTTGAAATAATATACTCCTTACTCAAAAAGTGTCTTTGTAACACAAGTATACGAAACGTGTTTTTTTAGTTCTTCTGTAGCTTTTTGCGCTTGTTTTTCATTTTCAAACAATCCAAAAACTGTAGGGCCGCTACCTGTCATTATAGTCCCCAGTGCACCATAATCAAGCATTATGCTCTTCAAATTATTAATTATTGTATGCTTTTTAGCAGTAACAGTTTCAAGCACATTATACATTCTTTTGCTTACTGCATATATATCTCCATTTTCTATTGCATCAATAATTCCCTTTGTATCAGGATGCGCTGTGATTTTCTTGGCATCCAGACTTTTAAACACTTCCGCAGTGCTTACCGACATATCGGGCTTTGCAAGGCAAACAGTTGTTTCGGGAAATTGCTTTATCGGAGTAAGTATTTCTCCTATTCCCTCTGCCAAAGCTGTTTTCCCATAGATGCAGTAAGGTACATCTGCTCCTATTTTTACTCCGATTTCCATTAAAGTTTTATCATCAGCATTTATGCCCGTCATCTTATTTAAAGCCTTTAAAACTCCCGCCGCATTACAACTTCCACCTGCCATTCCTGCAGCAACAGGAATATTTTTTTCTATAAATATCTTGACACCTGTGTTTTTTATGTTAAAATATTCTATAAATAAGGCTGCTGCCTTATATGCAATGTTGGATTTGTCATTTGGCAGATATTTAACACTCGTTCCAACTTCGATTTCTGCATTTTTTGTAAGTTCAATACTAACCGAGTCGTAAATCGCAAGGCTTTGCATAATCATTCTAAGCTCATGATAACCGTCAGGTCTTTTTGAAAGTACATCTAAAGAGATATTTATTTTAGGATGTGTTTTAATAATCATCTTGTCCAAAACTAACATTCCTTTCATTGTATATTTGCAGTCGCTCCATCAACAATTCAATATTTAAAAACACCAAGGAGGAAGAAAAAATGGATAAATATGAATGTGTATTGTGTGGATATGTATACGACCCCGAAATCGGCGAGCCCGATTTAGGAATTGAACCGGGAACTCCATTTGATGAATTGCCTGAGGATTTTGTATGTCCTTTGTGCGAGGCAAGTCTTGATGAGTTTGAAATCGTGGAATAATCTTTTTCGCACCGCTATTGCGGTGCGATTTTTTAATTTGTAGAAAATTACAACTTTTAAGTTGTAATGACGAAAAATCATAAAAGTCTACTTCTTTTTGTGAGCAAAGCGAATATTTAATTGGCGAAGCCGACTTTTTTATATTTCAGATAAAATTCTATTTCTTGATTTTTCGACCTTTGCTGCAACATATTCAACGTCTATTGTTGTAAAATTGCCGTTTTGGTAAACAACCCTTCCATCAACAACCGTCATAACTACTGAGCTGGTCGGCATTGAATAAACAAAATTATTTAAAAGATTGTGGCAAGGTTTCATTGAAATTTCGTTCAGATCATAAATTACGAAATCCGCCTTGTTACCAACTTTAATACACCCGCAATCTTCTCTTCCCTGAGCAATGGCACCATTTTGTGTTCCGATTTTAACAAGTTGTTTTGGACTTATTACATCCGCCTCTGAGTTTGTTGGATTGTGCATTATTGATGCAAATCTTATATCTTCAAACAAGTTAAAATTATTATTGCTGGCAACACCATCTGTTCCAACTGCAACATTAATCCCCATCTGAAGGATTTTCTCAAGTCTTGCAAATCCGCTTCCCAACTTCAAATTACTCATAGGATTATGAACAGCCGTAACAGAGTAGTTTTTATAAATTTCAAGGTCTTTATCTGTAAGCCATACGGAATGAGCTGCATTAACTTTTGCATTAAAAATTCCGCATTTTTCAAGATATTCCGTTGGAGTAAGTCCATGACGGGCAATACACTCGTCAGTTTCCTTTTTTGTTTCACATACGTGAATGTGAAGCCGTTCGTTTTTGCCCTTTAAATACTCACCCAGCTCTTTTACAATTTTTTCTGTTGTAATGTACTCTGAATGAAGGCTAAAGTCCGCTTTAATTTTTCCATCGGCAATATTGTTGCAAATTTCATGAAGCTCAAGCTCTTCATTAAAATTCTTATTTTCTTTAAGTCCGCCGTCACCAAATTCTGTGGTTCCTGCACAGATATTAAGCTTAATTCCTGAGCTTTTTGCCGCCTCAACTATTGATTTGGGATGAAAATACATTTCTGTTGCACTTACTGTCCCAAACCTGAACATTTCTGCCATCCCCAAAAGAGAAGCATAGTAAACATCTTCTTCATTCATTTTTGCTTCAAAGGGGAAAACCTTAGTGTTAAGCCAATCCTGAAGTTTCAAATTTTCGGCATAACCGCGTAGAAGCGTCATTGGAAGATGCGTATGACAGTTAAACCATCCGTTTGTAAGGAGCTTATTTTTGCCGTTAATTTTCTCTCCGTAGTCTTTGCTTGGAGCAACATCTGAAATGTATACTATTTTTTCATTTTCTGTTGCAACAAACATATTTTCTCTTACGTTTAAAAATTCGTCAATTAAAGTGATATTTTCAAAAAGCATTTTCTCACCCCTTAATCTCGGTTCTGTTTTCTAAAGCTTTGCTCAAAGTAACCTGGTCGGCATATTCAATATCTCCGCCTATAGGTATACCTTTTGCAATCCTTGTAACTTTAATTTCAAAGGGCAAAATAAGTCTTGCAATATAAGACCCCGTTGCCTCGCCTTCAATATTTGGATTAGTTGCAATAATCACTTCATTTACAGTACCGTCAGCAAGTCTTTTTACAAGTTCTTTAATTTTTATATCTTCAGGTTTAATGCCATCCATAGGCGAAATAACACCATGGAGAACGTGATAAAGCCCCTTAAACTCTCCTGTTTTTTCCATTGCAACAACATCTGCAGGTGACTCAACTACACAAATAACAGACTTATCTCTTTTTACATCTGCACATATTCTGCATGGTTGTTCGTCAGTTAAGTTACAACAAACATCACAGTATCCCACTTTTTGCTTTGCATCGCAAATAGCAGAAACTAAACCGCTTGCTTTTTCTTCGGAAAGTCCCAACACGTAAAACGCCATACGTTGAGCAGATTTTCTTCCTACTCCCGGCATTTTACGAAATTCTTCTATTAACTTTTCAACAGTAACTGCATAGTAATCCATATCTATCCGTCCTATTTTGTATCTCTGTAATAGTTAATAAGGCAACCTGACAAAATAATCTGTCTTTCATCATCAGTAAGATTTGAAAGTTCTAAATTAAGTTCTTTCACATCTTTGCCGATAACGTAAGCTTTAATATCAGAAACTTTGTTTTCAACTGCATCTTTGATATTTGGAACAAAGATATAATCGCCTTTTTCAAAGTTTACTTCTTGTTTGATTATAAACGGAAGCATACCCCAGTTAATAAGATTGCTTCTGTATCTCTTTGTTGCATATTCTGTAGCAATATTTGCCCATCCACCTAAAACTTTCTGACAAGATGCTGCCTGTTCTCTTGCAGAACCATCACCTGGTTTTGTGGCATATACAACACTACCGATACCTGTATTTTTAATATTTTCTGTATATTTTGAAGCTTTTTCAAACACTTCTTTAAGTTCAGGAAGTGTTTCTACAGGACAATTACCTGCAAGTCTTGCTTTTTCTGCTACCTGAATTGCTTTTGCATTTTCAACATAATCAGGCGCTTTTCTTGAAAGAGTAAATTCAGCCAATTTCAAAGGATTTGAGCGATAAGATGATGTTTCACCTGATGGAATAAGTTCATCAGTTGTAGTAACAGGATCGTTAATAACACAGGCAACCTTCAAAAGAAGATTTTCTGTTAAGTTGCTCATTTCAGGCCAGTCTGCGATGTTTGGACCGAATTTTAATTCTTCTTCAGGTTTTGCGTTTCCAAAACCGTTATATACTCTGTTTTTGTAAACAGTATCATCAAACTTAAATTCAGGAACATTGTATTCTATATCCAAATCTGTTGCTGCAGTCAAGAACCCTTTGTTTGCTGCAGTTGCCGCAATTGAACGAGCATCCATAAGTGCAACAGATGCAATCTGACCGCCTGATGGTTTTGAACCTTCTCTGTTCGGGAAGTTTCTTGTTGAATGTCTTATTGACAAGCCGTTATTTGCAGGAACATCACCTGCACCAAAGCAAGGACCGCAGAATGCAGTTTTAACTGTAACACCCGCTGTCATAAGTTCTGCGATAACCTGATTCTGAGTAAGGCCAATAAATACAGGCTGGCTCGCAGGATAAACACTCATTGCGAATTCGCCGTTACCGATTGATTTGCCTCTTAAAATATCTGCAGCTGCACAAAGGTTGTCAAATGTACCACCTGCACAACCTGCAATAATACCCTGTTCAACTTTAACCTTGCCATCTACAATCTTATCTGTAAGTTTAAAGTTAACATTTGTTCCTTCAAGCTGAATTTTTGCTTCATCTTCAACTTTTTTCAAAATGTCATAAGGATTCTTTACAACATCTTCAACTGTATAAACATTACTTGGGTGGAAAGGCATTGCAATCATAGGTTTAACCTTTGAAAGATCAACTTTAACCACTCTGTCGTAATATGCGTTTTCATTTGGTGTAATCTTTGTATAATCTTCTTTTCTTCCGCGAACTTCAAAGTATTTTTCAGTTTTATCGTCAGTTTCCCAGATTGATGTAAGGCATGTTGTTTCAGTTGTCATAACATCAATGCCGATACGGAATTCAATAGGAAGATTTTTAATTCCAGGGCCAACAAATTCCATAACAGAATTCTTAACATAACCGTTCTTAAATGTCGCACCGATTATGGCAAGTGCTACGTCCTGAGGACCAACACCCTTTTGAACATCGCCTTCTAAATAAATTGCAACAACATCAGGCATATCAATGTCGTATGTTTTGCAAAGGAGCTGTTTAACAAGTTCAGGGCCACCTTCACCGATTGCCATTGTACCGAGTGCGCCGTATCTTGTATGGCTGTCAGAACCTAAAATCATCTTGCCCGGTGCTGACATCATTTCTCTCATATACTGGTGAATAACTGCCTGGTGAGCAGGAACATAAATTCCGCCGTATTTTACAGCAGCAGAAAGACCAAACACGTGGTCATCTTCGTTAATTGTTCCGCCTACTGCGCACAAACTGTTATGGCAGTTTGTAAGAACATAAGGAATCGGGAATTTATCAAGTCCGCTTGCTCTTGCAGTCTGGATAATACCAACATAAGTAATATCGTGTGATGCCATTGCATCAAACTTAATTTTAAGTTTATCTTCATTTCCGGATGTGTTGTGGCTCTGCAAAATGCGATAAGCCATTGTATTTTTTCTGGCAACGTTTTTGTCAACAGAAGATTCTTCTGAAAGTTCTCCACCTACTAAAAACTGCCCGTCTAAAAGCTTTATCATTTTAAAACTTCCTTTCACTTTTGTAATGCAACTAATACTCTAAATTATATTATAGCACAAATCGACTTGTTTTTCAATGATTTATTTTAAAAACAAAAAGAGGCTTTACGCCTCTTTTTTACACATTCTTTTTGCTATTTCAAGTGCTTCGTCAATATTTTCTGCGAATGAATTTTCGCCCACCATATCGTAAAAGCCTGATTTTTTCATTACAGACATAGGCTGGTCATTAACGTGCGAGAAAATAACTGAAATTTTATTCTGACAACAAAATTCGTAAACTTTTGCAAGTGTCTGCAGTGCTGACACATCAAGAGAAGGAACATTTCGCATTCTTAAAATTATTACTTTTAATCCCGTTTTTACAGGAATTGATGCAACTACGTCGCTTGTTGCGAAAAACATTGGTCCATCTATTTCAAATACCTGAGTTTTTTCAGGAACTTCTTTTAATCTTTCTCTAATGCTTTCTTCCGCTTCGTCTACTTTTGTCCAAGGTCTGACGTGTGTTACCTCTGTCATCCTCTTCATAAACAAAACAACCGCAACCAAAAGACCTATTTCAATAGCAACCACCAAATCAAACACAACGGTTAAAACAAAGGTCAAAACAAGCACTATAATATCACTTTTAGGTGCTGTTTTGCAAATTTTCACAAACTGACGCCATTCGCTCATATTATAAGCTACCATGAATAAAACTGCCGCAATAACAGGCATTGGAATCCACGCTGCATAAGGCATTAAAACAACTAAAACAAGAAGCAAAACTATGGCGTGAACTATGCCTGAAACAGGTGTTTTACCACCATTTTTAACATTAGCCGCAGTTCTTGCAATAGCACCCGTTGCAGGTATTCCACCAAAAAGACCTGAACATATATTTCCTGCACCCTGAGCAATCAATTCTGTGTTTGAATTATGTCTGTCCCCTATCATTCCATCCGAAACAACACATGATAGCAGCGATTCAATCGCCGCTAATATTGCAATTGTAAACGCACTTGGAATAAGTTGTTTAATCATAGCAAAATCGACTTGTGGTACTGAAAAAGCAGGAAGCGACTTTGAAATTGTATATAAATCCCCGATTGTGTTTACATTCATTTTAAACACGCTTACTATCACAGTTCCTGCAACAACTGCAATCAAAGAACCTGGAATTTTTTTGGACACCTTTGGCCAGAAAATCAAAATCAAAAGTGCAATCACACCGACCAAAACTGCCTGCCAGTTAATTGTTGAAATTGAATTTACAACACAAGCAAGTTTTTCTGTTGTTTCAACAGCGTGGGCACCTTCAGGGAATGTAAGACCCATAAAATCTTTGAGTTGGCCTATTAAAATTGTTACCGCAATACCAGAGGTAAACCCAGTTGTTATTGTGTAAGGTATGTACTTTATTAACGCACCAAGTTTAAACACACCCATCAAAATAAGCATAATGCCCGCCATTATTGTTGCTACAACAAGTCCCTCTGTACCAAAAGTTGCAACAATCCCTGCAACTATGGTTGCAAAAGCAGCAGTAGGACCTGAAATGTTTACCTTGCTTCCACCTAAAAGAGCAATTACAAAGCCTGCCACGATTGCAGTATAAAGGCCTTTTTCAGGAGCAACACCTGATGCAATAGCAAGAGCTATAGAAAGAGGCAGAGCGATGATAGCTACAATTATACCTGCTATAACATCAGATGTAAAAGTTTTAGCATTGTAATTTTTAAGTTCCGAAAAAAGTTTCGGACTGAAAATTTTCATTTTTAACCCTCCGTTTTATTTAACATACCGAAATATTTTACCACATTATCAGTGTATTTTCAAGTATTTTTGACATATAAAAATTTTTGTGGTAAACTTAAATATAATCAACTATTAAGGAGTAAGCAAAATGAAACTGATGATAGCGTCCGACATTCACGGCAGTTTAAAATATTTAAACAAGCTTTTAGAATGTTATAATCATGAAAAACCAGATAAACTTATACTATTAGGTGATATTTTATACCATGGTCCAAGAAATGACCTGCCTGATGAATATAACCCTAAAGAAGTAATGAACAAATTAAACAATATAAAGGAAAATCTTCTTTGTGTCAGAGGAAACTGCGACACCGAAGTTGACCAGATGGTTTTAGAGTTTCCAATACTTGCCGACTACGCCTTTTCTTATTACGAAAAAACAATGATTTTTATCACTCACGGGCATAAATATAATACACAAAATCCACCTATGCTGAAAAATGGTGATATCCTCTTGCACGGGCACACCCATGTTCCCGCATGCGAAAAATTCGGCGAAAATTTCTATTTAAACCCCGGCTCTGTGGCAATACCGAAGGAAAACTCTCCTCACGGATATATGATGTTTGAAAACGGGAAGTTTTTATGGAAAGACCTTGACATGAATATTTATAAAGAATTTGAAATTTAAAAAAACGGTGCCTAAGCACCGTTTTTTATTCTTTTGTCGCGTATGCAAAAAACAATGTTTGCAAGAGTGTGTATCCGCTTTTCCTTATGCTAATCTTATGTCCTGCGAGTAAAACTCCTAAAACAACTGCTGTAAAATAAATTAAACTTTCCATACTTTAACCTCCTGAAAAGAAATATTTTCCTCTGACTGTGATTAAAGTATATCATTTTATGTGGGTTATAAAACGGACAGTTGTTAATTTATTTCAGGCTTGAATGACGGCATAAGTTCAAGCTTGAACAGATTTGCCTTGTGTCTTTTATCAATCATTTCCTTGGTTTCTTTATTTTCAATCTCATCTGTTCTTATGTATTTATCAAGTTCTGAATAAGTAAATCCCAGATTTTCCTCATCTGTTTTTCCGCTCAAACCATCAATCGGCACTTTTTCAACCAAAACTTCAGGAAGCCCTAAAAATCTTCCGATTTGCTTAACCTCAGTTACAGTTAAATTGCACATAGGTGAAAAATCCCCTGCCGCATCACCGTAACGTGTAGAATAGCCAACCCAGTCCTCCGAGAGATTACAAGTATTAACCACTCTGCCATTTACCGACTGAGAAACTGCATAAAGTGTTGTCATTCTTATTCTTGCAGGAAGATTTGTAACTGTCTGTGAAGTAATATCCAAATCCTTTGGTAAATTATTCTTAACCCCATCAACTGCATCTTTTATGTTTATAGTGTAATTCTTTATTCCAAGGTGATTAACCAACAATTCTGCCATATCAATATCGTGTTGCTCGCCGCATGGCATCAAAACGCCTATAACCCTGTCTTTGCCAAGCGCTTTCACACAAAGAGCCGCAGCAACAGAGCTGTCTTTACCGCCCGAAATTCCCACAACGGCATTACAATCTTTCCCATTTTTATTAAAAAATTCTCTTATCCAGTCAACGCACTGGTCAGTTATTTTCTCAACGTTAAACATTTTTGTCCCCCTTAACTTTTATCTGACAACTTTTCATTGTTTCAAGTGCCGCTTTATGAAGTTCAGGCGTTACACCTGCACAACAGCTTGCATCAACTGAAATTTCACATTCAGGAAATGCCGCTTTTAAAATGAGTGCATTTGACACAACGCAAATATCGGTACAAAGCCCTATAAGTTCAATTTGCTTTTCACCATCACCTATAAGCTCTGGTAATTTAAAACTGCCAAATGTATATTTTTCAACTTCGGTATATTCTTTCCCTTTGAGCGCCTCTTTTATACTTTCGTCAAGTTCCCAACCGTCTGTACTTTTTATGCAGTGTTTTACAGGAAGATTTTTGCCCTCGTTAGTTTCCATATAATTTTCAAAATGAGTATCAAATGTAACAAAAATTTCTCCATCAAACTCTTTGATTTTGTTTACACAATTTTGTACTATTGCCTGTGCCTCCTGACTTCCCAGACTGCCATTTACAAAATCCTTTTGCATATCAACTACTACTAGTATTTTTCTCATTTTTAAGCTCCTTTTACATATCCGTATGTCACTTATACTTTACCTTTTATTTAAACTTTACATTTGAAGTTACAAAATCCATCCATTTTTTATAAAGTAATACAACACCACAATCCCCGCAACAACTGACACTGGAACAAGTATACGAAATTTCATTTTTGAAGTTTTGTGATTAAACAAAACCATTCCAAAAATCGCACCCCAACCACCAAGCAAAAAAGCGCATAATATCAACGTTGTCTCTTTTATACGCCTTCTGCTTTTTTTAGCCTTGAGCTTGTCTATGCCGTAAAGCAACATAACAATAATATTCCAGACCAAAAGCACATTTATAAAGTTACTCACAACTATTTCTCCCCAAATCTTACATTAAAAAAGCTGATACTTTTTCAGTATTGTCTTCGCTGTATTCAATTTCAGAAGAGTACATTCTTACAACATCAAGCATTTGTTCGAAGTTTTTGCAATCTGAACAAATTGCACCTAAAACCCAACAACTCAAAAGAGCAAAACCTATGCCTCTTTCAAAATGGCGGAAAACAAAGTAGCACGCAAGTTGCTCAAAGAAAATCTGCAAATCCTGTCTTTCAAACACACTTACGCCTTCTGCCCCTTTTAGCTTTTCAAGCTGGTCTTCCCAAGCCTCATCAAGCCTTTCTAAAGACATATAAAAATCATAGAGTTCTTCATTTGAAAATTCAAATCTGAAATGGTATTTTTTTGCAAGTGCTTCAAACCTTTTCAACACGGTAGTATCTCTATTCTGCAAAATATCAAAAACATCTGCACGTTCCTTAAAAAATTCAACATTTTCTGCTTCAGACGGCAAAGGAATGTTAAACTTTTCTTGTTCAGTAAGTATAATTCTTGCCGCCTCTTCGCAACAAAGCCCCAAACCTGTTTCTGCAAAATCTTCGTAAAAATTACTAAATCTCGGATGCAGGTAACATATATCAGAAATCGCACCATCACCATACTTTAGTATAATATCACAAAGACCGCTTTTGTTGAGAAATGGGCAACGCTCCCCCTCTTTTAAAACAAAATGTGGAACTTCGCCTTTGATACTTGCCCTTATTTTTTCAGCAAATTCGCCATCTAACGAATTATATAAGTCCATTGTATCTTCATCAATATCAATTTCCCAACCAATGCAACAACTATGTTTGCACTTGTCGGCAATACATTTAAATTTTTTATAGTAATTTGGAAATACTTCTTTCATATTCCACTCCTGTAGACCTACCATTTTCACCCGAACATTCTTCATTAGAACCCGCAGGAATATTAGATTTTCCTGCCCGATATGTAAATATTATTTATCGGCAAACTAATGTTTTTAAATTTTAGGACTTGACACAAGTGCAACAAAACTCCCCTTTTGTATTTTTCTGAACCGCTTAATGTCTAACTCGATTAATTACATTCGTACAACCTTACCATTGTCGCTATTGCTTGTTCAACTGTATAGTTTCCTTTTGGAGAAAATTCTGTTTCTGATACACCATTCATAATTCCCATAGTTCCCATAGATGCAACCGCAGACTTTGCCCAATCAGAAATCTCTTTTTCATCTGAATATAATATTTTTGCGGCAGTTGGCATTGTTTTGTTCCCTAAAAATTCTGCAGTCCTACAAAGTATTGCCGCCGCTTGTTCACGGGTAATTGATGCTTCAGGTGCAAATGTTCCATTCCCCATTCCATTTATAATACCTGCAGCAGATAGAAATTTAGTTTTATCATCAGTGCAATCAGAAAAAGATACAGAATGAAATTTATTTATCAACTGTCTTTCAGAAATTACACTATCTATCGCAAACCATTCTCCCTGTCTTGAATCACTCTTTGGATAAAACTCTGTTGCAATAAGTCTATATGCAAGGTCGCAAAACTCTTTTCTTGTGATATTTTTCCTATACTTATCTGTCAATTCGTAAGGTAGCAAATTACAGGTTGCTGCTTTTTCGATTTCTGCTTTTGCCCAATCACTTGCCATATCTGTATTCAACAAATTGCTTGTAGGTATAATCTCTGCATCTTCAAGCTTTGCATCCCGTAGTTTATTCTCAAATGTTTCTGAGCGTTCGTTTAAATATTTTTGAGTCAATTTGGTGTTTGCGGTATACAAAGCATTTCGACCATTACCAATATAAGGTAAATACCATATATAATTTTTCTTAGTTTCCCCATGAGATTCGCAAGTCTCTCCATACGCACCTGCTATAACACCACTATTGGGGTATATAATAAAAGTTTTCGTTTTATCTTTTGTCCATAATTTTATATAATACTCACGATGAATATCAATATCATATGGTCCAACCACCCTATCATATGGTGCAAAATCCCAATATGCATTAAGCCATTCTTTTAAATCTTCCATCTCAATATCTGCACATTGGCCATCATTTCTGACAATTACACCGCTTGCAATATCTTCAATATCATTTAACCCCAACACATTATGGAATGGCTGCATGACAGGCATAAAACCTGTACTGTCAAAATCAATGGAAATGGTATGTGTATTTACATCCCAATTGTAATTACCATATTTAGCAAGCTCATCACTTTGCACAAGCACAGTACCATTTTCAAGTTCAAATACATTTGTCGGAATATCCGAATCTAAGTAAACCTTTGCATCTGTTGTATAAACTTTTGTATAATCTTTGTAATGCTCTGAGGTGTATGCAAATTCAGGAACAAAATTTTTTGAGCCGTTTCGTCTTATTACATATTCCTTATAATTCTTATCATTGTTATATATAACATCAAACCCATAGGCTTCAAGATTTTCAACAGGGATATATACGTATTCATTTGGAAGTTGTGCTGCTGTAATAGAATTTCCATTTATAAAAAGCATATTATCCTTAACCATAGTTTCGCCAATATACTGACGTTCTGCTAAAGTTTTTGTTGAAATAGAGAATATCATAACAAAGGACATAACAAGTACTATCAATTTTTTCACTTTTCTTTTTCCTCCATTTAAAATATTTTTTACTGTAGTTTTTCCCCACTTTTCGACAAAGTTCGTGTCAAGAGTGGTGAACAGCGAATATTAGGACCTACTATTTTTCACTGTTTTTTCTGTATCACTTTTCATCAGAACCCGCAGGAATATAAAATTTTCCCGCCCGATATGTAAATATCAAAATCGGCAAACTAATCTTTAAATTGATACATTTCAAACCAACACAAAACCATTCCCTATGTTGAACAATCAGGTTCTTCATTTGGTTCGCTCATACCCATTTATCGAACAATTTCTTTAAGTATCGAAGCTATTGTATACTCATTGACATCTGTTATTACATCATACAACTTATGTATTTCTTCCGTTACTGCACCTTGTTTTACCAAGTCATTGATTAAAGCAATCAATGTATCATAAAAGCCATCATGGTTTATAACAACAATCGGCACATCAATTCTCTTTAAGTATTTCAAAGTCAGCACCTGAAAGAACTCATCCATAGTTCCTATTCCGCCGGGAGCGATGAAAAACACATCTGCATGCTTTTCCATAAGTGTTTTTCGCTCTGCCATTGTATCAACCATGACCTTATTATCGCAATCGAATATATCCTCAAATTCGCTGATAAAGTCAGGCGATATTCCCATTACAAATCCACCGTTTTCTTTAACACCTCTTGCAACTGCTCCCATGCAGCCTGTTGCTCCTGCGCCGTAAACAAGTGAGAATCCGTTTGATGCGATTATTTTTCCCAATTCCTCTATTTTTTCTTTATGCTGGCTTGCAATTCTTTCATTCGCTCCGCCATACACACATGCAAAATATCTTTTTGACATATCTTTAACTTCCTTACCTATGTCTTATTTTGATTTCCTTGCGTATTTATCACACAAGTCATTTATCTGATCTGTAAATTTAGCAAGCTCCTTATTTGTCAGATTACGGCTTAACTCTGCAACAGTTTTAAGTCTCTGGCACGCTGCCATAAGTCTGTCAAATACAAGATTTGCTCTTCGTCTTCCTTCTGATACCTTAGTAAGTTTAACTATTCTTCCTCTTGCTGTGCATTCGCCTGTTGCAAGATCGTATTCATCACCGCTGTATGGTGCTGTTGCAGAGAACTTAAGCTTGTTATATATTGTCTGCGAAAAAGCATCGCACACCAAATCATCACCGTGATTTACAAACACTTTCTTTGGCGGTTTTTCCATACTGCCAAGCCATCCGAGAAGCATATCTTTATCAGCGTGACCGCTGATACCTACAATTGATTCTATCCTTGCATTAACCTGAATGCTTTCACCGAACAATGAAACATTCTTAGCTCCGTTTATAAGCTTTCTGCCGAAGGTTCCTTCCGCCTGATATCCAACAAAAAGTATTGTACTGTTTTCTCTCCATAGGTTATGCTTTAAGTGATGTCTGATACGGCCCGCTTCGCACATACCTGATGCAGATATGATTACCTTTGGTATTAAATCGAAGTTTATAGCTTTTGATTCTTCAGAGGTAACGCTCAATCTTAATCCGGGGAATGAAATAGGATTGATGCCCTGTTTTACAAGAGCAAGTGTTTCTTCGTCGTAATATCCCATCAGATTATCCTGATATATCTTTGTGGCTTCAACTGCAAGAGGTGAATCCACATAAACTATAAAATTTTCATGACCTTTTACAAGCCCTTGTTCCTTAATTGTCCTGAACAGATATAAAAGCTCCTGTGTTCTTCCAATTGCAAAGGATGG
>JAZNOU010000009.1:0-16743 GCA_045589295.1 Clostridia bacterium
GTGAATGTTGAAAACATTATGCCTGTCTTTATGGGAGTTTTATTTTTAGTTCTCGGTTTTATTCTCCCAAAATGCAAACAGAATTACACAATAGGAATCAAACTCCCATGGACATTACACGATGAAGAAAATTGGGATAAGACACACAAACTTGCAGGAAAGATTTGGATAGCAGGCGGTATTATAATGACGATAGCAGGACTATTTAATTTAACATTTCTGTTTATGGCAATAATCTTTGCACTTGTTATTATTCCGACTGTGTATTCGTTTCTGATATACAAAAATAAAAAATAAATTTTTAAAAAGCATTATATTCTATATGGATAAAAAGGCACGGATTTTCTCCGTGCCGTAACTTTTAAATGTGTTATACAGTAACCAAAGGAAAGCCAAATTGTATTTGGGGAAATGATATCTGCAAGAATTAAAAATATTTTTGCAGAATTGCTCTCTATAGCAGAAATTGACAGAATTGGCGAAATCAAGTGATGCTAAAATGATGATGTAGCAGACGGAACGCTCCGAAACAGATGCAACCGTATGCGAAATTGATGCTTGTGTTAAGCGGAATGAGTCAATATTATAAGAAATAAAAAGCATAAGAAAAACGGCTTAAACGCAATGTTTAAGCCGTTTTATACGTGGCAGGGGCAGAAGGACTTGAACCCTCGGCACGCGGTTTTGGAGACCGCTGCTCTACCAACTGAGCTATACCCCTATATTAATCTTTCAAAATTTTAAAAATATCTTCAAAGCTACCTTTTTACATAAAAGGTAGCTTTTATGAACATTTTATCAATTAAGCACCTAAGGTGTTGAATTTTAAAGTAAGCTGAGATTTCTTTCTTGAAGCTGTATTCTTCTTGTAGATGCCTTTTGCAACAGCCTGGTCAATTTTCTTAACAGTTGCTCTGTATAATTCCTGGCTTAATTCCTTATCGCCCTTAGTAACAGCTGCATCAAACTTCTTGATAAAAGTTTTGATATTTGTTTTGATTACCTGGTTACGAAGTGTTTTTGTAGCGGCAACCTTAACTCTTTTCTTTGCAGATTTAATATTTGGCATATTTTCACCTCCATTTTTCATCAAGCGAACTATATTGTATCATTTTTTTTAACAAAAATCAATAGTTTATTTAAAATTTTTTAATTTTTTTTTACTTTTTTAACCAAAATCTATCCTCTTGGGTGATATTTAGAGTAAACTTCCTTTAATTTGCTGCTTTTTAAGTTCTCATAAAACTTTGTTGACGCCATTGCAGAATGCCCCATAAACTCCTGCAGCAACTTTATATCCACTCCATTTTCAAGCAGATGAGTCGCAAATGAGTGCCTTAAAATTTTAGGGCTTATCTCCTTTTCAATACCTGCACTTTTTTTGTACTGTCTAATTATTTTCCAAAATCCCTGTCTTGTAAGAGGTTTGCCGTAGATGTTTACAAACAGGTATTCACTCTGCTCTTTTAATCCATTATGAAATGGTGAAACCTCCAGATATTTTTGAAGCGCTGTTTTTGCGAGCGTCCCAAACGGCAAAGCTCTTCTGTCTGAACCCTCGCACCTTAAAATTTCTTTTTCCGGCTCAATGTCATCTACCTTGATTTCAACAAGTTCTGAAACTCTTATTCCCGTCGCATATAAAAGTTCAAGCATTGCTTTATCACGCACGTTTTTGAAGTCGTCACCATCAGGCTGTGACAAAAGTCTGTCAACTTCTTTTATCGTAAGTATTTCAGGAAGCTGTCTTTCCGACTTTGGTGAAGAAATTCCACTTGTTGGATTTCTTTTCATTCTCTCTGTAACATTTAAATATTTATAAAAGCCCCTGATTGACGCTAAATTTCTTGATATCGTCTGTGCGCTCTTTCCCTCTCTTTGCAAAAGAGAAAGATATGCCACAACAGTTGCTTTTCTAACTTTTAATGCAGTAGAGTTGTTAGCTTTAAGATATTCCAAATAGCCGTACAGATCATGCTTGTACGACATAAGTGTATTATATGAAAGCTTTCGCTTATTTTCCAAATAACCTAAATATGTATCAATCAATTCCATTTTACTGCCTCTTTAATCATTATACAGATATTTTACAACAAATATCAACTTTTGTAAATAGTTTGAATCATGTAATATTTACCTTCAACAGTGTTTCTGCCAAGCCACCTAAAAATGCTGCTACAAGTGACAGCATAAAGCAAATTGCAAGTTTCAAAACAAATTTTTGACCTTTTCCGGTTTGCTTGTTAAAAACAATGGTCTTGCACACAGAAAGCGAGCACTCAAGACTAGCCTGTGAAAGCAACACTGTCCCAAGCACAGTACAAGCTATATAAGGAATAACGCTTATTACTGCAACAAACTTATTTGCACTTTCCAAAGCCATTATCGAGTAAACTGCTGCAGAAATATACGCACCCTTTGAATACAAAAGATATATAATAACAGGAACTCCTACACTATTGAGCCCCCAAACTGCAATCCACGTAAAATATTTCATATTTTCAAGGAAAGATGTAATAATTATTTGATTTTTGTCCGCTTCTATGTGCTGAAAAATTTGTATGTTTTCTGCTCGCAAGGCGCCGAATGAACCTGATATTACCCCGGCACAAATTGATGTGAAAACCACAAAAAACATATATCTGTTACGTTTAAAATAATGAGTAGCTTTCCTTTTAAAAATCAAAAACACCTCTTTTCACACTTCTTTTTGAAAGTATATGTGAAAAAGGTGTTTCAAATTACATATTTTTACTCATAGAAATTGCTTTATTAGTACAAGCTTTCATTGCTTCAATAATAGCATCTTTAAACCCAAGCTCAGAAAGTTTATTCATTGCCTCTATAGTTGTTCCGCCCGGCGAACAAACATTATCAATAAGTTTTTCTGGGTGAACATCGGTTTGTAAAACCATTAGTGCACTTCCCACAACAGTTTGTGCTGCAATTTCAAGTGCCTTATCTTTTGGTATCCCAAGCACAGCTGCACCATCTGCAATATCGTTAATAAGCTCATATACAAACGCAGGACTACTTCCTGAAAGTGCTACTCCTGCATCCATTTGACTTTCGTCTAAAAAATACACGCTTCCGCAGGTTGAAAGAAGTTTTTCAACATCTTCATTCTCTTCTTTTGTGCCCGCTACCAAAAACACACCCTTACCTATAAGTGCAGGAGTGTTTGGCATCGTTCGTACAATCCTGGCATCCCCAATCATTTCCTTCATTTTGTCTATAGTAATTCCTGGGGCTACTGTAATAACTGTTTTTTTATATCCTGCTTGTTTTAATTCAACGCACACCGCTTTATAAATAGCAGGTTTTACTGTTAAAACAACTGCATCAACATTCACTGAAAGCTCCGCAATTGAGGTGCAAACCCTTGCACCCTCAACCTCAAATCCTTTGGCACTTTCGGTATTTAAGTCAAAAACGAAAACATTGTAGTTACCCGCCTTTAAAATACCGCTTATGAGTGCACCACCCATATTCCCCGTACCTATAAAGCCAATATTTTTCATAAAACCACCTTACTGATTTAAGAACTTTTCAAGTCTGTCAAGGCCTTCTTTGATGTTTTCCATAGAAGTTGCATAAGACCATCTTAAATACTTATCAGCACCAAAACCGCTACCTGGTACCAAAGCAACCTTTGCATTTGTAAGAAAAGCCTCTGCAAACGCATCAGAACCTGTAATAACTGTTCCTGCAATAGTTTTCCCGATAAGTTTTTCAATGTTCATCATAATATAGAACGCACCCTGTGGCATTGTGCAAGAAACACCTTCAATAGAGTTAATTCTGTTTGCCATATAATCACGACGCTCTTTAAACACAAGACGCATTTCTTCAACTTCATCCTGAGGACCTGTTAATGCTGCAAGTGTCGCTGCCTGAGCGATAGAGTTAGGGTTTGATGCAGCATGTGACTGAACATTTGCCATAATCTTTGCAATTTTGTCGTTTGCTACTGCAAAACCGATTCTCCAACCTGTCATAGCATAACTTTTCGACACGCCGTTAATTGTTATTGTAAGGTCTTTGATTTCATCATTAAATGATGCAATGCTGATATGCTTACCTTCATAGATAAGTTTTTCATAAATTTCATCAGCAATAACAAAAATTTTGTGTTTAACACAAACATCAGCGATAGCTCTTAATTCTTCTTCAGTATACACCATACCTGTTGGGTTTGATGGACTGTTTAAAACAAGTGCTTTTGTTTTAGGGTTAATAGCTTCTTCCAAATCTTTTGCGCTGAATTTAAAGCCATTTTCTTCTGTTGTGTTTAAAATAATAGGTGTACCATCTGCCATTTTAACCATTTCAGGATAACTTACCCAAAAAGGTGCAGGAACGATTACTTCATCACCAGGATTTAAAATTGCAGAAAATGCGTTTACCAAAGAATGTTTAGCACCATTTGAAATAACAACATTTTTAGCTTCATAATCAAGACCATTGTCTTTTTTGAATTTTGCAGCTACTGCCTTTTTAAGTTCAAGTGTACCTGATGCAGGTGTATATTTTGTAAATCCATCATTAATTGCTTTGATAGCAGCATCTTTAATATACTGAGGTGTATCAAAATCAGGTTCTCCGCAACCGAAACCAACAACATCTTCACCATTTGCTTTCATTTCTTTAAATTTAGCATCTATTGCAAGTGTCGGTGAAGGCGCTATTGCCATATTTTTTACTGATAAATCCATAATAAAATTCTCCTTTTTTATATTTCAAATTATGTACTATATTTTATTACAACTTTCATAAAAACGCAAGTTCTTTTTGTAAAAAATTTCATTAAAAAGTACTTTTTATATAATTTTTCACGTTTTCCCCCATGATTTTTGCAATTATCGCATCAGAATAATTTAATTTTGCAAGTTCACTTGCAATTTTATCCACATCATTTATTCCAGTCATTCCTTTAGGGAGCGCATCTACTCCGTCAAAATCCCCACCAAGACACACTGCATTTTCTCCACCAAGCGCCATAAAATGCTCAATATGTTTAATAACGCTTGAAATAGTTGCACTTCCGTTCGATTCTAAAAAATCAGGTACATAGTTTATTCCAACTAACCCATCACAATCTTTGATTGCAACAAACTGTTCATCAGATATATTTCTAAAAAAATCACAAACCGCTCTGGAATTAGAATGAGTTGCAACTATTGGTTTTTCCGAAATTTCTATTGCGTCCCAAAAACCGGCATCAGAAAGATGTGAAACATCAACCGCCATGCCAACATTATTCATTTCCTTTACTACCGCTTTACCAAACTCTGTAAGCGGACCGCGATTACCCCAGGGCACATTACTCTCTCCAAGCTGATTTGTATGATTCCACGTAAGTGTCATAAATCTTACGCCAAGATTGTAAAAATACTTAACTCTTTCAATCTTTCCGCCCAGTGCTTCTCCGCCTTCAATTCCAAGAATGGCAGAATTTTCACCTTCATTTATATTATTTTCAAAACTTTTCTTGTCGGTAACAAGTTTTATATTGGTTTTCTCAAGTTGCTTTTTGAAATTCAGAATCATAGAGTTTACTCTGTCAAACGGATCATCAAACTTGTACTTATCCACATAACTTGCAAACACCTGAACATAAGTATGCTCTCTTTTTAATTTATCTTCCGACCAATGACAGTTGTTGGCTGCAATCGTCTCGCCGTCAATTACTTTATCCGGCAAATCGCAGTGCAAATCACATATAAGCATATATATCCCCCTAAAATGCGTTTTCTATATAATTTATCTGATTTTCGTTTATGTATACCTCTGCAACATCAAACCGCATATTATCCACTTTATGCTTTTGTGCATACAAAATTGCAGCTCGTTTGATTTTGTTTTGCTTTTTACTGTCAACCGCCTCTGCGCCAAATCCAAAGCTCTTATCTGTTCTTGTTTTTACCTCAACAAAAACTGTCACGTCGTCCTTTTTGACAATAATATCAATTTCTCCGCCATGATTTTTAAAGTTTCTTTTAATTATTTTATATTTTTGTTTTTTAAGATACCGGCAAACTTTCGTTTCGCCGGCATCTCCTTTTATCTTATTGAATATTTTCATTTTTCTAATATTTTTTTCAAAAACGTTCTTCTGTGAATAGGCGAAATGCCATACTTTTCTATCATCTCATAGTGAAGCTTTGTACCATAACCTTTGTGCTGTTCAAATAAATACTCAGGAAATTCCCTTGCCATTTCAAGCATAAATCTGTCCCTTGAAACCTTGGCGAGTATTGATGCCGCACCAATGCAGTTGCATTTAAGGTCACCCTTTACCACACATTCGTGAGGTATAGTCATACCTGAAATTGCGTTTCCGTCAATTAAAACGTAATCAGGCTTTTGTGAAAGCCCATTAACCGCTTCATTCATAGTCTTAAATGTTGCATTCCTGATATTGATTTCGTCAATAATTTTTTCATCAACAGCGGCTATCGAAAAAGCTACTGCTTCTTCTTTTATTTTTTCAAAAAGATAGTCTCTTTTTTTCTCACTTATTTTTTTAGAATCAGTCACTTCTTCAATAAACTGACCATTTTTCAAAACTACTGCAGCAGCAAAAACAGGTCCAGCCAACGGTCCCCTTCCCGCCTCGTCGACACCGGCAAGATAGTTAATTCCGTTTTTATATAATTCATTTTCTATTTCAAACATTATTCTCACCCGGAAACTCCAACGATATATTACCAAGCTTTGACGCTCTGAATTCGTCCAACAGAATATTGGACGCCCTGACAGTGTCTACACCACCGCCACTTATAACACAGCCTCTTTTTCTGCCTAAATCCTCTAAAACATCATAAGGATGTTTGTCAAAATCAGAAAGCCCATATCTATCTGTTAATGCAGACGGATATTTATTAAGCAAAAATTCAACAAGATGTACTGCAAGCTCTTCAACATCCATAATTTCGTCCTTAATAGCACCAGAAAACGCAAGTTTAAGCCCAACACTTTCATCTTCAAACTTTGGCCACAAAATCCCTGGAGTATCTAAAAGTTGGAACCCATTTTTTGCTGAAATCCATTGTTTTGACTTTGTAACACCGGGACGGTCACCCGTCTTTGTACTTGCTCTACCCGAAAGCTTATTAATTAATGTCGACTTTCCAACATTTGGTATTCCCACAATCATAACTTTAATGCCGCCACCGGTAATGCCTCTTGCTTTTTTTGCCTCAAGTTTTTCGCTTAACATATTTTTTGTCTCTTTTTCCAAAACATCAAGCCCGATGTTTTTTGGACAAGATACCAATACCGCCTTTATTCCCTGCCCTTTAAAATAATCAAGCCAAAACTGACTGGCGTTACTATCGGCAAGGTCGGATTTATTTAAAATAACAATTCTCGGCTTTTGGTTTAAAATTTTATCAATTTCAGGATTTCTGCTTGAAAGCGGAAGACGTGCATCAACAAGCTCGTAAACAACATCTACAAGCTTTAAGTCCTCAGTTATTTGCTTTCTTGTTTTGGTCATATGACCCGGAAACCACTGTATATTCATCAAAACACCTTCACATCAGAAAACGGCAAAAATCTTAATACCGCTTTTCCTAAAATATCATCATAATCAACGCAGGCAACATCGTTAAATCTTGAATCCCTGCTGTTGTTTCTGTTGTCACCTAAAACAAAAACCTCATCTTCTCCAACAGTTACAGGAAAATTAACATTGCCTCTTAATTTTGTAGGCTCGTTGATATAATCTTCTTCTAAAGCCACTCCGTCAACATAAACGGTAGAGGTTTCAAAATCAATATCAACAGTCTGCCCTTCGTTTGCAATAACTCTTTTAATGTATGGATTATGTCCTGCCTGATGCAAAACTATTATATCACCATTTTCGGGCTTGTAACCTAATCTCCAAACAATAAGCCTGTCGTTATGATTAAGTGTCGGAAGCATTGACTCTCCGTCAACACGCACAACCGTAAAAACAAAATTTCTTATAACCAGTGCAAGTACCACCGCAACTAAAATGGAAACAACCCATTCTAAAATTTCGCTTTTTGCAGATTTTTTCACAGGTTTTTCTTCTATTACTTCGTTATTTGTTTCATTATTAAATTCACTCAAAACAGTCACCCCTTAATTATTTTTAAAAAAAATCGCCGAACATCATTAAGTGATGTTCGGCTTTGGTTTGACATTTGTAAGTTAGATTCTTTCTTTAACTTTAGCCGCTTTACCCACTCTGTCTCTTAAGTAGTACAGCTTAGCACGACGAACTTTACCTTTTCTTACAACTTCGATTTTGTCGATGTTAGGTGAGTTAACAGGGAAGATTTTTTCAACCCCAACGCCGTAAGATAAACGTCTTACTGTCATGGTCTGTGCGATACCTGAATGTTTTTTAGCAATGATGGTACCTTCGTAAACCTGAATTCTTTCTCTTGTGCCTTCTTTAACCTTGATATGAACTCTTACTGTATCACCGATAACAAGCTTAGGTAAGTCAGTTCTGATCTGGCTCTGTGCAACTGTGTCAACAATATTCATTTGACATTCTCCTCTCTGAATCAGATGTTCGTTAAAGCCACTGCTTTAAGAGGACCACCCTTAATAACCATTGCATTATATCACAACATCAAATAAAATGCAAGAGTTTTTTTCAAAAAAAGGAAACTTTTTATAAATATTGCTTAACATTTTCTAAAAGAGTGTTTTCAAGGTCAATAATTTTGTAAGCGATATCCTTGATGTTTTCATCAGCTTCCTTATACTCATTAAGATAACCATTGATTGTTTTAATACCCATATTGCATCCGTCTGTTATAAGACCTGCAACAGTTTTGTCGCTTTCATCAATCCCAAGCATAACATTTGTCTTAATCCAGCTCATACCTTTTGCCATAATATTTGGTTCTTTTTCGCTGTCACCATATTCATTTAAAAGCATTTGTGTTTGTGTTTCCAGTTCCTCGTGCTCATTTTTACTTTTTTTAAGTTTTTCTTCCAAATCCTTACTGTCAATCTTGTCCAAAACATCATTTAAGGAGCCGATTCCCATTTTAATACCCAGATTGCACTCTCTTAAAAGTTTTACTGTATCTTCTTTTACCATTTTTGTTGTCCTCCTTGATTTTTATGCTTTTTTGTGCTACAATATTATATATTTTTCCAAATAGGCAATAATATACATTAAAAGAGGCGATTTTATGAAAATAAGAATAGGTATTTTGGGCTACGGAAATTTAGGCCGTGGCGTAGAATGTGCAATAAAGCAAAACACCGACACAGAGCTTGTAGGCGTTTTTACAAGACGTCCGCCTGAGAGTGTAAAAACTGCAACAAATGCAAATGTTTATAACATTAACGACCTTTTAAGCTTTAAAAATAAAATTGATGTTTTAATCATTTGCGGAGGTAGTGCAACAGACCTTCCTGTGCAGACACCCGAATACGCAAAAATCTTTAACGTTGTAGATAGCTTTGACACCCACGCAAAAATTCCCGAGCATTTTGCAAATGTTAATAAATCAGCAACAGAGAGCGGAAAAATCGCAATGATTTCAGTCGGCTGGGACCCTGGAATGTTCTCACTTAACAGACTGTACGCAGAAAGCATTTTGCCTTGCGGAAAAGACTATACTTTCTGGGGCAAAGGCGTAAGTCAGGGACACTCTGATGCAATAAGACGAATTGACGGAGTTTTAGATGCCAAGCAGTATACAATCCCCGTAGAAGATGCCTTAAATGCAGTAAGAAGCGGTCAAAACCCCGACCTTAGCATAAGGCAAAAGCACATAAGAGAATGTTTTGTTGTAGTAGATGAAAATGCCGATAAAGAGCGTATTGAAAATGAAATAAAAACTATGCCGAACTACTTTGCGGACTATGATACAATAGTTCACTTTATTTCGGAAGAAGAACTTAAAAGAGAGCATAGCGGTATTCCGCACGGCGGATTTGTAATAAGAAGCGGTAAGACAGGACTTAATAATGAAAACAGCCATATTATAGAGTACAGCCTAAAGCTTGACTCAAACCCTGAATTTACAGCCTCTGTTTTAGTAGCACTTGCAAGAGCAGCATACAAGATGAATACAGAGGGAATGAAAGGCTGTAAAACAATTTTTGATGTTCCGCCAAGCTATTTATCACCAAAAACTCCTGAAGAGTTAAGAAAGAATTTATTATAATAACATTTTAAAAGGGGATGTAAAAAAAACCCAGACCACAAAAATGGCTTGAAATCAATTTGAAAGGATATAACTAAACCTTAAAATTGTGTACAGAATGCAGAAAAATCTCGAAATAATCGAGATTTTTCTTTTTTTAAGCCCTTTTTGTTACGAAAAAACTTCGCCATTCGACGTATCCATATACGCCTTCAGGTGACCAAAAGCGAGCACAGCTCTGCTTTTGCTCAGTTTTTCCGTTCTGAATATTTTTTCCTATCCCCCCAAAAAAATTCCCGCAAGAAAATTCTTGCGGGAATAAATTTGTTTAAGATTAAATCTTAAAATTCAAGTTCTGCAGCCTTATGATATGGTTTCATATTTGTGTATGTATCCCATACAAAGAGCTTAACAGCTTTAACGTTTGAACCATCTTCTACATTGATTGTAACATCAACAGGTCCTGTTACGCCTACCGGAATTTCTCCGTTTGTAACTGCAACCTGGCTGCAACCAAGCATCTGGTTGTATTCGCCATAAGCTGCAACTACTGCCCAAACTTTCATTGCATCTGATTCTGGGTTAGTAAATGTTACTTCTGTTGTAACAGCATTACCTGAAATTGTAGCACTTGTTGCTTCAGCAAATACACTTGTATATGCAGAAATTGTAACATCAACTGCTGTCTTCATCTTATAATAGTCTGGCAAATATGCATCAACTGCTGCCTTATAAGAGCCATTATAAGTTAAGTATGCAGGTGTATCACCTATTTTTGGTGTATAAGTACACTCCCATTCCTTTGAATTAGCAATGTCACTTACCAAATACACGTTAGTTGTTCCCTCTTTCAAAGGATAGATGTCAGCAATTGGATAGTCGTAATAATGATACTGAGTTTTAATGCTATAACCATCTTCATCAGTTAATTCTTTCTTTAACTTGATAGTAAATGTTTCATTAGCCTGTAATGTATTAGAAAGCTTAACTTCCAATTTATAACCGCCATCTAAAGGTGTAACAGACTCAATACCACCTGATACTTCTTTGCCATCTTGACCAAGCAAAACAATGTTTGCGTTTGCTGTAGCAGTATCCACATTTACAGGTTTTGTGAATGTAAATGTAACAGCACCTTTAGCTACATTAAATACCTCGCTTGCACCTGTAACACTTTCAACCTCAAATGCGTCTACAAGATAAGCTTTGAAGTTGTCAATGTAAATTGTTGTAGGTGAAGATGAAGTACCAACTACCGCACTCCAGATACCAAACATACCTTGAGCATCACCAACTGTGTTCATATCAAATTTTCGGCCGTACTTATCACCATTTGCAAAATCATAATTTGGACCAAAATCAAAACGGTCTTCGTTGTTCATTTCATGACCTACTATTTTTGCAACGTCGCCAGCCGGTCTCTTAATCAATTTGCCATCTAAATATATTCTCATTGTATCAAGTTCAGTTGACTGGTCGATAACTATTCTGAGTTTTTTAGGAGATGTTGTAATCAAATCCGGAGACTCACCTGAAGAATAAGCCCTTGCCCATGCAGAAACAGGACCATAGGTTCCAAAGTTGGTGCCATAGTGACCACCCTCTGCATAATACTGACCATTATTAAAATTGTTAGCCCATACACCGCCGCCAGTCGTAACGTTTATGGTGTCTTTTGTTAAAGAAGGTAAAAAGAACGGAGCGGTAGAGCCCATGCTTTCTGCATAAACATCAGCTTCATAAACAAGCTGTTTGCCTGCATATTCACCTTCTAATTTGAAAGGTGTACGATCAGTACTGAAGTTTCTTCTGAATGAAATAGTATTGTCACTGGTAGTTCCTGAATTTTCTGCGCTATGGATTTTAAGAACATTTCCTTTTAATCCACCTTCTACACCTGCTGGTGCCTCTACAACTCCGATAAAGCTGATATTAGGATCTTCCGTAGCAGCATTATCCACATTATTATCTGGACGCTGTACGTCCCAATTACCAACTCGACGTCTGCCACCACTCCAATTAGCTAAGCTGTTGTCTTTTGGTTGGTCAAACCAGTTACCTGTAGGATAGGTAAATCCTGAGTCTGACTCAAAGGTTTCGTTAAAGAGTTCTATTGGCTTAGCTGCTCCCAGAATTGTAATATAAAAGCTACCGGTGAAAATTAAACCGCTGGCTGACACAAGGTTACCGTTTGTTGTAACAGTGTAGTCTGCAGTAGGAAGGTCAGTAAAATCAAAGATAACTTCTTTTTTGTTTGCACCAAATTCAGCAGTCCAACCCTGGTCTCTTGCAATTACTTCCTGTGTCTCTGTGTTTTTAACAACGATACTATTTGTAATAGCATCATCTTCAACTTCATGTGTGAATGTAGCAGTAACTTTTGTTTCTCTGCCTGTTTTAAACTTTGTAATAGTATCTTTTGAAAGATCTACTACAAAATCTACTATATTTTCATTAACATGCACGTCTATATATGTAGCTTTTGAGTTGTTTTCAAGGCCCTGACCATGTTCGTCAATAAGTTTCGGGTCAATAACAATCTTATAATCTGCACCTTTAACTAAAGCGCCCGGGTTAATAGTAACTGTTTTATCGTCAGCAGCTAAATCAACTGTAACTCCTGAAACTGTATTACCGTTTTCATCTACCAACGAGAAGAGTTTATCATAAGTATAGCTTCTATTAACGTTAGCACCGTTGTCGTTTCTTTCCCAAGTACCAACTTCTCTCCTAATTTTCTGGTTAAATACAAGTTTAATATTTCCACCCTGATAATCTGCTGCGTTGATAGCATCAAATGCAAGTGCATCAATCCAGTAAGCTTCTAAATCATCAATGTAATATTTTGAGTTATTTCTATCTTGATAATTATAACTGGTAATAGTAAACTGGTTACCCCAGAATGTATCACCCATTGATTTATATCCGCCTTCTGTTAACGTACCATTAGGTAAATAGTCAATCACTAAATCGCCTTGAGCCATAGTGTATTTACCATTTTCGCCATGATTAACCGCATCAGCAGCTTTACTAATAACAAGTGAATCGTCTAAGTAACCTCTTGCTGTATCAGAGTGAGTAGCAGAAAGCGGTTTAGAAACGTCAACAACATGCTTGATTTCAACCCACTTCCCACGTACATCAAAAGCGATTTTTGTTGACCCCATAGCTATGGGATAAACACATACAGGACTAGTAGTAGATTGCATAACGCTACCTAAGGTTGCACTAATACCAGACGGGCCGTTTTCTCTTGCATAATCTTCGTTAGCCGGGTTAACTAAGAACATTGATTCATACTTTGTGAAACCCGCAGGCATATAAATTTTTGCTTTATAAACAAGCTTTTTACCTACACCCATTGTAGAACGTGCAATACCATTTTTGTTTTTTGACGCGTTGATTCTGATATGTGAAGCATAACCTTCTTTTACAAATTTGTCACGAAGATCGGGATCCCATGCATCAAGTGCCAAAACCGTATTTGTTTCATCAAGTGGGTCTTTAACTATTTTTGCTGAATGTGTTTCATGACCAGAATCACCGAATGGTATGTTTGCTGTGAAAGCACCTTCTGCAACGCCTTCAGCTTTAACATATCTGTTTGAATCTCTAGATGTTATCCAGTTTGTGCCGCCGATTTCATAATCAAAGCCTTCTTGGTAAAGATATTCAAGCTGACTTCCCGCATTAGACGCAACAGTTTCTGCAGAAGCGGGAATTACGCATGCAGACATTGTGGTCAAAAGCATAGTTATTGCGAGCAAAGACGCTAAAATCTTTTTCACAATAATTCCTCCTCTTTTAAATGTTAATTTTTTTGTTGAGGTGTTTCTTTAAAACAAGGGCATTAGTCTAAAGTACACCGATACAGAATTATTATAAATCTTTTTCCTATAAATGTCAAGTGTTAATTTGTGTTTTTTTTAACGTGTTTTTTTGACATTGATTATGCATTAAAACGGCGAGTGAAACCACTCGCCGTTTATACATTTTTCTACCTATTTAATTATAACAAATTTTTCACCATTATAATCTATACTTATGCTGTCTCCTTTTAAAACCTTGCCCTCAAGCATTTGCTCTGCCAACAAATCCTCTATTTCTGAGGTTATTGCGCGACGCAAAGGGCGCGCCCCGTAAACGGGGTCAAAGCCTGTTTTTGCAAGATGTGAAACTGCTTCCTTTGTAACTGTCATTTCTATTTCGTTTTCTTTAAGGCGGTTTATTAATCCTGCAAGCATTTTTTCAGCTATCTGTTCAATTTCTTCTTCTACAAGCTGTTTGAACACAATTATATCATCAATTCTGTTCAAAAACTCAGGGCGGAAGGTATTTTTAAGCTCAGAAAGAACTTTATTTTTGATATCCTGATAGTTTGTGTCTGTTTTTTCATCGCTTTGTGCAAACCCAAACGCTTTTGGTGTTTCGGTTATTCTTAATGCGCCAACGTTAGACGTCAATATTATTATTGTGTTCTTAAAGTCGATTTTTCTTCCCTGTGAATCTGTCAAAATCCCGTCCTCTAAAATTTGAAGCAGAATATTAAACACATCGGGGTGGGCCTTCTCTACCTCGTCAAAGAGGACCACACTGTAGGGCCGGCGGCGCACGGCCTCCGTCAGCTGGCCGCCCTCCTCGTAGCCCACATAGCCGGGAGGGGCGCCGATGAGCCGGGACACGGCGAATTTTTCCATATATTCGGACATATCGATGCGGACCATGTTGCTCTCGTCGTCAAAGAGGGCACCCGCCAGGGTTTTGGCCAGCTCCGTCTTGCCCACGCCCGTGGGACCCAGGAACAGGAAGGAGCCGATGGGCCGGTTGGGGTCACTGATGCCCGCCCGGCTGCGCTGGATGGCCTCGGTGACGGCGGTGACCGCCTCGTCCTGACCCACCACCCGCTGGTGGAGGGTCTCGTCCAGCTTCAGAAGCTTTTCCCGTTCGCCCTGCACCAGCCGGGAGACGGGGATGCCCGTCCACCGCTCCACGATCTTGGCGATCTCCTCGTCGGAGACGCGGTCGCGGAGGATGCTGTTTTCCTTTGCCGCGGCGGCCTTCTGTTCCTCGCGGATAAGCTGCCGCTCCAGCTCCGGACGGCGGCCGTATTTCAGCTCGGCGGCCTTCTCCAGATCATACCGCTGCTCGGCGGCCTCGATCTGGCGGCTCAGATCCTCCAGCTGCTCGCGAAGCTGCTGGACATGGCCGATGGCGGCCTTTTCATTTTCCCACTGAGCCTTGCGGGCGTTGAAGCTCTCCCGCTCCTCGGCCAGCTCCTTCTGCAGGTCAGCCAGCCGGGCACGGCTCAGGTCATCCTCTTCCTTCTTCAGCGCGGCCTCCTCGATCTCCAGCTGGATGATCCGGCGGGATACGGCGTCCAGCTCACTGGGCATGGAGTCCATCTCCGTACGGATCTGGGCGCAGGCCTCGTCCACCAGGTCGATGGCCTTGTCCGGGAGAAAGCGGTCGGTGATATAGGGGTGGGTGAGTGTGGCGGCGGCGATGATGGCGGAGTCCGCGATCTTGACGCCGTGGAAGACCTCGTACCGCTCCTTCAGACCCCGCAGGATGGTGATGGTGTCCTCCACCGTAGGCTCATTCACCAGCACACTCTGGAACCGCCGCTCCAGAGCCGCGTCCTTCTCGATATACTGGCGGTACTCGTCCAGGGTGGTGGCACCGATGCAGTGGAGTTCGCCCCGGGCCACCATGGGCTTGAGCAGGTTGCCCGCGTCCATGGCTCCGTCGGTCTTGCCCGCGCCCACGATGGTGTGCAGTTCATCGATAAAGAGGATGATCCTGCCCTCGGACTCCTTGACCTCGGTCAGCACGGCCTTCAGCCGCTCCTCGAATTCGCCGCGGTATTTCGCACCGGCGATCAGCGCGCCCATGTCCAGGGAGAAGATGGTCTTGTCCTGGAGGGATTTGGGCACATCCTTTTTCACGATTCGCTGGGCAAGTCCTTCGGCGATGGCGGTCTTGCCGACACCGGGCTCGCCGATGAGGACGGGATTGTTTTTGGTCTTCCGGGACAGAATGCGGATGACGTTGCGGATTTCTTCATCTCTGCCGATGACGGGATCCATCTTCTGTTCCCGGGCCCGCTTGACGAGATCGGTGCCGTACTTGCCCAGAGCCTCGTAGGTGCCCTCGGGGTTGTCGGTGGTGACCCGCTGGGAGCCACGGACGGACTGGAGGGAGCGCAGGGCGTCCTCCTTTGTCACCCGGTAGGTGTCGAGGAGGGTCTTGGTGATGCCCCGGGCGGTCTCCAGCAGTCCCAGGAACAGGTGCTCCACGGAAACGTAGTCGTCGTGCATGGCGGCGGCCTGATTTTCCGCGGCGGTGAAGGTCTCGTCCAGTGCGCTCGACAGGTACAGCTGGTCGGAGCCGCCGCTGACGGCGGGCAGCCTGGAAAGCTCCTGATTCACGGCGGCGGTCAGACTCTCGGTGACCACGCCCATCTTCTTCAGAAGCTGGGGCACCAGCCCGCCCTCCTGGTTCAAAAGGGCGCGGAGCAGATGCAGCTGCTCGATCTGGGGATTGCGCCGGGTCCGGGCGATGGACTGGCTGAGCTGAACGGCCTCGATGGATTTCTGGG
>JAZNOU010000010.1:0-62914 GCA_045589295.1 Clostridia bacterium
TGCTCTGTCATTATAAAGTCTTAAGGCACCGCCTGAGAAGTTACCGCCAAGATTCATATTTGAAACATCTACAACAGAAATACTATCGTTTGTATTTGTAGTTGAATGTCTTAAATAGGACTGGATATCCCAATTGCCATATGTGTAACATTGAGTCAACTTTTGAACGCCAGTCCATCCCTCGTTTATGTTGCCGGTTGAGTCAGCAACATCAAACCAGTTTTGTCCAAATGTATAACCTGAGTCAAAAGTTTCGTTAAAAAGTGGGATGGCACCATCCGGAATATCAGATGAAGGTGATGATGCACCGCCTGCTGTGCCTGTAGCTCCCACCGGAACAACTGACATAATCATTATTACTGTGAGTATAACAGATATCAATTTGCTAAATCTTCTCATTGATATTTGTCCCCCTTTCAAAATTGTGTTAAAAATTTCGTTTTCTTTTGTTCTATAATAAACAGCGTTAACTGCTGTAGTCTTCTGCTTTATGTGCGTTTAACAAAATAATTATGACACAAAGCTCTTCAAAATTATTCTGCAAACGCTTGTTTTAAGAGTATTTCTCTTTTTAATGTCTACAAAATAAAGTGCTTTTTTAACATGTTCTGTGTACATACATGCCGCTTTTTAAAAATTATATATAAAGGGCACAATAACCCCTTTCAAGGAACGGCTGAAAATCAGCCGTTCCTCAAAAAAGGAGTGCATTTTATTAAATAACTATTAAATTATCTTAAGCCCTTCTCGTCCATATACTTATAAACAACTTCTTCAGCATATTTCATAAGTTCAGCTTTGCCTGCAGCTTCAACCTTTTTAGCTCTTTCAGCCATTTTAGCATCGTAGTTTTTGGAAGTACCATTTAAAAGTTCGGCATACTCGCCCTGAGCTGTTGCGATGTTTGAAATGTATGTTGAAACAGGTGATACGTCTGCAACAAATCCAATAAGAAGTTCTTTCTTAGCCTTGTCATTGTTTGCAGCTAAAACTTCCCATAAGTCGTCCTGGTATCCTTCCATCAAATATCCGATAAACATATTACCAAATTTCCAGTTACCATCAGGAGCATAACCTGAATCAGGAATTAACTTGATGTGGTTTTCGTCAATCTTTTCGTAGTGTTTACCTTCGATACCATAAGCACAAAGATTGAACACTTCAGGATTTACGTTAACCTGGAGAATCATCTGCATAGCTTTTTCAGGATTCTTTGATGTAGCACTGATAGCAGTCATTGTTGTTGTAGCAGTGCTTCTTGACATTGCAAAATCTGAAATCGGAACTGCAATAATTTCGTAACCTGCCTGTCTTGCTCTGTCTTCAGGGTCGCCCGGTCTGTAACCTGTTGTTACTGATACAGCTACCTGTGCGATAGGTGTTGAAGCAGAAATGTCAGGATTGAAGAAACCTGCATCGTTCCATTCCTTGATAGTTCTCTGAGCCTTATCAATTTCTGGAATGTCATACATAAATACAAGTTCATTTGTCTTTCTGTCAAGGTAAACATAGTTGATAGATGTTGCTTCATATCTGAAAGGATCTTCATAGAAGTAACTTATAGTAGGTCTCTGCATTGGGAAGAAGTTACCCTTTTCATTATCTCTGATTGTCTCGAGGAAAGGTACGATATCTTCCATCTTTTTAACTTTTGAAGTGTCAAAGCCATATTTTTCAACCAATGCTTTGTTGAAATAAATAGCTGCACACTGTGTCATTGCCTGGTAGCAAGGAACGGCATAAATTTCACCGTCTACGTTAACAGCTTCCCAAAGGTAATCAGGAATAGATTTTGAAAGTTCTTCACCATATTCTTCCAAGAGGTCTGACATTTCATAGAATCCGCCTCTTCTAACACCGTCAAGGTAAGGATTTGCAAAACCTGTGAAGCAAAGGTCAAACTCATCCTGTGAAGCCATAACAAGTCTTAATCTTTCAGTAAAGTCTGATGAAGCTATGTACTGAAGGTCAATCTTTGCACCGATTTCAGGTTCGATAATTGCGTTGATTGCTTCATTAACCGCAACAACGTCTGCCTGTTTTTCACCCGGCAAATACCAAACCAATGTAGGCACATCGCCGCTTGCATTTTTACCGCAGCTTACAAAACCGATTGCCATCACTGCGATAAGTAATAATGCTACTACTTTTTTCATTTTTTGTCTTCCTTTCTGGATTAAAAATTTGCCAGCTTTTAAAGCTTGCACAATAGCTGATTTTCCCAAAAAAACCAACTATACTTTCTATATTATATATTATGCACTATTTTCCAAAAAAACGCAAGTGCTTTTTTTTTGTCTTTTTGCTATTATTTTTTGTCTTTTGCCTGCATTTTGGGGCAATTTTAAAAAATTTAACCTTTTTCTTGGCGATTTTACATAAATTACCATATGCTTACAAAAAAACAGTTAAAAAAAGCGGACTTAAAAGTCCGCTTTTTTTATTATCTTTCGTATTTGATACCTTTTTCATCAAAATACTCGTAAATTACTTTTTCAGCATACTCAATAAGCTCTTTTTTGCCTGAAGCCTCAACTCTTTGATTAAATTCTTTCATTTTTGCATCAAGGTCTGTTGAGGTTCCGTTGTTAATTTCAGCATATTCACCCACAACTGTAGCAATCTGAGAAATTGCGGTTGTTACAGGAGTTGTGTCTGCAACAAATCCCAAAAGAACACTCTTGTTAGAGTCATCATTTGCTTTTTTAATCTGTTCCCAGAGATCGTCTTCATATCCTTCTAAAAGAGAGCCTGTAAAGATACATCCGTATTTCCAGTTGCCACCCGGCACATACGCTGATTCTGTGTCAATTTTTATATGAGTATCACTCACTCTTTCGTAGTGTTTGCCCTCAATTCCATAAGCACAAAGGTCAAAAACTTCTTTATTCGTGTTAACTTCAACTATAAATTGCATTGCCTTTTCAGGATGCTTTGAAGTAGCACTGATAGCTGTCATTGTTGTGTTTGCGCCACTTCTGTCCATGGCATAGTCAGAAAGAGGAACTGCAATGATTTCAATTCCGTAGTTTCTCTCTTCGTCCGCAACAACCCCCGGTCTGTGACCGTCTGTTACACGGCATGCCACCTGGCTTGCAGGTGTTGATGCGTTGATGTCAGGATTAAAGAAGCCCGCATCGTTCCATTCTTTAAGAGTTTTTCTTGCCTGTTCATATTCAGGTGCATCAAACTGGAACAAAACTTTATTTGTTTTACTATCAACTGAAACATAGCTGATTGATGTCTGAAGATATCTGAACGCTTCAGGGAAGAAATAAGAAGCTCCCAATCTCGCCATTGGGAAGATATTGCCTTTTTCATTGTCTCTTATTGTTTCGAGGAAAGGTCTGATATCTTCAAGCTTTTTAACCTTTGATGTATCAAAATTGTATTTATCAACATATTCTTTGTTAAAATAAATAGCTCTGCACATTGTCATCGCTTGGTAAGTTGGCACGGCATAAATTTCACCATCTATTGTTGCCGCTTCCCAAAGGTAATCAGGAATTGTGCCTGAAAGTTCTTTACCATACTCCTCCAAGAGGTCTGTAAGTTCCATAAATCCGCCTCTTCTTACACCATCAAGGTAAGGATTTGCAAAACCTGTAAAGCAAAGATCAAACTCTTCCTGTGATGCCATAATAAGTCTTAATCTTTCAGTAAAATCCGCTGATGCTATGTACTGAATGTCGATTTTAGCACCGATTTTAGGTTCTATAATCTTGTTAATTTCTTCACAAACCAATGCGGTGTCTGCCTGTTTTTCACATGGCAAGTACCATACCAATGTAGGTACGTCGCCTCCCGCAGTTTTGCCGCAGCTTACGAAACCAAGTGCCATAACTGCCACAAGTAATAATGCTAATACTCTTTTCATATTTATATCCCTTTCTTTATAAAAGCTTATGTATATATTATGCACTAAATTTTTAAAAAAGTCAAGTAGGGAGGAGGACCATCCCCCCGTTTTTTGCATAAAAAAAAGAGAGAGATAAAATCTCTCTCTTTGAATAGTTGAAATAATTATTTAAGTTCAACTTTAGCGCCAACTTCTTCAAGTTTAGCTTTGATATCTTCAGCGTCTTCTTTTGAAGCTGCTTCTTTGATTGTCTTAGGAGCGCCATCAACCATTTCTTTAGCTTCTTTGAGGCCAAGACCTGTGATGTCTTTAACAACTTTAACAACCTTAATTTTTTCAGCACCTGCGTCAGCAAGTACAACGTCGAATTCTGTTTTTTCTTCAGCAGCAGCACCACCAGCCATTACTGCTACAGGAGCAGCAGCTGATACACCAAATTCTTCTTCAATAGCTTTTACTAATTCTGATAATTCTAAAACTGTGAGAGCTTTAATTTCTTCAATCATAGCTGTGATTTTTTCACTCATTTTATTTTCCTCCTAAAATTTAATTAATTTTTCTTTTAATAGTTTAATTTAAAATTACGCTGTCTGTTCGCCTTCGCCATTCTTTTCAGCTACAGCATTAAGCGCTCTTGCAAGACCTGCAATAGTAGCATTCAAGCCACCTGCGAGCATTGCGTACAAAGTATCCTTTGAAGGAACCTTTGCCATTGCTTTGATTTCGTCCAATGAAACAACTTTACCGTCAACAAAACCTGCTTTAATAGCAATACCAGCATTTTCGCCGTTGTCTTCAATAAATTTTGATAAAACCTTTGAAGGAGCAACAACGTCATCAACGTGAGTTGCCAAAGCTGTTGTGCCGTTCAAAACGTCAGAAATTTCATCAAATCCAACTTCTTTGACAGCAAATCTTGTAAGAGTGTTTTTAATAACTGTGTATTCAACACCCGCTTCACGGAGTTTTGAACGAAGTTCTGTATCTTTTTCAACAGTAAGACCGCTATAAGTAACAAAAACACCTGTTGCTGAATTTTTAAATCTTTCAACCAAGTCTGTTACTATCTGTTTCTTTTGTTCCAAAACTTTATTGTTAGGCATATTTTAAAATTCACCTCGCTTTATAATAAATAAGGGGTTTTCCACAGTCGGAAAACCCCAATAATTCATATAAAATGAAAGGCTATCCTCGGCAGGCACATTAAAAATGTTTACGTTTCCACCTGCTGTCTGCGGAAAAATATTAAGTTTTAACTTAAGACCTAGTTATTTTATCACACAGGTCTTTGTTTGTCAAGAGAAATCTTAAAATTTTCCGACAAAGCCTTAAATTTTTAATTATTCACCAAGTTTTGTTGAGTTTACCTTTGCTGAAGGACCCATTGTTGATGCAACAGCAAGGCTCTTGATGTATGTGCCCTTTGCAGCTGCAGGTTTAGCTTTGATAACTGCATTTGCAAGTGCCATAAAGTTTTCGTTGAGCTTTTCAGCACCGAATGAAACTTTACCGATAGGGCAGTGGATAATATTTGTTTTATCAAGTTTGTACTCAATTTTACCTGATTTGATTTCTTCGATAGCCTTAGCTACGTCCATTGTAACTGTACCAGCTTTTGGTGTAGGCATCAAACCTCTTGGGCCCAATACTTTACCAAGGCGACCAACAACGCCCATCATGTTAGGTGTTGCAACTACAACGTCAAAATCGAACCAGTTTTCTGACTGGATTTTTGTAACCAATTCTTCAGCACCAACATATTCAGCACCTGCTGCTGTTGCAGCATCTGCCTGTTCGCCTTTTGCAAATACAAGTACGCGAACTTTTTTACCTGTTCCGTTTGGCAAAATAACTGCGCCACGAACCTGCTGGTCTGCGTGTCTTGAGTCAACGCCGAGCTTAATATGACATTCAACTGTTTCATCAAACTTAGCCTTTGAAGCTTTGCATACTAAGTCTAAAGCTTCGATAGGTGCGTATAATTTAGTTCTGTCGATGAGCTTAGCGCCCTCTAAATAATTCTTACCTCTTTTCAATTAAAAAACCTCCTTGTGGTTGTGCGGAAAGTACTTCCTCCCACGTGTGACTTTAGTCTTATTCTTCTACTGTGATACCCATGCTTCTTGCAGTACCTGCAATCATGCTCATAGCAGCTTCAACTGATGCTGCATTAAGGTCAGGCATCTTTGTTTCTGCGATTTCTTTTAAAGCTTCTTTAGAAATCTTTGCAACTTTAGTTTTGTTTGGAACGCCGCTGCCGCTTTCAATCTTACAAGCTTTCTTTAAAAGAACAGCTGCAGGTGGTGTTTTTGTAATAAAACTAAATGTTCTGTCAGCATAAACTGTAATAACTACAGGAATGATAAGACCCATGTCTTTAGCGGTTTTTTCGTTGAATTCTTTTGTGAACTGAACGATATTTACGCCGTGCTGACCGAGTGCAGGACCTACCGGTGGAGCCGGTGTAGCTTTACCTGCGGGAATTTGTAACTTAATGTAACCAATTACTTTCTGTGCCACGTAAAGTGCACCTCCTTAAAAATATAAATGTGGTAGTGGACGATTTGTCGCCCTTAGCGGGGTATACCCTCCCACTAATCTATATATACCATTTAAGGCACATATAAACAAAATTATTCGAGTGGCTCTACCTGATTGAGCTCAAGCTCAACGGGAGTCTCTCTGCCAAACATTGAAACAGAAACTCTTACCTTTTGCTTTTCAAGGTCAATTTCCTCAACAATGCCGACAAAATCACGGAAAGATTCGCTTGTAATGGTAACTGAATCGCCAACCTCATAGTTTAGGCTGAACTCTTTGTGTACCAAACCAAGTCTTTCAATTTCCTCATCTGTAAGCGGAACGGGCTTTGATCCCGGACCTACAAATCCTGTAACACCTCTGGTGTTGCGGACAATATACCAGCTGAAATCTGTCATAATCATTTTGACGATTATGTACCCTGGTAGAAGCTTTTTAAGGCTTGTCTTTTTCTGGTCGTCTTTAAATTCCACAACCTCTTCCATTGGCACATTTATGTCAAAAAATATGTGGTGGAGATTATTGTTCTCAATTGTCTTTTCAAGATTTGCTTTTACTTTATTTTCATAACCTGAATAGGTATGAACAACATACCATTTAGCATTATCAGACATATGTTCTCCTCCTTATTTCAAAAAGCCTAACGGGATTATTTTGTAAGCAAGCTTACTGCCCAGTTAAACAAACCGCTGAAAATAAGGTCAAGCACAAATACGATTACGCCGATAATAACAACATAAGCAATAACAACGCTTGTGTTTTTGCAAACTGTTTTAAAATTCGGCCAGATAATTTTCTTAAATTCGCCTTTTGTAGCCTTGAAAAATTCTTTTACGCGGCCGCTATTTTTTACTGCCTCTGCCATTTGATTTACCTCCTGTGCAAGATTTTAACACAAACTCAATTATTTTGTTTCTTTATGAGCTGTGTGCTTCTTGCAGAATCTGCAATACTTATTCATTTCAATTCTGTCAGGTGTGTTTTTCTTGTTCTTCATTGTGTCATAGTTTCTCTGTTTGCATTCTGTGCAAGCTAATGTAATTTTTGTACGCATTATCTAAACCTCCATTTTATAACCTAAGACCTTGCAATTTTTGCAAAATCCGTTCTGTCCAACTAATAAAATATGAACAACATTATTAATCCTGTCGCCCATATTTGCAACAAGAGTACATACAAATATACCACAAATCAAGGCCTTTGTCAAGACATTTTATCCAAAATTTGTGTAAAATCAAGGGTTATACCATATTTGGTAACTTAATTTTTGAAAATCTCAATATATTGGTTAAAATGGTTGAAAATTTTACTTGTTTATGGTAAAATAATATTAGTTTTAATAAGGAGGTAATTTTTTATGTTAAAAGGAATCAATAAAAGACTTACACCTGATTTGCTCAAATATTTAGCTGAAATGGGGCATGGCGACGAAGTAGTTATTGCAGACGGAAACTACCCGGGGTCATTTTGTGGCAGAAACGCAGTTCGTGCAGACGGATGCGGAACTGCAGAAATGTTGGATGCGATTTTGGAAGTTATCCCTGCAGACATCAAATATTCAGGCAAAGACGGTGCCGTTTTCATTATGGAAAAAGTACCGGGTGATGACACTCCTGTTCCAATCTGGGACGAATTTAAGGCTGTGCTCAAAAAACACGAGCCTGAAGCTGAACTTGGCCAGATTGAAAGATTTGCTTTTTATGAAAGAGCAAAAAAGGCTTACCTTACAGTTTACACAGGTGAAGAAGCACCATACGGCAACATCATTATCAAAAAAGGCGTAGTACTTTCTAAATAAAGAATGTTAAAAGCCACCCCCGAAAAGGGTGGCTTTTTTTATTTGATTCCGTTGTAGGTTGCATTAACTTCATTATAGCTGTTAAGGTCGCCGATGTCATATCTTTTGCCGGGCATTTCCATTGCATAAACTTTTTGTTTCGATGCAAGGTAAACCACAAAACTACCCGGTGCGTCTGTTTTGCATCCTTCTTTTATGCCCTGAGCAAACATCTTGATATCTTTTTTCGGGTAAGCATAAAATGGTGGTATGCACCAGTTTGATTCAGGATTTTCAGGTTTTTCAACCATTTTGGTTATTAAATCATTATCATCAATTGAAGCAACACCTGTTTTTCTTAACTTTTCAGGTCTGTCTTCGTAATATCTCATAACGCAAGGTTCTTTCTTGCTTTCAAAATAATCAACAAACTTGCAAAGAGAAAAATCCAACACGTTATCTCCCGCAATCACGATAATATCATCATCGATATTTAACTCATCTATTGCAAATTTAATATCTGCAACTGCACCCAGTCTATTATCATTATCTTTTGAACCGTCATTTACAAGAGTAACCGGTGCGTTTAATTTCTTTTCGTTTGCCCATTTTTCAAAATGACAGAAAAACTTGTCATTTGAAATTACAACATATTCGTTTATTTTTCCTGATGAATCAATATCATCCAAAAGCCAGTCCAAAATTGTTTTTCCTTTAACTTCCAAAAGCGGTTTCGGGAAATTTTCTGTTAACGGATAGAGTCTTGTAGCGTACCCTGCCGCAAGAATAAGACATTTCATATTTTTTCTCCTTTATTCAAAGTATGCGCCGCAACCATCTGCAGTTTTGCAAAAATGCACAGAAAAAGTATCTTTATACTGTGGAAAGGCCTTTAAATATTTTTCTGTAATTTCTTTTTCGATACTTTCTTTATATTCAGGATTTACGATTGCCATGCAACAGCCTTTAAAGCCTGCACCCGAAAATCTTCCGCCGTAAATACCCTTGGTTTCTTTCATAATATTATAAATTTCTTTAAGCTCGTCTGCGCCTGTTTCATAGTTGAAGATACTGCTGTAACCACTTTCAAAAATCAAATTGCCGAAAGTTTCAATATCGCCGTTTCTCCAAGCCTCAACACCCGTTTCAACACGAGCTGATTCAGTATAATAGTGTTCTGCTCTTTTTCTCCAGTTTTCAGGAAGTTTATCTTTATATTCTTCAAAAACTTCTCTTGGAACATCTCTTAAATATGTGTCATTAAACTTACCATAGTCCATACCTGAAAAAGCCATCAAAGCGTATGCCGCAGATTTAACTTCATCTATTCTCATATTGTAGCCTGAGCCTATAAGATTTCTTTCCATTCCGCTGAAGAAAATGCCTATTTCATAAGGCTTCATATTCTTGTTTTCAGGGATCAGTTCGTATGAGTCATCTTTATTATCAAGATACAAAAGTTTTTCACGTCTGCAATAAACTTCGCAAGACTGGTCAAGTTTACCGCAGGAAACGCCAACATAAACATTTTCTGCTTTTTGAGCAATTTTGATAAGTTTATCCTGGGGTATTACAATATTGTTTACTTTACAAAGGGCAGTTAAAAACGAAATAATAACCGCCGCAGATGAAGAAAGTCCACCGATAGGAAGGGTTCCTTCAATAACTCCGCAAAGACCAACCTCCAAAGTGTATTCTCTGCCAAGCATTAAAGTTGCACCTCTTAAATAATCCGCCCAGTCCATTTCTCTTTCTTTCGGAACTGATGCAATATGAAACTGTGCACGTTTGGGAAACTGCAATGACACAAGTTCCACAACACCGTTTCTTTTGGGGCGATATGCAATAGAAATACCCTTATCAATAGCAAAACCTGTTATTTTGCCCATCTGATGATCGATATGAGCGCCCATAGGACATACTCTGTAAGGGCAAAAAGAAAGCCCTTCTGCCTCTTTACCATAGATTTCAAAAAACTTTTCTGTACAGTTCATACAATCTCCTTATAAACCTATATTATTTAAAAATATTCTTACTTCATTTGCCTCTTTGTCTGATATATTATTGCTGTATTTAAGTTCTTGCGCAGTTCTTTTCAAATGACCGCAGAAAATCAGTTTCCCCCATCTTCTTACCTGCATTATCGGCATAAGATAAGGTTTTTCTTGTAAAATCGGATAATAGTATTTTAATGTATCATAAGGAATAAAAATCTTTGACAAGGCATATTCTAACTTGCCTCCGCTTTTTTGTTGTTTAACAGCTATACGATTTTCTTTATTTCCATAAAGTCCACCGCGGAGAATGTACTCTTCCATCTGCTGTGCAACTGCATCATATTCCTGATTTTCAAACCATATCCCACTCAATTTGCGTGTCTTTTGGGCAAATTTTAAAAGTTTGCCTTTTTCAAGAAGATTATCGCGTTTTTTATCATCTTTACATTCGACAGTATCAAGTATTAAAAGGTCAATAAATGGTCTTATTCCGCATCCGCCGTTTTCAAAATGCTTTGCCATATGTGCTATATGGTAAAAATAAAACATTTCATCAGGCATTTCATAGTGATATGAAAATCCTTGTTTTAATTTTACACTTTCCCATACATCTGAAAGAACCTCTGATGCTTCATTTGCCAGACCTTTTTCTACAAGCGTAAAATGAAATTCTACGTGCGTGTTGTTAGGGGTAAACAAAGATGCGTTGTGAGTTCCTTTGAACCTGTATGTGTAACCATATTCGTCAACAAGAACTTTTATTACCTTGTACACATCTTCTTCGTGAACTAACACATCAATATCACAGCTCGTTCTCATCCACTCTTCGGGATAAAAATCTCTTAAAACCGAGCCTTTCAAAGGAAGAAATGCAATTTTGTTTTTTTCAAGAGCATCACAAAGTGCAACATATTCGCATCTGATTTTTTCAACACGATAAACTGCTTTGAAAATACATTTTCCGATACCTATTTCGTCATTTTGTGGCAACAGATTATTTTTTTTCATTCCCAGTGCCATCAAATGCAAAACATCATGCTCCAAAGCAATGACAAGCATATCATCAAGCATTTCAGGTGAGTAATCATTTTTTTCGTCTTCGCTTATAGTTTTACCGTCAACTGCCGACCTTATCAAAGCAAAAAGCATTTTTTTTGTCTTGTACTCCACGCATTCCCCTCCTTTAAAATTTTATTTTAAGATTATTATTTGAAAACTTTGCTACTTTTATTTTTCAGGTATTTATATACAAACATAACACCGTCTTTTTCTACAATAACGACAGGAATTAAAAATACAACAAACAATATTACAAAACATACCGCACCATATAAACACATAGCAACGTACGAGTTAACGTTCCATGCAATATTATTTGCAACATACACGGCATATGCAAATATTGAAAGACACAAGCCTAAAAATGCGTACGCTTTTTTTGGCGAACGATTCAATATCTTTTTATCTGCATAGAAGATAATATCATTCATACGGTACAACAAAGCAACTATTGTACCAAGCAAAACGCCGTATAGATCAAGATAATAAGCAAGCACTACTGATACGCTGATATTAAGCAACATTTCTATAACGCTTCTGTTTTTGGTCTTTTCAGCGTGGCCTGAAACTGAGATAAGTCGTGCAGGTATCGCTCTTGCGCCTGACATAACATTTATCAACCCAAACAACACCGGAATCCATTTAAGTATGTAATTTGCGTCGCTGATTCCTCTTGTATATAACGTTACAAACGGAATACTGAGTACCGTTGCGGTTGTCATTACCACAAAGATAACGAAGGTATACATGGTAGAATACATATCAAATATTTTTCTGAATTTTTCCTGCGGCTTATCAAGATTGCGCCCAAGCACAAATCCAAGCCCTACATTTGCCGTATTTACCAAGGAGTTAAGAGACGAAAAAATCATATTGTATACTGTGTACACACTTGCCGCTTCAAATCCGCAGAACACTGAAATTACAAATACGTCTGTGTTTGAAAAAATGGTTGAAGATACTTCGTGTACAACAAAAGCAGATCTTTCTTTAAGTAATTTTTCATCACTTTCTTCGTTAAATGAAAGCCACGGATATTTCTTCTTGCAGTAAATAACAAGTATCGGAATTTTTGCAAGCATTATAAGGAAAAACGCAAGCTGAACCGCAATAATATCAAATCCGCACATAATAAGAATAATTTTTGATGCAGATGTTAATATGTGAAATACAAGTTGCATATTCTCAGACACGTATCTTTTTCCGTCTGCAGTAAGAAGCTGATTATAAACTGCACAGAAATAATAACTTATTGCATGTGGAGCACCCTGCAAAAGTATAACTTTTATCATTAAGCCCTTGTCCATACCTGACGGCATTAAAAACGGATAAACAAACGCAAATACAAGCACCACAATAATATACACGGTGGTTGCTTTACGATAGTATGTTCTTGCCTGGGTTGCAGCCATATTTACCCTTTTGTAATCCTTCTTTTCAAGCGGACCATATAAAGCATTTACCGCAGAATTCCCGATTCCTGCTTCTAAAAGAGCAAAGTATGTAAATATCTGTGTTATGGTTGACAAAAAACCATTCAGTTCAGAACCAAATGATACAATAAGTATTCTTGGAATAATAATTCCCAGAATAAGAATTATGAACTTGCCGCCAAAACCGTAAATAATATTTTTTACCGCAAGGGATGCTTTGCTGTCTTTAGCCATTATAAATCGCCTCTATCCTGTTACACCACAAATTTGTTTCTATTTTACTTGTGTCTGTTTCAACTTTACTATCTCTATTTTCGTAAATTTCTATAACTTTTTTTGTCCAGTCTGCCAAATTGTTATATTCAGCATAAGTTGCAAGACCGATATTTGCATCACAAGCAATGTGATCAGACAACAAACTTGCAACCTTCGCTGCTTGCGCCTCCAATGCAACCAAAGGCAAACCCTCTGTTTTAGATGGCATCAAAACAACATCTGTTTTCGAAAATTCCTTTGATTTATCCGCATCTTTGGGCAAAAATACCACATAATCCTTCAAAGAAAATTCATCAATCGTTTTTAACATTTTACTGTAGTATATCTCATCCTGCGGATAACCTATAAATGTTAATTTTGCATTTACTTTTTCATCTAAAAGTGATTTTAGCAGGTTAATTGAAAATATCTGGTTTTTATTCGCACAGAAATATCCGATCTGCAATAAATTGCATCCGTCATGGATGGCTTTTTCCTGATTTTTATACAATGATATATCCACAGGGTTTAAAACATTTACAAATTCTTTCTCCCCGAATAAGCTTTTACCTGCCAAAGAAGCGCACGCCAAAGCGGTTGTTGCATATTTGCTTATAAACTTTTTACAGCAGGAATAATACCAAATCAACAGTTTGTTACTGCCTTTTCGGCTATATGTACCATGAGCATGAGCAAGGCGAGTCTTTATTTTAAACTGCTTTGCACACTTTAAAAAAATTCCTGCTTCTACGCCGTTATGACAATGAACTACGTCATATTTATTTTTTGACAGAATTTCTCTCATTGCCTTTTTAATTTGAAAATATCTTAAAGGATACAAAATTTTATGCTTTTCATATTTAAGCAATGAAAGATTGAATATTTTACCGCCATACGACTTGAATTCATCGTCGTATTGTCCTTTTGTTCCGTGATATGTTACCACGTCAAAAAAGAAACGGTCCGATAAATTCCTGACAATTGTCATAACAACATTGGGAACTCCTGCATTAATAAGATCAGAGTTTACTATCAATAACACTCTTTTTTTTGCCTTCACCACTTTTTTCTCCTTTTCGCGGAATTCCGGTAAGCACAATTACAACAAGCAATCCGAACAATCTGTCTCTCAATCTGAACAGCTGAGTTGATTGTACCAGCACCGCAAATACAATAAACGGAATATAATTAAACATTGTTGATTTCACTTTAAATTTCTGTTGGTAAACAGACCTGAATATGAGCAAAAGCATAAGCAAAGTTCCGAAAACACCCCAACAAGCAATAGCTTCAACAAAAGCTGCATGAGGTGACGCCATTCTTCCTATTTTAGTACCGATGTTTTGCATACCAAGTCCAAAAATCATACCTAAAATATTTTCAGTCAAATATCCAAGATATACAACCGCAATTCTTACACGACCTGTCGTAACGTCATTTTCATCGACACGTGAAAGCAGGTTTTCGATGTAGTCCGGATTAACTTTTGAAACAAGAAAAACCCCAATAAACACAATACAAATAAGTCCTATACGTTTCCCCAGCATTTTAGTAGAACTAAATGAGCCTCCAAACAAAAATACAAGTAAAACAATCAAGGCAACAGATATTAAAAATGTTTTTGAAATTGTTAAAGTTCCTGCCAAAAGTGCCACAAACATCGCAATATAATATTTGTTGTTTTTATATCCAAGCATAATCAAAGACAGGCAAAATACTATAACAAAAGAACAACTTTGCCCTATAAGGTTAGGATCAGCTGCCATGGTTAAGTCGTAACCAATCTGTTCTGCATAACCAAAACGGAAGGAACCGTCTATAAATCTTGTTAAATTTCCACCAAAAATAGTATACGCTTCTAAAAATATATGCAAAATACTTACTACTGTTCCGTATATATAACTGTTAACAATGTTTATTTTTTCATCTGTATTATAATCCAAAAACATTGCCAAGAACAGCATTACATACACACTTGCATAGCGTAAAAACTCAACTAACGTATCATCGGTTGCAAACACCATATGCATCATTTCATATATAATAAATCCCAATATCGCCACCAATGATATGGTTTGTATTTTCATTTTTGTCTTCACAAGCAATACTATGGCGCAGGATAGTGCAATATATGCAACCTGAATTCCTGTTCCCATCATAGCAAAACCCGCCATATACGCAGGAATTTCCACAGGCTTTAAAATAAGCGGTAACGCCATAGCGAGTGCAAGTATAAGACTTTGCGGAATCATTCCGGCTCTGAATGCATTAAGCATCAAAGGAATGAACACCAAAGTCTGTGCAAGCACTACACGGCTTATTTTATTGTCATCACCAAATAATTTTATTGAAGATTTCTTCATACTGTTCTGCCATCCTAACTGAAGAAAAGTCAAGTACCATTCTTTGTGAATGTGCCGCCATTTCTTCATATTCTGTACTCGAAGCGTTTAATAGCCATTTCATTGCCTGATAATACGCTTCTTCATTTTTTGAATTAACCAAAAGTCCGTTTTCTTTTACAACATCTTTAAGCCCGCCCACATCAGTTGAAATAATGGGAAGCCCCGCCGCCATTGCTTCTAACACAGAAAGAGGCATTGCCTCTCGATGCGAAGACAAAACAAACACATCAGATCTTGCAAGGTAGTTTTCGGTATCAGGAACAACTCCCGTAAACTCCACAAAGTCTGAAATACCTAAAGTTTTAGCAAGTTCTTTCAACTCGTCGTGGCAAGGCCCGTCTCCTGCAAGGATAAGGCTTGCTTTAAGATTTTCATCATGGATTTTCTTAAGGCATCTTATCAAAAGTGCCTGGTTTTTGTTCTTATCCTGTCTTGCAACATTTATAAATACAAACCCCTCATGTTCTTTTTTATAAAATCTGTCAATATCAATTCCGTTGTTTATACAAATACATTTGTCGTTACCAATACCGAAATATTTTTTGCTAAGCAAAAGATTTTCCTCAGATACTGCCACAAGTTTTACATGTTTTGTTTTTAAGGCAACCCTTAATATTTTTTCATTAAGTTTGCTGAACGCCTTTTCAGGTTTTGTGTGAGCAGTAACAACTAACGGTTTTCTGTAAATAAGCGAATATGGCAAAGCATAAGTAACTCCGCCTAAATGAGCGTGCATGACATCAGGTTTTAAACTTTTTATTTTCTTTAAAGCTTTTACCATATGAGAAAGTTTTATATGCCCTGCAATGTTCATATAGAAAACTTTACATATTTTTTCAATCCGTTCTTCTACCACAGAATTTCTCTTCCTGCCGGAACATAAAACAGTCACAGAGAACTTATCGGGATTGATATTTTTAACTAATTCCAAAACCATGTTCTGGGCTCCGCCCATCTCAAGGTTTTCTATTAAAACAACAAGATTTTTTCTCATGATTATTTTACCTTTGGAAGTTACTTCAATGTGTTAATCAAATACTGTTTCTTGTTTTCATTATACCTTTGAATATCAAAATCTTCAGGCATTTGATCTTTGCACTTTTGTGCATATTCTAAAAGCGTGCAAGCCTTCTTTGCAGGTGCTCCACATACAACAGTTTCGTCGGGAACATCTTTCGTAACTATGCTTCCTGCACCTATAACACAGTTTTTACCAATTGTAACCCCCGGCATTATAACACTTTTACAACCGATGAAAGTATCTGCTCCAACATTAATTTTCCCGAATTTTGCAACATTGTTATATTCTTCATATTTTCCCCTGAACGCCCATGTACCACCATCGTGTGTTACAAAAATAACATCAGATGAAATGCGAACCCTGTCGCCCAAAGTGATAAGGTATGGCTCGCTACCAAAATTAACGCCACTCATAACAGTTACGCCTTTTCCTACAATCATACCATCTTCTTTTGCACACTTTAAAGCGCCTTTAAGTTTTGATTTTACAAGTTTTATAATAGTTTTAATCTTCATTTCCCACAAGCTCCTTTTAAAAACTTCTCCCACTCGCTGTAAATTACATCGGGGTGGAAATTCATTGATGATTTTTTCGCGTTTTGTCCAAGTTTTGCTCGTAAATCGTCATTTTTCATAAGCAAATTTATTGCCTCTGCCATTTTATTCTTATCTTTTATGGGAACCAAAACCCCGTTTTCCATATTATCTATAAGATATTTCGGGCCACCGCAAGGACAGTCTGTTGAAACAACCGCGGTACCTAAAACCATCGCTTCCATTAAAGCATTTGGCATACCTTCAAAATCAGAAGAAAGTACAAACAATTTTGCACTTTTTACAACTTCAGGAACCTTGTCGGTTGCCCCCGGCAAGAAAATTCTTTCTTCTAATCCCATATTTTTAATTTTTGCTTCTAATTTTTCTTTATAAGGACCTTGTCCGTAAATATACAAATTATCTTTTATGTCATTTGCAACACTTGCAAATGCATCAATCAACATTTCGTGATTTTTCTGTGCCACAAGTCTGCCTGTGGTTACAATGTCTTTTTTACAATCTTTCGGCTCTTGTTCATAAAAACGAATGTCTACCTGATTTAAAATAATCTGTGATTTTTTCTGAATCTTTTCATCAAACCACGCTTTTGCATCTTCCGTCTGGAAAACTACGCCTTTTGCATACTTATACAAAATTTTTGCCGCAAGTTTAAATGCTTTATTAGGATATTCTCTGTCAGGATCATTTCTTACAGACACCACACAAGAAGTTTTTGTACCCATACAAGAAGCAATTGCCCTGAAATTGTTTTCTCCCATAAATGAAACCAGAATATCAGGCTTTATTTCTTTAACCAGTTTTCTCAATTTTTTAGTAAGCACAATATTTCTTTCAAGTTGTGACTTAAATCTCACGGGGCTTAAAACAACTCTGTTTATTTTATCTGAGTAAGTATACTCTTTTTCTACACTGTAAGATGTTACCAAGGTAACTGCGTACCCGTTTTTACAAAACCTGTCCGCAAGGTTGGTGATTACTCTTTCAGCGCCACCATATCCTATGGTATTTATGTAAAATATCATTTTTTTCATAAAAATGCTCCTATATTATACCCTTATAAAAAATTTCAAGTTCTTTTGCCGACTCTGATACATCAAATCCTGCTTTTTTGATGTCTTCAATTACATCAAATCTTTTTCCTTTTAGTTTCAAGGCATTGTAAACCCAAATCTTTGTGCCTTCTTCAATAGAAAGGTATATAACCGCATCAGACACCTTAACCTCGTCGGTAACTTTATCGGAAACAAGGCAGGGAAGGCCTGATGCCTGCGCTTCTACAACTGTAACGGGAAGACCTTCCCACAGCGACGGGAACAAAAACACGTCCATTGCAGAAAGCACCTGTGGAATATCTCCTCTGACGCCTGTCATTATCACGTTATCATTAAGGTCAAGCTCATTTATATAGCTTTCAATCTGCTTTTTACATTCCCCCTGACCGACAATTAACAACAGGGAGTTTTTATCCTTTTTTAGGATTTCTTTAAAAACCTCAAGCAAAAACTTATGGTTTTTAGGTGCAGAAAGTCTGCCCACATGACCATAAACTGTTTTATTTTGTGCGCCAAATTCTTTTCTGTATTCTTCTCTTACAATCGGTTCTATCACATACTTACTTGTATCAATGGCATTTTTAATCATACGATAGTTTGGTGCATTTACCACATCTTTGCCAAAAAGCCACTGACCTGAAATCTTGGAGCAGGCAAACAAATAATCGCACTCTTTCTTAAGTGGTCCCTGCATAAAGTTTTTAACTTTTGCTTTTAAGCCACCGCCGTTTGAAGTTGAGTGACTGTGCACAATGGTTTTAAGTCCCATTTTTTTAGCAACTCTCAGAAATACAATCGCATAACTTCTCACATGAGAATGCACAATTTTATATTCTGGATGATTTCTTAAGAAATTTCTCCAATGCTTTTTATATGCAAAATGATTTTTCAAAGTATACTTGGGGAAAACATAGATTTCCCCGCCCATAGCTTTTATTTCATCTGCATAAGCGTCCTGATCTGCACTGTGAATCACAAAATCAAACTGGACTTTAGTTTTATCCATTGCTTTGTATAAATTAAAAAGCATGGTTTCTGCTCCACCGCGATTTAACCCACCAATGACTTGTAATACTCTGATTGGTTCCATTTAAACCTACCCATTCATTTTATCAATCAATTCCTGATTGATTTTATTAACATCAAATTTATTTTCAGCCAAACGTCTTGACTGAATTGCCATTTTTTCTGTTTCAGCCGGATTTTCAATCAGCCAGATCATTTTTTCGGCTAATATTTCCACATTTTTCGATTCTATCACAAAGCCGTTAACACCGTCAACTGCAGTTTCTTTACAGCCTTGTGTGTTGCAGGTAATAATAGGTCTGCCACAGGAAATTGCCTGCATTGCACATCTTGGAACGCCCTCCGGATAATAGGAAGGATAAACAAAAAATCTGCATTTTTCCATCCACGAAGGAACATCTTTGGTTGCTCCGTGATAAGCTACAATTCCTTTTTCTGTTGCCTTTTGCAAAAGGTTATCTTCTAAACTTTCCACCTTACCGTCAAGAGGACCTACTATGTCAAATATAGCATCGGGATATTTCTTTTTAACAATTTCTGCCGCTTTTATGTATTCTGCAATGCCTTTAGAAGGTGTAATTCTTGATAAAAACAAAAATCTGTTTTCTTTTGGCATTTCTTTTCGTGAGAAAACATCAAGATTTACTCCCGAACCGCCTGTTACAAATAATTTATCGTTATCTTTTACAAGGCGTTTTTTAATAAAAAGCGCTTTGTCATCTTCGTTCTGGAAGCATATTTTGTTTGAACAACTATACGCCATCTTAAGCATAGGGAAGGATATAAATCTTAAAATTCTGCCCTTTAAACCCTTAACACGGAACAGATTTCCGCTTCCGTTTACAACGCACAGAATTTTTTTTGCACCGCCAAGTTTAGCACCTATCGCCATTGCTGCGTGATTTTTTACTCCGTAAATTATTGCACCGTCAATTTTCTCCGCTTTAAACCCTTTTTTAATGCTTGCCATAGATTTAAGTTCGCCCAAAGGATTGGTATTATCACGACTTGCGATGATTGGCAACAAAATTGCTGTTTCTTCTGAAAAATATTCATTTATTTCATCCACAAGCACCTTACCGCAATATGGCTGAATTCCATTTTTGTGGAGTTTTTCAACCAATTCTAATCTGTCGGTAGATGTTTTGGATGTTCCATTACAAAGTATTGCAACTTTTTTCATAAATTCCCTCTTACTTGTTTTTCTTATCGTCTGCAGTTACACTTTTAACTGACAAGCCTTCCAATTTACCGAGATACATTGCAATAAGCCCTACCACAATTGCCAAAGAGCCTAAAATAATTACCCACGGATAATACTGCTTGTACAAAAATACTGAAACAGTTTCACCAAAAGAACCTCCAACCATAATTGCAATCAAAAATGGAATAAGGGGAAGCCCGCCTGCAAAAAATGACACTGTCATCATAATGCCATAAGCTTTTTTTAATGCGTTATATAATTTATTTCTCATATTATCCTCCTTATCCTATAAGTCCCCAGATTGGAAGTAATTCAAGCATAATTACAACAGAAAGTATGTAATGAAGCAAAACCCAAATCATACAATTTTTAATGGTTGGTTTAAGCTCTGACTGTGCAATACCCATACCTGTATAAACACAAGCACAGTATGGCGGTGTAACACCGTGCATAGCGCCGCAGATGCACGGAAGCATAGCCGCCGCAAGCATTGGATTAACACCTGCTGCTGCAGTAATTGAAATAATAATTCCACCAAAAATCTTAACCTGGGTTGATCCCGGGAGAAGCATCCCTAAAACTGCAGTAAAGAGTGGAATAATAATTACAAGTGCAAGTTTGTTCATATTAAGTGAACTGATAAATTGACCAATTGCAATTTCAACATTCAAGTCCTCAAAAACATTACTTACAAAGTACGCAAAAAGAACAAGTGCTGCAGTTGGAACAACTTTAAGCATACCATCTGTAATATCTTGTGTCATATGTTTTAATGTCATTTTCTTGGCAGTTTCCTTTCCTGAAAGGAAGATGCCTGCAATAACAATCAAAGCGGGAATAAACAAAAGTAAACTGCTGTCTAACGCCTTTGTACCTGCCTCGCCGAGTCTTGATACGAAGAATGCATCAAACTTGCTTGTGATAAGGAATGGAACAAAAACGATAATTGGTAAAAATACTGCTTTCCAACCTGTTTTTAAAGATTTCTTAAAGCTTGGAATGTCCTCTTTTTTCATTGGCTCTACTTTGTAGTGTCTGCACATAAAGTACATTGTTACAATTCTTTGCAAAACAAACCAGAGGGCAACACCCCATAAAAGTATCCAATACTGAGAAAGTGTGTATTTATGCGGATACAAATTGTCAAGAGCTGCAAAAGCAATACCAATCATGCCTGCAGGCGGTATCATATTACCCATTGTACTTGCGTGTGCTTCAACATTTGCCGCAAGGTGTGGCGGAAATCCTGATTTAATCATTGCAGGGATTGTAAACACACCTGTTGTTGCAACGTTGCCGGGGCCTGAGCCTGAAAGTGAGCCCATATAAGAGCTTCCGATAATTGCAACAAAACCCGCGCCGCCCGGAAGACGACCGAAAATTGACAAAATAATTGCTATGCAATCGTCAATAATGCTGGTGTGTGCAAGCAGGTTTGCCGAAATAATAAATACAAAAATTACATAAAGGGTAGGTTCTTTTAATGCATCCCAGATGTACGCAGGAACGCCTGTCCAAGTACCCGTTACCGCAACTAACGCAATGAACGCATAAATCATACATTCATAAAGCGGTCTTTTTAAAACCGCAAAACCGATTATGGCCACAATGAAAACTACGGCTAAATACCAAAATTCTACTATCATTTTTTTTCTCCTTTAAAATTTACTGTTTTCCAAGTCTTTCAACATCGAAGTCTTCATCGAGCATATAGTTACCATCTGCATCGTAAACCTTAATTGTTTTCTGAATTGTTTTAATTGTTCTCTTCAAATGATCAAGATCATCTGCAACAAGGAAAATTCTGTAATGTACCATTGATACGTTGTCAACTACCTTGATAGTATCTCCAACAGTATAATGATGTTCAAAACTTACAACTTCAGGCATTGCTTTTACAATGTCAATACCTTCTTCTTTTGCAATTGTTCCGCCTGTGCTGATTAATTGTACTGTTCCGCATTCTTTTTCAAAATATGGATTTTCAAAATATTCTTCATCTGTCATTTTACCTGTTAAAGCATAGTTCATAATGAGGAACATATTGCTGTTTCCGTAAAGGGCTTTTGTGTAATTCTGCTGGCTTGTACCACCAAGACGATATCCCATTTCTGTAAATACGATATCTTTTCCATCGCAGAATCCCTGAATACCAACTACACCATTTTCAATTTTCAAAATTTTCAAAAGATTTTCCATTGCAGGATAATATCTGTCAATGCAATCCTGCAAGTGACGTGATGGATATAAATATACCTGTGCAATTGTAGGCATTTTCGGGCCATCGTCTTTAGAAAGTTTTGAATACTTATCTGTCATTGACGCAATATGTATTTTCCCGTCGATAACTGTCATATAAAATACTGTGATAAAGCCTGACATAAACTTTTCAACCATCAATGTCTTGCTTCTTGAAAATTCTAATGCATTTTTCTGACCTTCAAGAAGTTCTTCCTCTGTCTGGCAAAGATAAACACCCTGGCTGCCCATTCCATCAACAGGTTTGATAACTACCGGATATTCAATTGCATCAAGTTCCTCTCTTGTAGGAACAGCAGAAAGCTTGAATTCAGGAACTACAGGCAATCCTGCTTTTGCTGCAACTTCTTTAAATTCTCTCTTCTGTCCTGTAATTTCCCACTGTTCTCTGCTCGCATAAAACTTAATCCCTGTTTCATCAACAACATCAAACAAAATATTGATAACATCTTCATTTCCGCCTGGGAAAACGCCATCAATCTTATAATCTTTAATAATTTTAATTAAATCTTCAGCACTTCTTACATTCGCGTCGTATGTTTCATCTGCGATTTTAAATGTAGGGTGGTTAGGATTGTTTCCTACTGCAATAAGAACGACCCCGTTTTTTTCTGCATATTCCTTGATATCCTTAGTGTTGTATGCTCCACCAAGAAGTAATAATCTTTTTCCTTTTAAATCCATATTTATATCTCCTCTCAAATTAGTTTATATTGAAGTTTTCTTAATTTCCGACATTCCTAAGCGTTTAAGTATCTGATTAGTTTCATCGAAAAATCCCCTTTGTCTTGGCGTCTGCCACACAAATTGGTCTCTGGAGTTTCCTTCAATCATTACCCAACCTTTATCCGTAAGAGCCAGATCCCATCCGGCATAACGATTCCCTTTTACAACTGTTGCTAACTCTTTAGCAGTTTCAACTGCTTCTTTCCAGCAAGGAATTTCAAAACCAACCATTTTAATGCCCGTATCAGGATGAACTTCGTAATTATTACCATATTCATCGCCCACTGCATCAATCACACCGGTTGCAACATCAATAGTTCCGAAAACACCACCTGCACCGGCATTGTCTACGATATTTCCGCCTCTACCTGTTCTGAAAAAAGCTGCAATAACTTCAACCCCCTCATCAAACTTAACAGTTGCCACCCTTATGGTATTTAAAGACGACGGGTGAAATTGCGCCATCTCCGGTGTCTGAATTATAAGTTCCTCTGCTATAAAGCCATCTTTCTTTTTACCGCAATAATCTTTTTTAAGTTCTTTGTAGAAAGCATCAAGATCCTTCTTTTCAGCAATATCTACAATCTGTATCCCCTGACCGCAAGTACCAAGAACAGGTTTAATAATCACTTTACCTAATTTTTTGAAAAATAAATCAAATTTTTCGAAATCCTTATCTTTGTTCACATAACAAATTTCCCTTTTATAAAATTTACAGAAGATTTTGTATGTAAGCATTTTATCATCAAATTTTGCTAAATTTCTTGATTTGTTTAAAGACTCACAAAAATCAACTCTGTTCATGTCAGAAATAAATGTTTTTCTTTCTTCTTCAGACTTGTCTTTAAAATGGTAACAAAAGTATTCTTCTGCACTGAAACGATATTTTTTGCCATATCAAGAATATCTTTTTTTATCTTTTCCTTTTCTTCCTGCGAAATTTTACCCATATATTTATCTATTGTTTTACATATTGATGCTTCGTTTACAAGCCTTTTATTCCACATTGATTTTCTTAAAATTGTTCCGAGTTTTGTGCATTTTAAAATGCTTTTAACTCTTATACTTATTCTGGACATTTTACCTACCTCATATTTTTTCAGTTCCAAAAACCTCATCCAAAACTTTCTTTGTGTCCTCACCAAAAAGTGGTCCATTATTAAACTCATGTATTTCTATTGAACCTTTGCACAAATTTGCTTCTATAAAGATTGGTTCTCCATCTTCTCCTATTGCAATATCAAATGATACCAGCCTGAAATGAGGTATCATAGGATGGGCTTTCATTACCAATTCTCTTGCCTTATCATAACACGGAATTTCATAACCTTCAAATATAAAATCATTTGACGGATGCTTTTCAAACCGTTCACCATTGGAATTGTATGCATATTTATTAAGTTTACCTTCCCGATTTATACCTACTGTAATACCTCCGCTACTGTAGTTGTCTACTTTGTTTCCCTTCATTCCAACTCTCAAAAGTGAAGAATAAATTTTAGGGCCATCTTTTGTCAGAAGTGAAATTATCCTGATAGTATTCACCGAACTGTCATTTATATTTGATAAGGCTTGATGTTGTTTTATGGCACGCTGGGCAATGATATCGCCCTTAATGCTATTTATGCATTTTTTAAACTGCTCAACACCAATTTCGTCCATACAATTTACATATTCAACGCCCTTCCCGCCAAAGGACTCGGTTGCCGCCTTAACAAATAATTCTTTCTCGGCACGAACAATATCCATAACTTCTTTCTCGCCGATTATCTGCATATCACTGTTGTACCAAAAGCCTCCCACACGGCAAACTGCAAATTCAGGCTGCTTTAATCCGTTGAAAATAGTTTTGTAATAACATTTGTTATCAAGGTACTTTCCTTCTTCTCTTGAATTAAAGTATTCATCAATTTCATTTATATAAATATCCACAGGTATATACTTTTCAGAAAACAATCCCGTCTTTTCGTAGTAAAGTTGATGATATATAGTAGTTACATTACAGTATGGCTTATAAAAATCTTTTATCTGTTTTTTCTGTTCTTTGCTTAACTGAACTTTGCCATTTAATCTCGCTTTGCAAGTATTTCTGCTGATTCTTGTGTTTCTGATTTTTCGCATCTTGTTATACACTTCAAAATACGAATTCGTTATCTGCATATAATTCATTTTGTCTCCCTCAATTAACTATTCTACTTTTATTTCAAAATTTTCTTATTGAATGTATGTTTAAAGCCTCGGATGAAGCCATATTCTTTTATAAATCTAAATCCGACTTTGGTTAAGCCTTTTTCTGATGAAATGTTGCCCCGCTCAACGCCGATATAAAACTTATCAAATACTTTTTCTTTCTCGATAAGGGCGGTGATAATGCAAGGATAGATACCCTGACCGCGGACAGATTCGTGCACGAAAAAGCGGCATAAATATATGCATTTTTCGCCGATTTTATAAAAATAGTCATCGCTTCCGGGGTGTTTTGCCCAGCCATAACCTACAGGCTTATCGTCTAAGTAAGCATAATAACCGAAGTCACCCATTGAGAGCTGATACAAAAACTGTCCTTCGTACATTTCGCCTCTTAATTCTTTGACCAAAGAAGCATTTTCATTTGTTATGGGAACAAATGTAAGCTTTTCATTTTTATGAGAAACAATATTATTTCTTTCAACAGAAAAAAGTCTTTCGTGCCAGCATTTAAACAAAAAATATGCCATTTTAGTCCTCCAATGTAAAAGGTGAAACTATCATATCTTCGCCATCTTCACCTGTGACCGAAATAAAATCTTTCACATCAGCAATTGCTCTTTTCAGATTTTGATAATTATCCGCTACCATATTAACGCGGATTAACATATGGGAATAATCTCCGCTGGAAGCAACCTCGTCACCGTTTGAGTGGGTAAGATTATATGAAATAACCTCGTCAATTTTATATACCCTTTCAAGCCCTTTAATTTCTTTGATTTTCCCGGGTTTTAACACAACCGCAAGGTTTACCGAGGGGTAAATAAAGCTTTCGTCTTTTAAAAGCGGAGTTTCAAACTCTGTTACATCTTCACCCAATGCAAGCTTTAACATAAATTCTGCCAAAGATACGCCCTTTTGCTTTAACACAAGGCGGTAATGCTGCTCGCCTGTAAAGCGATATGCCATTTCATATATAAAAAACTCGCCATTTTCATAAAGTGCCTGAATAAGTACCAAACCATTTTTTATTCCCATGCCGACAAGCATTTTCCTGATATCCTGGTCAATTGTTTTAACCATTTCATCTCTGTGTTTTGAAGGAAAAACCTCTGCAACAGGGAGCGGAACTGCACCCTTTTCAGTCCTTACCGTGTGACGGTCTGCGGTAGCTGTTAAATAAATATTCCCGTTTACTATTGTATAAAAAAGCTCTGTACCATAGCTTGTTTCGATAAATCTTTCAATTACCGCAGTTTTAGACGGCGAAACTTTAATTGCCTTCTCAAAACCTCTTTTTAAATACTCTTCATTTCTTGCAACTGTAATGCCGCGGCTACCGTAACTATCGGTGGGCTTTACTATGTAAGGGTACTTGCCCAAAGCTATTGCCTCGGTTAAATCATACTGCTCAATTACAGGAACGCCATATTTTTTGCACTCTGCTTTAAAATTATCTTTATTTGTGATAATTTCAAGTTGCTCTTTAGTTGCGTAAAAGGGAAGTCCAAGCCTTTTGCAAAGCTTTTCTGCAATATGGATATTAAAATCCTCAAAGCCTGTAAAAACTCCGTCAACATTTTTCTCTCTGCAGATTTTTTCCAGCTCGTCTACCTTATCAGTGCTTATATTTATCGTTTCGTCTGCAAAGCGCTTTGCGGGAGAATTTTCGTCACGGTCTACAACAATTGTATAAATTCCCATATCATGGGCAGTAAAAACTATGTCAATCATTTGCGGGAATCCGCCTAAAAACAGTATTTTCTTCATTATTCCACTACTATTTTGATTTTTTCTATTGCTTTTTCGCAGATTTTGACTGCGTTTTGTGCGTTTTCTGCTTGTGCTATTACAAAGCCCACTCTATCGGTTGAGCTGTTGATTGAGCCAACAGTATCGCCCACATTTTTAGTAAATGTTATTTCTTTTACGCCCTCTAAATTTTCGGCATCTTCTACACATGAAATGCTTTTGATTGTGCCACATGGTACATCGAAAAATCTGATTGCGCTGCCTTTGTCGAATTTTGGCGTAACATCAGGTTTTTGTCCCAATGCACAATTGATTGTACATTCAATCATATCAATTCCCGTTGACAAGGGGACAAGGTGAGTTGTAATACAATCTCCGCCCATTCTTGCGCCAAGTTCAATCATTTTAGGGCCTTTTGAGGTTACCATAATTTCAACGTGAGCAGGGCCATTTTCAATTCCAACCGATTTTACCGCCCTTGTTGCCACATCTTTAATTTGATTTTTTATATCTTCAGAAAGTGATGATTGCTGTGAATGTCCCATCTCAACAAAGTGAGGTGCGCCTGTTGTAAGTTTGTCCGTAATGGCTAAAATGTTGATTTTGCCATTTACCGCCATAACCTCAACGCTTACCTCAGAGCCTGTCATATACTCTTCAATGATTACCCCTGCACCTCTTGAAGAACTTACGCTGTATTCAAAGCTTTCCAAAAGTTTTTCTTCGTTATTAACAAGCACAACTCCTCTTGAGCCTGAATTATCAAGAGGTTTTAAAATGCAGGGATATGCAATTTCGGTTTTAATTTGTTCCAGAGCATCTTTGTCAGGCACAATAAAAAACCATGGTGACGGAACATTGTGTTCCTTAAAGGCTTTTATCATTTCGCCTTTATCGGTAGCTTTTACTGCAGTATCAAAACTTACCGCAGTAAGTCCTAACTTTTTGGATGCTTTAGCAACCGAACGCATTGGCATATCTGACGCAAGGGTCATAATTCCGTCTGCCTTAAAATCTTCTGCCGCTTTTGTTACACCCTCGATGTCAATGGTGCTGACATTATAAAACTTGTCCGCAAACGGTATTCCTATTGCGTTTTTATCGTAATCCGCAACTGCAACTTTAAGTCCCATTTCTTTTGCTCTTTTTATGGCAGGAAGCTGCAGGACAGATGCACCGATTATCATCAGATTTTTCATAATGCGGTTTTCTCCTCTGCTTTTTCAGTTTTCATTTCCTGATTTACATAAATATTTTTTCTTCTTAAAACGCTCATCGCGGTCTGAATAAAAATTTTAATATCCATAATCATTGTAACATTTTCAACGTAGTAAACATCGTTTTTAAGTTTTTCATCAGAAGTTATTGAGTTTCTGAAATACGCCTGTGAATAGCCTGTAAGACCCGGACGCATCTCTAGAGCCTTCATTCTTTCAGGGGAAACCTCTGAAAGAGGCCTGTTGGGAAGTGTCGGTCTTGGTCCGATGATGCTCATATCGCCTTTTAAAATATTTAAAAGCTGCGGTGTTTCATCCAAACTTGTTTTTCTTAAAATTCTGCCGATTTTTGTAACTCTGGGGTCGTCTTCTCCGTTATATGTAGAACCATCCGCACTCTTTAGGTCAGGCGAATTTACATACATAGAACGGAACTTATACATTTTAAATGTTTTTCCGTCTTTGCCACGTCTTGGCGCGTTGTAAAATACAGGGCCTTTATCCTCTAAATATATAAGGGGCGCAACCACTAAAAAGATAATTGCTACAAAAGGCAATCCGCACAAAGCTATGGTAAAATCTATTAATCTTTTAAAAAAGTGTTTATACATACCTTATTCCCCCCAGATTGCTTTAAAGCACTCAATTACATACAAAACGTCTTCCTCGGTCATTTTTGTGTTGAGAGGAAGTGATACTTCGTTATGATATCTGTCATAAGCGTTAGGGAAGTCCTTGATATCAAAGCCGAGGTTTTTATAAGCAGTCAAAAGCGGAAGTGGTTTGTAGTGAACGTTTGTTGCAACTCCTTTTTCTGCCATTTTTTCTATAAATTCGTTTCTGTAAGCCTCATCTTTACCTGTTAAATTGCAAAGATAAAGATGTCCGCTTGATTTGTGATTTTCGTCGTAATGATTTAAAAATCCTACGCCGAGGTCTTTTAAGCCATCATTATACATTTTAATAAACTTTTCACGTTTTTCAAGTATTTCGCCGTAGCGTTCAAGCTGTGCAAGACCGATTGCTGCGTGAATATCTGTCATATTGCATTTAAAGTTCGGAGCAACAATGTCATATTCCCACGCGCCGAGTTTGGTTTTTGCAAGAGCGTCTTTGCTCTGGCCGTGAAGTGACAAAAGCATATACTGTTTGTAAATATACTCATTATCAATGCCGTCTATATCGCGCCAAACTACTGCACCGCCCTCTGCGGTTGTTAAGTTTTTAACGGCATGGAAAGAAAAACTTGTAAAGTCGGCAATAGCGCCTGCTTTTTTACCGTCTTTTTCAGCGCCAAAACAATGAGCACCATCTGCACAAACGGCAATTCTGCCCATTGCTTTCTGAATTTCATTTTTAGGTTCAAATATATCTTTTTTGTTGTTTACAACTTCAAAAATCTTGTCGTAATCACAGATAATACCTGCAATATCAACAGGGATAACAGCCTTTGTCTTTGGAGTAATCAAAGATGCCATCTTATCATAATCCATTTCATATCCGTTATCAGAAATATCACAAAGAACAAGTTTTGCTCCAACATGGCAAACAATGCTTGCTGATGCAGTATATGTATACGAAGGTACAATTACTTCATCTCCTTCGCCAATACCTAAAAGTCTTAAGGTCATTTCGGCACAGGCAGTTTGCGAGTTTAACGCTACTGCCTTTGAAGTACCACAATACTCTGCAATTTCTTTTTCAAACTGTTTTGTTTTAGGACCAGTGGTTATCCAGCCCGAACGAAGCGCCTCCGCAACTAATTCTATTTCCTTTTCGGAAATGTCCGGAGGTGAAAAATCAATTCTTCTATTTTGCATATAAACACCCTTTCATTAAATTATTTTATCACAAATATAAAAAAAATGCAATAGGTTACTATTTGTCAAATTTCAACAAAATTCTTGGCTAAATTCCCATTAGCTTGAATATTTATTTAACCTGTGATATACTTTTTTAAAAAATGACAAAGGATATGTTTATGAAAAAAATTGTTACAGGCATTTTAGCACACGTTGACTCTGGAAAGACAACACTTTCTGAAGAACTGCTTTTCCTCTCGGGGAAAATTCGTACAAAAGGCAGAGTTGACACTAAAGATGCCTATCTTGACAACAATTCGATTGAGCGTGAAAGGGGAATTACAATCTTTTCAAAGCAGGCAGAGTTTTCATATGGTGAAACTTGCTTTACTTTGATTGACACCCCCGGACATATTGATTTTTCAGCCGAAGCGGAATGTACGCTTTCGGTTCTTGACTGTGCAGTTTTGCTCATAAGCGCATCAGACGGTATTAAAAGCCATACCAAAACGCTGTGGGAACTTTTAAAAAGGCACAATATTCCCACCTTTGTTTTTGTCAACAAAACAGACCTTTTAGGATTTGACAAACAAAAAGTTTTTGATGAATTGTCTGCTGAATTTGAGTTTATTTGCGATTTTTCGGAGTTAAATGAAGAATTGTATGAAAACATTGCACTCTCAGGCGATGATTTGATGACAGAATTTTTAGAAAATAACACGTTAAGCGAAAATTCCATAAAAAATGCAATAAAATCAAGAAAGATTTTCCCTTGCTTTTTTGGGTCAGCTTTAAAGTCAGACGGTACTGAATACTTTTTGAAAAGTCTTGAAAAATTTGCCCCCGAAGTTATATATTCAAAAGACTTTGGAGCAAAAATTTTTAAAATATCTGAAGATGAAAAGAAAAACCGCTTAACCCATATGAAAATCACGGGCGGAGAGCTTTTGGTTAAGCAGATTGTGCCTGAAAGCGACAATGAAAAAGTAAATGAAATAAGAGTTTATTCAGGCGAAAAATATACTGCTGTTCAAAATGCAACTGCAGGTGATATTGTTGCCGTTACAGGACTTAGTAAGACGCAAATGGGACAGGGACTCGGCTTTGAAGGACAAGAAATGACACTTTCGTCCGAGCCTGTTTTTAACTACTCTGTAATTATTCCTGACGGATATGATAAAATTACTGCCTTAAGGAACTTAAAAAAACTCGAAGAGGAAAATATGTTAAAATGTTCCTATAATGCGGGCAACGGTGAAATTACCGCGCATTTGATGGGAGACGTTCAGCTTGAAGTTGTAAAACGTATACTTTCTGAAAGATTTTCACTCTCAGCTGAATTTGAAAAAGGTTCAATTATATATAAAGAAACAATAAAATCAAAGGTTGAGGGCGTGGGTCACTACGAACCGCTTCGCCATTATGCAGAAGTGCATCTGCTTTTAGAGCCGTTAAAACAGGGAAGCGGAGTGGTTTTTGCCTCAAATTGCAGTGAGGATTTGCTTGATAAAAACTGGCAAAGACTTATTATGTCTCACCTTTCTGAAAAAACTCACCTGGGTGTTTTAACAGGCTCGCCAATTACAGATATTAAAATCACATTGAAATCAGGCAAAGCCCACCTAAAACACACCGAGGGCGGAGATTTCAGGCAGGCAACCTACCGCGCGGTGCGCCATGGGTTAAGATGCACCGAAAGTGTACTTTTAGAGCCGTGGTATGACTTTACTTTAGAAGTTCCGCAGTCTATGGCAGGCAGAGCAATGACTGACTTAAACCAGATGGAAGCGGAATTTGGTATGCCCGATATAAAGGGTGATTTTTCGGTTATCTCAGGTATTGCTCCTGTTGAAAAAATGCAGGACTATCACAAAACGCTTGTAAATTACACAAAAGGAGAGGGCAGACTGGGTTGTACGCTTAAAGGTTATCTGCCCTGCACAAACCAGCAAGAAGTAATAGAAAAAATCGGGTACAATCCCGACTCTGACCTTGAAAATCCATGCGGGTCTGTTTTTTGCTCGCACGGAGCAGGGTTTGTAGTTCCATGGAACGAAGTAACAGAAAATATGCACTTAGAAAGCGTTCTTTTAAACAAACAGGAAACGGAAATTTCAGCACCTATAAAAAGACAGGCTTTCGTAAGCGCGAGCGACGACGAGCTTATGCGAATTTTTGAGCTTACCTACGGAAAGGTTCAGCGAAAAGATTTAAATGTTTTCAATACGCCCAAAACACCTCAACCCCAAAAAGAAAAAAAGATTTCTGTTCCACTTCCCAAAGACCACTATCTTTTAGTTGACGGCTACAATATTATTTTTGCTGATCAGAACTTAACAGAAATTGCAAAAGACAGTTTAGAGCACGCAAGAGACGTTTTGATTGACCGACTTAACCGATACAAAATTACAACAGACAAGGACATAATTGTAGTTTTTGATGCTTACAAGGTAAAGGGCGGTCAAGGCGAGGTCGAAACTATTGGAAATATTTCTGTAGTTTACACAAAAGAAGCAGAAACTGCAGATGCCTATATTGAAAAAACCGCACACAAATTGGAGAAAAAACACAAGGTTTCTGTTGCGACAAGCGATGCTTTGGAACAGTTAATAATTTTCGGCACGGGTGCTTTAAGAATTCCTGCATCTTCCTTTGTAAAAGAACTTGATGAAGCAGATAAACTTTTACAAAATATGCTCGAAACTTACAATCGTAACGAAAATTTTAAAAACTCTTAACAACTTTGGAAAATTAATGAAAAATACACAAGTTATCTACACTTTATCTGCCTTCATATTGTAGATAACTCGGTAAAAACCTATATTTTATGGGCTTGTTTTGTACAAAAGGATGTTGATAACCGAAAAAAAGTGTCTACAACTGATACTTTTCCAAAAATTCGACAATTTTGTAACAAATGGCTTAACAAAGGGCTTTTTCGACAAATTTATGCTAAAACCCCCACTCAACCTGAGTGGGGGTTTGTTTAATCATTTTCAATATCTACTAACTTGGAAACAGGAACATTTAAAACTTCGCCTATTACAAAAAGTGTTTTAAGTGATGGGCAGAAATAACAATTTGGTCCTTCGAGCTGAGAAATATATCCCGGAGATAAATCACAGGCTTCTGCCAACTCTTCTTGAGTCATTCCGCAAAGTTTTCTGTAATAAGAAATTTTTAGCCCTATTTTAATTAAATTCATTTTATACTGTTGTTCCTGCATATTTCTCACCTCACAGTATTTATTATAAACTATTTACAAAAATATTATGACGTGATAAAATATAGTAAATACTATGTTATGCATAGTAATTAAATGAAAGGAGATAGTAAAATGGATGTTAAGGTTGAACTTTTAAAAGAATATATTGCAGACCATATAGTAAACCATATAGATGATTTTGAAATTGATGCTGACCAAATTGCAGACACCACAGCAATAAAAATTGTGCGCGAAATAAGTGCTGTGCTTAAAAATGAGGCTTATGACGATATTGATATGATAGAAGAAATTGTAATGATATTTGAAAAATACAGTCTTGACACAGGCGGTTGTCACGATTATTAAAAAAATCCCGCAAGATAAACTTGCGGGATAAATTTTTGGAAATAATTATCTCTTTGAGAACTGTGGTGCACGACGAGCTGCTTTTAAGCCGTATTTCTTTCTTTCCTTCATTCTTGGGTCTCTTGTTAAGAAACCTTCTTTTTTAAGAATTGCTCTGAAAGATTCATCTGCATCTAAAAGTGCTCTTGAAAGACCGTGACGGATAGCACCTGCCTGACCTGTGAAACCGCCGCCCTGTACGTTAACAAACACGTCGAATTTAGCGAGTGTATCTGTTACAACCAATGGCTGACGAACGATCATTTTGAGTGTATCCAAACCGAAATATTCATCAATTGATTTTCCGTTGATTACGATATTTCCTTTACCAGGTAACAATCTTACTCTGGCAATTGATTTTTTTCTTCTACCTGTTCCGGTTAATGCTGCTTTTGCCATTTTTAGTTACCTCCTTATCTGATTTCTCTTGTCCAAAGTTCAGGTTTCTGAGCCTGATTTTCATGCTCACTGCCTGCATAAACTCTTAATCTCTTTAATGCTTTAGCACCGAGAGTTGTTTTTGGAATCATACCTTTTACTGCATATTCCATTGCTCTTGTTGGGAATTTTTCAAGCATTTTGTTGTACTTGATTTCCTTGATGCCGCCAATCCAACCTGTGTGGTGGAAATATGACTTATCTTCTGCTTTTTTACCTGTCATAACAGCTTTTTCGCAGTTGATAATGATTACATGATCACCGCAATCAGCATGTGGTGTAAAAGTAGGAAGATGTTTGCCTCTTAAGATTGCTGCTGCCTGAGCTGCAACACGTCCTAAAGGTTTGCCTTCAGCATCTATGATATACCATTTTCTCTCGATATTTTCTGCATTTGCCATAAATGTACGCATAGAAAAAACCTCCTCGTTTAAAATACTATGCCATTTTAATACAAGGAGATTTATTTGTCAATAACTTTTTTAAAAGTTTTTTTATTGTGATATGTTTTCTTTGTTTTTCTTCGTTTTTTGGCTTTTTTTGAAGTTTTTTAATCAACAAATTTATTTTTTGTTTTAAGTCCGTCCATAATTTTTTTAATTCTTGGGCGGTTGTAACGCTGTATCATTATAAAAGGAACATTGCCTAAGGCATAAAGAATTGCAAAGGTTATGCCCCACATTTTATTCTGATTTACAAAATAAAACACAGGAGAAATTAAAATTAAAAGCCTGTGGCAAAACTCTGCCCGCACAGTTTCTAAATAAAATCTTTCAAGATATCCTTTGTTTATGCTTTTTAAATTACCTTTTGAAAAACCTTTGTGAACTATCTCGGAAAATTGGGGCACTTTGTCCTTCCAACGTTGAATTTTAAATTTATCATAAACTCTTCCGCCTTTTTCAAACTTTAATTCATTATATAGCGAATTATTTTGGGGCTGAAAGTATTTTGCAGGAATAAGTGCTATTATGCTCCCTGCAACCAGTCCTGCTATTATTGTAAATATACAATTATATAATAAAAGCGCAAAAAACATTTTCATTTCAAAATTTTCCTTTACACTTTGGTAAAATTGTGGTACAATATCTTTATATTAGTACAAATTTTAAAAACTGTCAATATTTATAAAGTCCGCATACGAGGAGGTTTATTATGGCTAAGAAAAAAATTGAAGAGCTTATCTACAAAGAAAGACCGCTTACAAGACGCGGAAACGAAATGTTTTATGGCTTTATTGATGATAAGTTTTTGGCAAAGCTGACTGTTAAAGAAACAGAAACTATCGATAATATCAACGTTTCAACCAAAATTATGGTTCAGCTTATTACCAATAACACCTATTTAGAGGGAAAAGAAAGGGTTATAAAGCAAAAAGAAGCTACAGGTCTTTACTCTGCACTAGATTTAGGCTACGTTTGGCTTGAAGATGCACTTTCATATGATAATTAACAATGTTTAAAAAGATGCGGTTTTTAATCGCATCTTTTTTTAATAGTTTTGTTTCATACGCTCTTTCCTTAAATAATATCTTTTTTCTGCCATAAAATATTCATACTCTTCCATATCCGATATAAGCTTTAAGGGCGGAACTTCACAAGGCTTTTCATTTTCATCAAGTGCCACCATCACAAGATATGCAGTGTTAATTAGTGTCTGTTCTCCCGAAAGTTCCTCAACATACGTTTTAACGCATACTTCCATTGAGGTTTTACCTGCATAAGTTATATAGCCCTCTAAAACCACAGTATCATTAGGATGTGCCGCACCTTTAAATTTTAATGAATCAACTGCAGCGGTTGTGACATTTTTGCCTGAATGCCGTCTTGCTACAACGGCGGCAACGATATCAATCCACACCATAAGCTTTCCGCCGAAAAGCCTGTTGTAGCCATTGATGCTTCCCTGAGTTAAGACCTCAACGTGTGTTGCTCTTGAATAATCAACTGTTTTTGGTTTCATATAATCTCCATCATAATTTTTTGATATTTGTCTTGATTTTTATAAAAATATGTGTTATACTACCACTATTGATTAGCAAAAATCAAAAAAATATGCACCCTTAGCTCAGCTGGATAGAGTAACTGGCTACGAACCAGTAGGTCGGGGGTTCGAATCCCTCAGGGTGTGCCATACAAAGCATCGGCGTTTGTCGGTGCTTTGTTGCTTTTTTAAAATTTAAAAGCTGACCTTAATGGTCAGCTTTTTTTATTAAATCTGTTATTACTTTTTGTGCTATTAAAAGCCCGCAAACAGACGGAACATACGATATGCTTGCAGGTGTGCCCTCAGTTTTAACGGGGGGTTCTTTTGAATAAACTACATCAAGCCTTTCAATTCCCCTTGCCCTTAATTCTTTTCGCATTACTCTTGCCAAAGGACAGCTTTCGGTTTTGTAAAGGTCTGTAATCTCAAAACGTGTTGCGTCAAGTTTATTGCCTGCACCCATTGCGCTCACAATCTTTACTCCGCTTTGCTTTGCCCTTAACACTATTTCAATTTTAGCCGACACTGTGTCTACTGCGTCTACGATATAATCGTAACCTGAAAAATCAATTTCGTGTGCATTTTCAGGCAGGTAAAACATATCAAACACTTTAACCTTAATATCCGGATTTATATCTTCAAGTCTTTTTTTTATAATTTCAGTTTTTTTCATTCCCACAGTGCTAGAAAGTGCAATTATCTGGCGGTTTATATTACTTTCTGACACAACATCCTTATCAACAACATCAACAGTCCCGACGCCTGCGCGCCCAAGAGCTTCTGCCGTAAATCCGCCAACCCCGCCTACGCCGAATATTAAAACCTTTGAGTTTTTTAAAAGCTCAACAGACTGTTTTCCTATTAATTTTTCGGTGCGTGAAAATCTTTCCATTATTTCTCCTTAAAAATTAAAAGCAGTTTTAAACTGCTTTTAATTTTTATAAAATTTCTAAAATTTTAACCTGATATTCGCTCTCAGAAGTCTTAACAGTAACAACATCTTCAGCCTTTGCGCCAATTAGCGCTTTTCCTAAAGGACATTCAGATGAAATTTTGTTGTTAGCCGGGTCAACCTCTTTTGAGCCAACAATTGTGTAAGTTTCTTCTTCCTCAAATTCCATATCAAATATTTTAACGGTTGAGCCAAAAGAAACCTGTGATTTGTCATTGTTTTCTTCCATTATTTTTGCATTTTTAATTATGTTTTCAAGCTCGGCAATTTTGGATTCAACTCTAGCCTGCTCGTCTTTTGCTTCGTCGTATTCAGAGTTTTCCGAAAGGTCGCCGTAAGAACGCGCAAGTTTTAATCTTTCTGCAACTTCGCCTCTTGTTACGGTTTTTAAATGCTCAAGTTCAGCAACCAATTTATCATAGCCTGCTTGAGTTATTTCTACCTGTTTTATACCCATTTTACTATCTCCGTTTCGTATATTAACATTTCAACATTATACACGGCTTTTTACCTTTTGTCAATATCATTATTTTGACATTAACTCTCTTATTTTGACATCTTTCACCATGTTACTGTTTTCCTCTAAACACTTTACAAAAACCCCGTTTATTTCATAAATTCCCTTTTCATAAAATTCGTCATGGCATTTTAGTTTTATATCATAATATGTTTTTCCGCTTTTTGCTTCTTTTATTAAAAATTTATTATTCAAAAATACGGCAATTTTTTCCGTAACACAAGTTGAATTTTTGACAAATGGCGTAAGCCCCGCCTCTAATCCAAGAAAATCAAACTCGCTTTGCGGAATAGGGGAATAAATATTCATAAAACGCACAATAAGTGCTATTTTTGTTAATATTTCAATGTTTTTTTTACTTAAATTTTCAACGTAAACACCAATGGGCATTTCATATAAATCCACACCGTGCCGTGCGCTTATTTTCTCAAGCGTCTCTTTTGGAAAAAATGACATCAGACTTTGATTTTGAGAAAACAATTGTTCAAAATCGTAAGATATAGTAAAGTCTTCGGGACTTTTTTTTATTATCTTTCTTGCCCTTTTTAAAGTTTTTGTGTATATGATTTCAAATTCAAAATCTTGGATGTTTATTTTTTCTTTCTTCTTTTTTCTGCTCTTTCGTATTATTTGTACTTTCATATTTTCACCTTTAAAAGAAATTATGCTTTCTTTCACAAAAATATAACCTGCTCATATGATGAAATTGAAGATATTTTCTTCAGTTTATGTGAAAGGACTTTTTTTATGACTAATAATTGTATGCCCGGCGGTAACTGGTCCGACGTTAAGCGTCCGCTTGCGCAGGCCTTTGTTGTAAGACAAGGCGAAGGCGAAGATATGTTTTGCCCGGCGGAAGCTTTGAAAAAAGGCACTGTTTATCCCGCTCTTTATATGCCATACACTTTCTGGAGGTTTAAAAATGAAGAATAATGAAATGCTCTCAAGGCTTATGGCTCTTAATTTTTCTATGATTGATTTAAACCTTTATCTTGACACACATCCTTGCGATGCGGACACAATAAAAAGATTTAATGAACTGAAAAAGGAATATGAAGATTTAAAATGTGAATACGAAAAGATTTACGGCACACTTACGCCCGGGACTATCGACAAAGCCGAATGGACATGGCTTTCAGACCCATGGCCGTGGGAAAAAATGTTTTATTAAGGAGGATTTTTTAAAATATGTGGATTTATCAGAAAAATCTTGAATACCCGGTCAACATCAAAAGACCTGACCCGAAGATGGCTCAGCTTATCTTATCACAGTACGGCGGTCCCGACGGCGAGCTTGGTGCATCGCTTCGTTACCTTTCTCAGCGATATTCAATGCCTACCAAAGAGGCAAAAGGTCTTTTAACCGATATTGGTAGTTATTATCAAAAATGTTACTCTTTTCCGTAAAAAAAAACTTTCTGTCCTTAATCCCTTTCAGATATACCTCAATATCATTCTTACTATTGACAACAATTTGGCCCAAAACTTCTTTAGCAACAGAATCATCAAACTCTTCAAAATTAACAAGTTTGTTCACTACAGCACATATTTCCTTTATCAGCTCATCTTTGTTTTCAACGACAGTATTTTTATCTCTCTCCTGTTTAATTTCCTCGGTCAGTCTATCAATCTCTTCCTGATACTGCTCCTTTAATTTTACAAACTCATCTTTCGTTATTTCGTTATCATAATAGGAGTCAATAATTTTTAGTTTTTTAGAGTCAAGTCTTGCAATATTTCTTTCAGCTTTTTCAAAATCGTAACTCTCTTTTTTCTTGTTTTTTAAAGCATCTGTTATTACTTTTGTAAGTTTATCAACTATCCTTTTTTTATTGGTTGAAACCTCATTCAATGCTTGTAATACCGCACATTCTAAAATTTCATTACCAATATCTTTGTTAGTACAACCAATCATTTCTCCGTTAACCTCATGTTGTACTCCATTTTTAAACTTATTATAGCAACCCCAAATCTTTCTCTTTGTCCCATTATTACGTTTTTTGAAACGTGCTACATATCTTCTTCCACATTGTCCACATTTAATTTTACCTGAAAAAGCATATCTGTTTGAATGTTTTGACTTAGTTTCTTCGTAGTTTTTCGATTTTCTTTCAAATTCCGCCTGAACAAAATCAAAGGTCTCTCTATCGATAATTGGATCATGATGGTCTCTTATATAAACCATTTCTTCTTCGCCTCTGTTATACTTTTTCTTATGAGTTAAAAAGTCAGGAGTAATTGTCTTTTTCTGTAATAAATCACCCACATATTTTTCATTTTGTAAGATGGTACGAATGGACTTGTTTGTCCATTCGCTATTACCATTCTTTGTTTTATGTCCTTCTTCTTGCAACTCTTTTGCAATGATATGAATCCCTTTACCCTCTAAATATTTGTTATATATATGACGCACCAGTTTTGCTTCTTCTTCGTTAACAGTTAAAACTCCATCTTTCAAATGATACCCTAAAATATTACGACCAAATACAACCCCTTTTTCCATTTGCCTTTTTTGTCCCCATCTGACACGTTCAGAAGTTTTTCGGCTTTCTTCTTGAGCAATACTTGCCATTATTGTCAAACGCAATTCACCATCGCTGTCAAGTGTGTCAATATTATCATTGAGAAACAAAACACCAACACCTATTGACTTTAATTCTCGTGTGTATTGAAGTGTATCAACTGTATTACGTGCAAATCTTGAAACCTCTTTTGTGATAATTTTATCAACCTTTCCATTTTTGGCATCTTTCAGCATCCTGTTAAAATGTACACGTTTGTCAGTATTTGTTCCACTAATTCCTTTATCTGCGTATATATCAACTAATTCCCATTCTTTATTTTCATTAATTTTCTGTTCAAAATATAATTTCTGACTTTCAAACGAATTTGCCTGGTCGTCCTTATCGGTTGACACTCTGCAATATGCTGCAACTCTTAACATTCGTATACCTCACTTTCCATTTTTCTAACACATTCAAGTAATTCTTCCTCGGTCAATAATTCTCGTTCTTTAAGTGCTTTTAAAACGCCTATCATTAGTAATGTGTCAAAGTTGTTCTCATTTCCCATTACACATCACCTGATAAAATGTGCGAATATAAACATTGAAATTATATACTATTCCGCACATAAAGTACACAGTTTTTCTATAACTGTCCTTGTAAATGTTTATGAATTTGAGAACTTGACCTATAACATAAAACGTATCATATACGTAAGAAATTAACAAAACAAACAACTCCAAGCATAAGATATTAAACCTACTCCTTGCGAAGTTATGCCTCTAAATCTGTATGATTAGTTGTTTGTTAAGTGATTTAGGGATTTAATAGGGTGGGCGGCTTAAACCCACCCTATTTTATAAGAATACATTATTCTTTAAAGTCATCTTGAGGTGATGACATATACTTACGAGGGTCAAACCTATCTTTCAGTAATTGAATGTTGTGCAGTCGGCAACTAATCCCTTTACACCCTTTAACATTAAACGGATGAAAACTAATGCTAACTCGTCCATACTGACCATTATATACATCTGTAAATAAAACATCTTCATTTTTATGATTAACTACTCCAGGCTTGTAAACCGATGACGCATTTAAAAAATAGCTATTGGAATACATAATGTCGTCAGATGATTCATCGCCATTTCTTAATGGTAATTTTAGTGTTGCATAGTCAACATCTTCCCCAAATTTATTTTTTCCGTTTTCTATAGCATTGTTTATGGCAGTTTTTATTTTTTTAATAGTTTCAATATCTTCTTTGGGAATAATAACAATTGTACTGTATTTAGGTTCTGAATTATCATATAAAACCTTAGGGCAAAACAAATTTGCTCGATTTAATATTATACGTCCAGTTACCACTTTTTCTATAACGTTTTCATTCAATAGATTTTCCATAATATTTTACTCCTTATTTAAATATAAATTTTACTGTACAAAATGTACAAAATGAACAGAATTCAATTCATATATAGTTGATTTACGACCAACTGTATTTAAACTTATACTGTCTTTGACTCGAATATATCCGTGTTCTGCTAACAAATTAAGGGTTTCACTAATATCTTCGGTCTTTTTAAAATACCGACTTCTGCATAAAAGATAAATTTCTCTCTTGCTAATTTCATTTACATTAATACTTTCAAGTTTTCTTAAGACATATTTAGCCTTTATCACAGATTCACTTGCTCCCATAATGGAAAATGCCATTTTAGCGTGTTCTATAAAATATATCGCTATTTCGCAAGCATTTTCCATTATGGTTTTATTAATAATTGAATTACCTACGCCATTGTTTTCTATACAATGTAAGATGCCAGCAATACGAATGGTAGTTCCATGAAGTTTACTTGCCCAATCTCTAATATCATTAAATTCATTGATTAATTGAGGTTCAATCCAATCGAAGAAACTCTTACATATTTTGTTTGCCTCGTCAGAAAGACTCAGATTATTAACACCTTCAATATTAAGCAAATTGACAAGTCGAGCATTGAATTCTGTTAATATCATATGGTTTAGTGCCGGGGTATCATAAGCCCTTTTACCCATAAAAGAAATCGGTTTACAATATAAAAATCGCCCTAAAAACCCTTGTCCTCTTAAATCACCATTACTCATAATCCCCTCTAAAACACTTTCTTGTGCCATTAAAAGAATAGTCAGCAAAGCATTTTCTATAAATTCTGGTTCTCTACTCTTTCTGTCAACACGAATTGTATCTCCAGTATAAGATTTTAAAAGAGTTTCAAAAGAGCTTTTATTACTATATCTACCAGTAATATTATTGAACATACCACCTTCTGATGAAATAACAGACATTTTACCGTTGTTTTGTGCCATAAGAGTAGTCAATGCTTCGATTGTAAAATCATCTGATGTTAACCTCATTAGTTGAGTTTTATTTTTTGATAACTCATCAATTTTTAATTGAATTTTTATAACTCTCTCATAATCTTCTTCGTTCTCAAATTCTTCTTGCTTTTTCTGTAATTGTTTAATCTTAATTTCATCTTCCAATATTTTTTTCTTACGTTCAACATTTACAGTCTTTTCATACTCATATAATGGAGCTGATAAAATTTTCAACAATGGACTTTTTCTTTCGCCAGGTTCAGCTATAATTAACACATACAAATTAGTTGATTCTTTATAATCAGGTTTAACTTGTATAAAAACCTTCCCCTGAAGACATACAGATATTATTGCTAATTCTGCCAAGACAGCCATTTCAATCGGTACTGCTAAATTATCCGATATATTTTCTACATAGTCTCGCAATAATTGAGGTAATGTGTGTAATGGAAATGGCGGTGTATCAAACGATTCAAATGGTTTAATTGGGTTCCAGTCCAAAACTAAACACCCCCTTTCATTTTGTTCAAATTGTACATTTTGTACATACATTAACGCGTCCGTTAGAAATATTTGAACTTGTATTTTGTCCGTCTGTACAAACTTTGCATTTCTGCTTGACAACATCCAAAGTGTAACATATAATAAGTTATGTGTAAATAAACTCGTACTTATGATTTTAAAATATTTTTAGATTTGAGGTTAAGTTATGATTAACAATTATTCAGAAAAACAATTAGCTGATATTATTAAAGATACAAGATTGAATATGAAAAAACATACCCAAGATAACATGGCAGAACAGTTAGAACTTTCAAGCAGACAAGCCTATGCTAACATAGAAAACGGAGAGTCTAAAATTCAGTTAAAGCACATTATCAAGTTGTGTGAAATTTTTGAATGTGATATAGGATATTTATTTGGTGAATATCCTACAAAAAGACGAGTATCTTCAGATGTTCAAGAAGTTACAGGGTTAAGTGAAACATCAATAGAGTATCTCCTTGAAGCTAAAAAAGAATATGATTCTGCAAAACTCGAATATGATAAAGCAGATAATAATGATGACAAATTATCTGCTGAAAACAAATTCTTAGTATCAGGGATAAAACTGCAAACATTAAACTTTATTCTTGAAAACGATGAAACGTATGGTCTATTGGATTTAATAGGGAGATATTTATTTGGAATGCCTATTTTTCGTAATGATATTGACGAAACTGCTGAATTGTATACGGATATATCTGAAGCCGATTTCGAAAAGCTTGAAATTACAGACTATTTACAAAAATGTCCTATAAATTATTTGTATCAATTTGACGTGAAAAGCAAAACAACCTTTCCAATTTTAGACTTTATATCAACAGATGAAATATATGCTTCACTCCTTGTTCAGTTAAATAATAAACTGTCAGAAATAGGCAATAAATTTCGTGAAGATAATCAAAAAAATTTCAAAGAGGCTCTTAATAAGTATTTGAAAGAAAATTACCCAGATGATGTGATTAATCAAATTTTGGATTAGTCTCTTTCTATTCTCAAAACAACATAATCCATTCTCAAATCACTTTAATTTAGACACCAATATAAATTCATTAAAATTTATGTATTAAGTGTTAAAATGGCGATTTAAACACAAAAAGCTACGGAGTAAAAATTCCGTAGCTTTTTAAATTATGCTAAACATCTCTGAATTATAAAACATAATACTAAAATTATAACCGTTACCCACCAAGGGATTATTTCTTCTAATCCTCCGCCTGAACTTCCATTTTCAACAATGACTTTTTCTTTGCCATCCCCAAAAGCATTGTCCCTTGATGAGTTTTTAATTGTATAACTTTTTCCATCATTGGTAGTAAATATTTGTTCTTTACCACCACCGAAAGCATTATCTCTTGAACTATTTCTTATTCTTGCCATAATAACAACTCCTTATCAACTAAACAGGTTAGGAATAAAGAATAATACTTTTCCTACAAATCCCCAAAACTCACCAGGAAACACAAAACACACTACCATAATTATTATAACGAGTAATAGACACCCCCACCAAGGTAGTGCATCTACTATCATTTCGGCTAATCCACCACTTGAGCCTTTTTCCTCAACAATCTTTTGTTTACCACTACCATAAACATTATCAACAGAAGAATTTTTAATAATGTATTCCTTTCCGCTATCATCGGTAAAGATTTGTTGTTTCCCACCACCATATGCATTATCGACCGAACTGTTTCTTATTTTTGCCATACGTAACAACTCCTTCTGTATATTATAAATCAAGTTCTTTTAATTTCTTCAGAAGAATAGGTTAGCTCATTCTTGCTTTTTTCTATACATTCAAGAATATGTGTAATCTCTTCTTTTGTAATGTGGTCAAGTTCGATTAAAGAGTCATCTGTTTCTAATTTTTTTGTATAAAGAAACCATTGAATAGCAAACCATATATCGTTCTCATTTAAATTGTCAAATCCCTTTATATATACCGGATGACTCAAAATTTGCTCTAAAATAAGATAGCATATTTCATATTCAAATGTACCACTTATAACCTTTTTGAAAGGTGGATTAAATAAATTTATAGTTGACTCTTTATAATGAGACAAAAAGTCCTTATAAATATATTTTTCCAATTCATCACATTGGATAGCTCCAGGCCAAAAACAACCAACCCAATCGTCAATATCATATGTAATCCATTCTTCAAAAGTCATTCCGTTTTTTCTGTAATTAATATCAAATTCTACACAACGAGTTTTGTAGAACTCTTTAAGTAGTTGATATTTTTCTTCTAAAGATAATTCTGAATCATCAATGACATAAATGGCGTCTCTTACAGATTTTAGTTTTATTTGTTCTCTGATTTTATTAATCAATTTTTGTTCCCCTTATTTATAAATTCCCTTTTTAGCTTATCAAATTTTAATGATGATTTGCTTTTATAGAATTTATCATTTGCACTTACAAATTCCCATAATTGTTTTCCCTTTTCTTCATCACCATTTAAATATTTACTAATAATTTGTAATGGTTTATCCCGCTCTGATAATTCATCTTCTGAAATTTTTGCTTTGTATAAAGATGAAATCTTTGGAATACATTCATATTCCCGAAATACACTATTATGTTTTATTGCTCCTATATGTATTTCATCTTGATTATCAATATATAGCCCTTGTAGGCAACAACAATCCCTATTATCCCCAATCTCAACAACTAAAACCTTTCTTAATTCAGCAAAAGGTCGGCAATCAATAGTTAATATATCTCCAACCTTAAAAGATGTTGGGAGGTTTAAATCTTCATTATGTGAACAAACATCAAGTTTTTTTATCACTTGTGATTTGTTTGGATTTTTTTTGTATTTCTTTTTGTAATCATAATCAAACTTATAAAACCAAATATCACCTTTTAACGAAATGTAGTAATCAATGATTTTTTCATAAATACCTAATTCAGATAAGGTCCATTTTTCTAAAACAAACCAATCACATAATTCTTCAAATGTATTATATTCGAATAGCTGACAACAACTTTCCTTAATATATTCAATTACTTTTTCACTATTGTTAAATGGGAAACATTCATATATTTTTGGTGAAATCTCGCTATCATTTAAATTATCTGCATCGATTCCTTGTCCTTTAAGAATATAAATTTCACTTTCTTTTAATTCTAACTGAGATAAAGCATTGTTTATTGCTTTATAACTATTTTTATATATTTCATCTGTTTCTTTCAGTTCCTCTAAAATTAACAACTTATCTTCTAGAGATATTCGTGCACCACAAATTATATTGTTAATTTGGGATAATGATAAATCATCAAAATTTTCATCAAGATAATTTTTCATTTCATCTGATTGAAATAAATCTAAAATTTTGTCTTTCATAATATCAACCTTTCATTCAAAATTAAGTAGCAGATAATGTTAAATAAAACTATTAATCATATTTACTGCTACACAAAAATACTTTCATTTGTGCACTATACTTATCTGTTGAAAATGCTTTTATTACACCACTTTCATATTTGTTGTTTGTAGGCCATACCTTAACAACTCCATTTTCGTACTTGTTATCAGTAACATATACTTTAACTACTCCTGATTCATATTTATTATCTACAAAATATATTGGTGTTGCCATTAAAATCACTCCTTATGAATTGCCTATTATCTGCTACTGTAAAATTTTGAACTCTTTAACAAAGTATATTGTAACATACCTCTCAACTTTTTGCAACTATATTTTAACTTAATATTTAACTGCAATAATAAGTATATGAATAAATGCTGAAATCATTTAAAATAATAATATAAATTGTAATGTAGAGGTGATAACAATGGATTTTATAATAAAAAAACCAACAAGCTCAAATAGAACTATCAGAATGCCTGATACACTTATTGAGCAAATCAGTCAAATTGCCACCGAACAAGAAATTTCTTTTAATCAGGTAGTTATTCAATGTTGTGAATTTGCTATTGACAATCTTCCTAAAAAGGATAAAAAGTAGCCTAACCAACTTCTTCTATGTATAGTTTCTCGATTTAAATATAAACCATAATTTAAAAAATGTACACCGTTTTTCTCAAGCGTTGTACATTTTTGTTTTATTATCATTAACTAAATACTTGACTTGAAATTAATCTCAAATGTGTTATAATAATTACATATTCAGAAGGGGATTTATATGATGGAATAAAAAAACGAATAATACAATAACATAATAAAAAGAAATATTGACATTTTATGATAAATGTGGTAACATTCCTTATACGATTTTCTGTTTTCATTTTTAACCAAATCAAAATTATTTTATTATGCACTAATGTTTAAATGTTAGACAAGCTTATTATATTGTCTTGATTGTTTAACGAGCAATTATTTTTTGTTGGGTTTGATGGATTGAAATTGTAGAACAATTAATTATTGAATTATAAAATCATTTGTTGCAACAATTTAATATTTTAAATAGCTATTTAAATTACAGTACGAATTAAAAAGGAGAATGGCTATGTTAAGATTAAGCATTGAAGGAATTATCGTAATATCTATTGTAAGAATCCTTAGTTTGGTCTTAAAATACATTTTTAATATTATTATAGTTTTTTTAGCTCACAAATATAGAATAGACATTAAAAGCAAAAATTTTTCTGTAAAACATTAATTCTAAAAATTTATCAGGGATAGTTCATTAGAGCTATCCCTTTTTTCTAAAAAGGATTTATCATTACTCATGAAATGGCCCATTACGTTATACATATATTGCATTTTATGTATATTTCTAATATAATAATGTCAGAGAAATAAAAAATAGTATATTATGGAGAAACATTTATTATATGAAAGATTCAAAATTCATACGAGAAATAAAATTATTAATTAATTTCGTGCGCTCATACGGAATTCATCATCTTGATTATTATGTAGATGTTAATTCATTATCACCAATTAAAACTGACAAACAAAATGAAATTATTAAAAAAATACATAATGGTTTCTTTTTGGCACAAGAGAATGTTATAAGATTATTAACTAAAGTTTTAATGGAGCAAAAGGAATTAAAGAAGGAGTTAAAAGAAAGTCGACGAAATCGTGACGAAATAGCAATTAAAGAATATGAAAACAAACTTAACAAAGTTAAATATCAAGAATGCACATTACGAAAAATAATGGATTCCATCGCGTGGCAGATTTTTCGTTATGATTTATCAAGTATTCGCAGATTATATAATGGTAATACTTGTATTGATATAACTGATTCAAATATAGTATCTGAAATTGAATATATAAATTCCCATAGAGAACATAATCCTGTCGATTTTGTATTAATTAACGATTTAACATCATTCCTTCAAGTTGGAGATATAACAATAGTTAGCAAAGATAAAAAAATTCAAATAGTTGAAATGAAAAGAGGAAAAGTTAACAATGAAATATTAAATATTATCAACGATTTTTCAACAAATCCGTGTCCCAGAAAATTATATTATACACTTGAAAATAAAGATAAAAAATTTATGGAACAATTAAAGCGAGATTTAAAACAAATGCAGAATGCCATTAATGTTGATAATATATTTAAAAAAGGGGAAGGAATTGATAATGTCCTTGGGAAAAATGTGAAAATTATTCAAGAAGAAATAGAGCTTAATACATTTGATAGAGAATTGTTAAATTTAATTGAGAAGTGTAAAAAGAATAATTATGCTATATCTATTATAGAAGATTGTCTATTTATTGGGGTGTACAATACAAATAAATTTCCGAGTAATATATTTGATGCTTGGGTGAACCCTTTAAAAATTAAAACTCCTATTTTTGATTTGAGACAATCATTAACTATACCTTTAGCCTATCCATTATTTTTACATCCTTTTTCAGATAATATATTAGCTGATATAGTATCCGGGGATATTGTTATTAAAATGACTATGAATATTGAAGCATTACTTAAGAAAATCGAAAGCAAAGGATTGAAAATAAGATGGCTTTCCAAAAGAGAAACGGCAAGAATAAACACTCAGCTTAAAGGAGCTAACCATTTATTTATGATGGATGGATGTGGAATATCTATTGAAAATGATGATAATAGTTATTTTTTATTTGATGGTTTATTGTTAAGAATATTCAGTAGTTTCAATATCCCCTCTGCTATCGTTGAATATATTCTTGCTACATTTAATTATATTGATAACGACAATTAATCTAAACAAACAAAAAGAATCGTTCTGTTTTTAATAACAAAATGATTCTTTTTGATTATACACTAACATATCTGCTATGATGCTGACTATAAAAGAAATGTAGCCAAAATATCTTCTATACGTTATTTTCTTTCATAAATTTACTGCATTGTAACAATCAATAATCACTTTTTGAGTAATACCTATGTATCTTAATGTAATTGCACTCGATGAATGATTTAAGAGTTTTTGAAGTGTTTCTAATGGTACCTTATTAATGTATCTGTGATATGCCATAGTCTTTCTCAATGTATGTGTACCGAAATTACCTTTAATCCCTAAATCATTTGTAAGTGTTTTAATGATATGATGCAGAGGTCTTACTCCTAAATGACTACCTTTTCGACTTTTAAATAGGAAATCCTCCATATCATAGTGTGCTAAAGAGTTAAGATATATCCGTATCGCATCTTTAGCATTTTTATTTAATGCGAAATTCCTTGTTTTTCCCGTTTTCTGTTCTTTGATAGTTACTGTATCAAATATTATATTTCCGTCTGTAACATCTTTAATTTTTAATGATAATAAATCTCCTGCTCTTAATCCAACATTGATTCCCACAACAAATATACAGTAATCTCTCTTGTTTTCTTTTCCGTATAAATATTGCTTGATTTTGTTAATATCTCTTGTGTTTTTAATTGGTTCAACCTCTTTGGGTAATGTCATATGTTTAATCTCCTTTTTCAATTGTAACTTAATTTTTTACAATTATATATCGCGTGTGTGAAAAAGTACACCGTTTTTCACATAAACAAAAAATATTACCTTTTGCCCATTTAATGAACATAAGGTAATATTCAAAACTTGTTTTTATTAAATTTTAAATCTCATATTTCCCGAAACCATTACAAGAGTTAAGTTTGAAAGATTTTTAGCAATATTACCTATTGATAAAAGGTAATATTATAGTATAATATAACTACATTAAACCGAAAAAGGAGAAACAAATGACTAAAAAGATAATTAAAGAAACCCCGTTTGGCTACAAAACCTCAAAAGAATTTTTTAACAGAATAATTACTCCAAAATTCATTAAACTTACTAATCACAATATTGATTCCGACTTATTCGAGCTATACTATGACTTCATTTTTGCTGCAGGTGCATTAAGAGATTGGATTATCAATGAATTTCATTTGACATCTTCGCAAATAGCCAAATACTTTTTTGAAGATAAATACTTTAATATTTTACAATCAATATATAACAATACAAAACACTATGAATTGGACACTGGCAAAAGGAAATATGATGTTCTATTAGATGGTAAGTCTCTATTCAATGCAGACGAAAATGGAGATTGCTATTGGGATGATAATGCGATATGGGATGATGAAGCTCTTTGGGCGGATAGAATTGAAGGCGAAAGTGGAAATTTCAACTATATCTGCACAGTCGTTGAAAACAAAACAGATAACATAGAAAGTATATATTTATTTGAAATTTGCAAACAAGTTTATTATAATTATAAATCAATAATAACCAATTTAGAATAATATCTCCAAAGATTCAACCATTGATTTCCCTACTTATTATCCACATATCTATTTTAACAAATACGCTACCAGAATTTTAAAAACACATAATTAATTCTAACTGATACTTCACGACATCTTTTGGAGTTTTTTTAAATCGCTTAAAATGTTTTGGAATTAATTAGAATTACATAGACTTATTTAAAAAAATATTTTTTGCTTGTCCGAGTTTTGTTTTTAAAAATTTTTTATATCCATTTTGCTTGCTTTTTTATTTCGTTTATTTTGCAAAAATAACTCTTGCATTTTTATTCATTTTGTGATATACTGTATTTTGTAAGGAAGGTGTTATATATGTCTAACTATACATTCGATTTTAATTTTGTAAAATCTGGCGCCCCTATTGTAACTATAAGTTCACTTGGTCTTTCGTTCAATAGAATTTCTCGTACACTTTTAAAATTCCCATCCAAGATTAACGTTGGTTTTGACGAAAATGCTCGAGTTATTGGCATTAAAGCTCATGATGAAAACTCAAGTGTTGCCAACTATGAATTTGAAAGTCGTGTGAAAAATGAATGGATACGCATTGGATGTAAAGATTTCATCAAATACTTATCGAGTATAACAAAAATAGATTTTACAACTGCAAAACAATTTATTGCTGAATATGACGACTTATTAAAAATGCTTATTGTTGTCGTTGATGAAGACCATATTAAAAAATAATACAATAAAAAGAAAAAAGATAGTGTGTAATATGTATGTGCGAAATACATATCCTCACTATCTCCCAGCTTGACAAAGCAATCACCAAAGGTGAGTACAATATCAAATTCAACGTATATATTATACCACCTTTGGATCCAAATTGCAATACCCTTTTGTCAAGAATATGAAAGGAGTTGCTCTGGGTCTTTTTATTGTTTTATATAAAACAATAGAGTAAGGAGGTTTAAAAAAATGGCTAAAACCAAAAGCAGTGTACGTGGAGTCCAAAACAAAAAAATTGTTGTGGTTAAAGGTTACACTAAGAAAAATGGTGTTAAAGTTGACGGTTATAGACGTTCTACACCAAACTAACAGTTTAGAATTAACAGAAGGGTTGCTTAAACAACCCTCTAAACTTACAAGAGATAAAAATTTAATTTAAGGATGGTGTTTTTTATTAAGAGAGGAAAAAACTATTTAAATATCCCTCAAATCACTTTAGAGGAAATTAAAACAACCAAAACAAATTATATACAGCTTGGGTGCGTGTTAAAAGCTTCTAAAAATGACATTAAAAACGGTTGTTACAAAGATTTATCAATAGAAATAAAAAATGGAAATGTAAAATATATCGATAGTATACTCCCTCCAACATACAATGGCAGATATTCTTCATACAACCAAAAAGGAAGAAGTATAATCAGAAGAAACTTGCCTAAAGTAACAAAGTGGTTTTCTCACGATATATACCCTTATGGAGATACATCAAGAAATACTGTTTTAGCAACATACTCACGAAAAGTATGGCAAAGAGAAGAATGGCTTCCTGAGTTTTTAACATTTAGTGTCTCTTTAAAACAAGAAGATTCAGAATTTTGTTACTTTATCATTAAATGTGAAGAAATTATTGACAAAAGGTCTAATGATGCAGAATTCAGAGTTCTTTATAATATTAACTTAATATCCGAAAACTGCGGAAATTATCAAATCATAGAAAATGATAAAGATGATGACTACATTTTAAAAACATTATATGTAAACTGGGAACTTCTTCCTCCTGGGCATATCGAAATCCAAAGTATAACAAGAAATTTCGAAACAAAGTCGCCTCAAGAACAAAAAGAAGTATTAGAAAGATTTGAATATATTAAATCTTTTAATCCTAAAAAACTTATAAAAGGTTCAAACAAGTTTTCACAATATTTCGGTGCTATAATGAGCAACGACGTAGTTGTACTTGAAAATACCCATGTCGGAAATGCAATTTATGTATTTTACAATGATTGGGAGATTTTATCCAAACTCAGCCGAACAGAGCTTTTAAGAATGAATTCAAAAAACGTTACAAGAATACGTCACTCTGGTAATTGGAAAGAGTTGCTAAATAAAACAATAAACAACAAAGAATAAGTATTTAGAAATCAGGGGTCAAAACGACCTCTGATTTTGTATAAACATTAAATTGCAACATATACTGTAACTTTTACATTATTATACAAGTCTCTATGATAACTCCCTAAACGTGAGGAATTTATACTCTCCAAAACGGAATACCTATTTTGGATAATAGGTAGGTACAGAAGAACTTGCTCACATGGAGATCGTTGCAACAATTGTTCGCCAGCTTTTAAAGGGAAGCGGAAGAGAACAGATTGCAGACGAATACAGTCCGATGTATATTGACCACGGCCTTGGAATCTATCCTGCATCTGCTGCCGGCGTTCCTTACACTGCCGCCTCAATGCAGGTTAAGGGCGATCCTATCACCGATATAGCAGAGGATATGGGTGCAGAACAAAAAGCACGCTCAACTTATGAATATATTTTAGATATGGCTGACGATCCTGATGTCATCGACCCTATCAAATTCCTAAGAGAACGTGAAATTGTTCACTTCCAGCGCTTTGGTGAACCAATCCATACTAATTTAAGGAGATTTTTCCCATACTAAAAGACACCGCAACCGATTGAGTTGCAGTGTCTTATTTTGTTTGTTAAAGTATATCATATTACTAATAAAAAAGCAATACCTTTTAGATGTTCCAGACGATTTCAGCATTACCATCCTCGTCTATAATGATGCGGTTTATAATGATACCACATACACCACGCTTTTCCTCAAAGGAAGCGGTTTTCCATTTCTTAGATAGGTTTATAGCTTGTTTAACATCAATTTCTGTATTTTCAAGTTCTTCTATCTTCAAAAGAAGTTCTGTTTTCTCAGTTTTGAGTTTAGATGCCCTTTGGCTCATAATCTCAATCAAATCAGAATTTGCTTCAGGACTCATCAGCATATCTGCAATCTTATTCTGTGACAGTTCTACGGATTTAAGCTTATTCCTGAGTTCATTAATCTCAGGATGCAGATTCTTCCTCTCGCTTGTCCTGATATTCTTCAAGGTTTCAAGCTTATTGGCGATTTCGGTATAAACCATATCTTCAAGGCTCTCTGCATAAATTGTGCCTTTAGTTCCTTTACAATCCTTGAAATGAGTTTTGCCTGTGCAAGTAAAATACCTGCGGATTTCTCCGCTTCCTGTCTTGCCCTTGATTGTAGTCATAGTCCTGCCACATCTGCCACAGATGATTTTTCCTCCGAGCCAAGAGGTTTTATTAGATACTGCATTTCGTATCTGCTTGTTTTTAGATAGCTTCTGCTGACATTTAAGCCAAGTGTCGCTATCTATAACCCCCTCGTGTGTCATTACCACTACTTTGATGTCAGACCAATCGCTATTGTCAGCCTCGTGCTTTGTTTTGCCATAAATCTGTATGCCGTGTATTCCGTCAAAGGCTTCGGGGGGACTTATGATTTGTGCATTGTGCATTTGAAAATACTCATACACTCTGCTGTCTGCTCTTACATAAATAGGGTTTTTAATGATTGTAGATAGCTTGGCAGTAGTCCATCCGCCACCCGATAAGGTTTTGATGTCATTCTCAACAAGATTCTTTAAAAGCCTACCTAAAGACACTTGCTCAACTGCATAGGTATCATATATGTATTTGACTTGCTCGATTTCATCAGGAATGGGTTTCAGTCGCTTTGTTTTTATATTATGTATAACGGTAGGCTCTAAATCAAAACCATAGGGTTTCCGACCGCCCATATAGAAGCCCATTTCGCTTCTGTGTTCATAAGCTTGGGTTACACGGGCTATTATTGCATCACGCTCATAGGCAGCAAAGCAAGCTAAAATCGTTAAGATAAGCTTACTTGAAGGATTTGAAGTGTCAAATAGCTCCTGTGTGGAAACAAACTCCACACCACATTTTTTAAATGTGTCAAGAATATTTATAAAATCAACAAGACTTCTTGAAATACGGTCAAGACGATATACAATAACTTTAGTGATTTTACCTTGCTCGATTTTTCGCATCATACTTTGAAATCCATCACGGTCTGTATTACCACCGGAAAAGCCATTGTCAACAAATGTAAGTATCTTTTCGCCTCGTTCATCAGGCTTTATCATTGCTTTACAGTATTCAAGCTGGGTTTCGCAGGAGATTGAATTTTCCCGCTCGATTGACTTTCGTGCATAAAGGGCAATAGCCATAACTACACCCCTTTCTGTAAGCGGAGCGGATGTTTCCGCTCCACTCCCTTAATCAGCCTGCTTTATGCGTGAAAATCCTGTAGAGTTCCTCTACGATTTGTTCTTCAAGTTCCTTTCGCTGTTCAGCGTTAAAAACAACGCTGTGCTTAACTTCTTTGATTTTATTTGATATATCAGTATAATTTGTATGGTATCCTGTGTTAATTGTTGTTGCAACTGCTTGTAGCATAGTATCGACCTCCGATTTTTCTTGTTCGATAATAAGCATATTATCTTAACACGGACACACGAAGTTCCGCCTATATATTGCCGCATAAAGCGACTTCGTTATCAATATCAAGACTGCCATCCGTAACAAAAATAATGTGATTAAACGCTGTATTCAGCTCATTATTAACTATATGAAGGATAGCCTGTCTGTTATACTCAAAAAATACGCTTGAGAGCATTTCAGGCACAACCTTACTCCGCTCCTTGTATTTCCTATCGTAGTAATGGCAATCGGTTATAACACCCTTGCCGTTTCTGTATTGCATTTCTAAGTAAATGCCTCTGTGTATTCGGTTCTTGAACCGAGTTTTAATAACTGAGGGGATGCCATCTATAAGCTCTCCCTCTCCTACACATATAAGAAAATTAAGTTTTCTCTGCATAGCTTTAAGCTGTAATTCGATAAATTCATCCTTAGTCAAGTCTGCAAATTTATCTGTAATCTCTACACCGAAATACTTTCGGTCAAGTTCAGAAGCAATAACATCAAGCATTTCATTATAACTGAACTCTCTTGTTACAAGCTTCTGCGGAGAGCTATAATACTCTCCGCTCCCACTTCTTATACGGTCAAGATAAAAACAATTTATAACCGATAGGCTGTTTTTACCCTCTCTTATTTCTAAGTAAATAAGTCTGCCGTGTTTGGTCTTAATGACAGAGCGGTAATTCCCGCTCTCTGTCTTGTGCAGTATTAACTGCTGTTTCTTCATATCACATCCCTCCTTGTTTGGTATGGCGGTAGCGGTCATTCGCTATCGCTCTTACTTACTCGATATTTAGCACGAAGTCTTATCCCTTCATAAACATAGATGGGATTTCCTTTGCTTGATATGTAACCACCATCATTGATACGCTTCCGTGATTTAGGAATATTTTTCTTTTCGAGGTAACTTATAATGTTGAAATTACCTTCGATATTATTTTTATTACAAAAATATTTAAATGCGTCTGTTATCGCAGAAGATGATTCATACCTATCTTCAGCAGATTTCAAGCAATTCTCGAAGAAGGCTTCTTCGGGATTACATTGTGCAACAGCTTTCATTTTTAATTTTTCTGAAGCATAACACTTTGTAAATTTGAAATCTTGCTCAATTAGCCGCTTTAAGCCTTTCATAGCCCAAGTGAATATGTAATCATATTCAGGAGCTAATACTTGCCAAAATGCGTCAATCGTCTTTTCGATTTGTCGATTAAAAGGGATATAGAGTATTCGATTGAAGAATGCCTCTAAATCTTTATCAGCAACTCCCGAAAATCTAAAAAACTCATTTTGACCGAAAAGCATCTTTGTTTTACATCTTTCGGCAAAAGGCTTTTCACAAGGATTTCTTCCTGAAATAACATCTGTATCAGATACAAATGATTTAAATTTAGAAACATCCTTGATAATCTTATTGTTATGGTCAGGGACTATATTAAGCTTGGCTGATAAAACAGTTGCAGCATAATACTCCTGCTCCATAAGGTTTACCGGAACTTCGCAAGTATTATCTTGTCCAACTATTTGACGAATTACATCAAGAATAGTTGATTTACCCGTTCCTGTATCACCTTTGAAAACAAAGGCAGTTCTTTTGTTGCTATAATTAGAGATAGCATAACCCATAATCTCCTGTATGAGATGTTTAAGGTCTTTATCTCCGTTAGTAGCAAAATCTATAAACTCTTTAAAGCGTTCGCCTTCACTGTTTTCGTCATAAGCTGTTTTTACACCAAATGTAAACTCGAACTCAGGAGAAAACGGAAGCAGCTTCATAGTCGGCAGTTCAAGAACTCCATTCCGACACAGCACATAAGGCTTGTTATAGGCATAGTCTAATGCTTCTCTTTGAATTGAAGCATTTGTAATCAAAAACCTATAAGCCTCATCCGTATCTCTTGATGTGAATTTATAAGAATCCTCACGCTCTTTGTCGAGCCAAGAGTTAATCTTTGTTGTTACTTCCTGCTTGTTTGACAAAACAAACATTCCTGTTTTGTTGTCATACAGATACACAGAGTTTTTTACAACTCTCACATCAATAGAATTTGCTAAAATCTTTGATAGAAGCATACCGTTATTTACTTTGCGATTGCTTGTATCAAGCTGTTCAGAATAAGAATTTATTTTTCTTTTCTGAGCCTTTTTCAGCTTTTTGGCTTTCTTATGTTTTTTATCCTTCTTATGCTTTTTTTTGCCTTTCTTGCTTTTCTTTTTCTTAGGTTTATCTTCTATATCAGATAAAGCCTCTGATTTTATTTTGACAAGAAATTTATCAGAAGGTTCTTCATAAGTTCCGGCTTCAAGTTTTTTAGAGATTTCGCTTTGAGAAATACGAATCCTACCCTCAAACCTTTTCTTCCTTGATGCGATATGATGTAAACCATCATTCGATATTGAATTTTCAATGTTCATATCGAACACCTCCAATAAAATAATTTTATGAGGTATTCAGTTAAGGCTAACCGCTAAGGGATATAGTTTAGCAGTTATGCGTTTAACCGCCTGCCTCTATATCCAATAATACAACAGCATAAAAGATTTGGAAATATGTTTACTGTCTATCGCCAACACGCTAAATCACACACGAAAAAATCCCGTGTCCAATTATTTTTTTACAAAACAAAAAAAGCCACACAATCGTGCGACTTTTAGCTAATTGAGGTATCTTATGTTTTTATGGTGCAGTTTATTCACCACGAAAATATTTTTTTATTTCATCATCAGATGTAGCTTCGTAAAAATCAACATCCTTGCTTTCTCTCAGATATGATAAATCTTTATATGACACATCTGCAATCAAGGTTAGTTGACCGTTCTCGTCTGTTATTGTTCGTTCATCACTATAGTCCATATATGAATTTATAAGGTATTCTCTGATAGCTTCTTTATCATCTTGCTCTGGTAAATGGTGTAGCACCTTAAATAGCTCTAACATCAATTCAGATTTGGTGTCAACCATATTCCTAATCTTTTCATCTGAAACTCTGTATGTAATATGGTTTTGGCAAACTTTAAGAAATGTATCAAGATACTCACTGCGTTTTTCAGTTTCGAGCCTGCCGATATATGTTATCAGCTCACTAAGGATGATTGTTATACACTTAGAACAGAGCGGATAAATGTATTCCTCAATAAAATCCCTGAATGCTTCAATATTGTTTTTCCTCACTTTACCGACTATAAGCTTGGTCATATTACAATATCCTAACGAGTGCAGTTTTGACAATCCATCTGCAACTAAACGAATCTCTGCTTTAGTAAAATCTTGTTCAATAATACTGCTCAAAGTTATTAAGCCAAATAGCTTTTCAACAAGGTTTAATTCAGCGTATTTGTAGTTGCTTGTTCCTGTCATAACTTCTTGATATGTGTTAGATACTTCCATAAGTGTATCTGTAGTAAATTCCCATAGGCGATAGGATTTTATAAGTTCAATATCCGTTGTTCGTCTATCGTCTTTTACCTGTTCATCAGTATCATAAAACAACGCCTTAAAAACATCAAAAAACACTTCTGATATGTCAAAAATATCTTTTCTTTTAACAAACAGGGTTTCTCTGAAAACCTCTGCAAGAGTTGGTATGTAATAAGCATAGTTATCTTGGTTGGGTAAAACAATCTTACGCTTTCTTTCGGTCAAGCGTTCAGGGTTCAGTCTTTTTCTAAACCTCTCGACTGTTTTTTTGTTCTCAGAACCAAAAACACCTAACTCACTCAAAAAATATTCGTGCCGCTTTCCTTTAGAAGCTATAATCTGTGATATGAGTGATACATCACAATACAGATTGGAACATATAATTTCGATCAACAATCCATCCAACTCAGTATGACTTATTCCTAAAAAGCTGATTGCATCCTTTATAAGTTCTCCATAATGCTCTTTGTGTATATGTTGATACACAGCTCTGATATAGTCGCTGACAGTATATAATTTGTTTATCTTTATATTATCAGGCAAGGGTTCTGTATCTAATACCTCTGAAAAGATATTTTTCACATACTGATATTTTTCGCTCACAGTTTCACCAACTTTCTGTTATGCTATTTAAAATTATATCACAATTCCTGTATAAATTCAATTAGCATAGTGCCGAAAACGATGGTTTTTGAAACTTTATGAGATTTTCCCAAAATTAAAAGCAAAAACGGGTATTGGGATAAAGTTGTTTCCCAATACCCGTTTCAAAAACAAAGTTCCGATACTCAACCCTTTACGGAACGATAGAGAGTTGACTTTGAAACTCCGGTAAGTTCTGTGATTTCTGTTATGGAATATTCCTTTGTCTTGTATAGTGCTATTGCTTTATTTAATTTGTCTGTTGCAGTCTTAGGTCTTCCTCCAACTCTTCCGCGAGAGCGGGAAGCTCGTAGCCCTTCAATCGTTCTTTCAGCGAGTACATCTCGTTCAAATTGTGATAGACTTGAAATTATCGTAAATAACAATCTTCCTGTAGAAGAAGTTGTATCTATGGTTTCTTTTAACGAAACAAGCCTTATATTATTATCGTTAAAAAATTCCATTAGCTCTGCAAGGTTTTTTACAGACCTTCCTAATCGTGAAAGTGATTCAATCACTATTGTATCTCCCGAACTGATTTCTGAAAGAAGTTTATCAAGTTCAGGTCTGTTTTTCTTTGTGCCTGAAATCTTTTCACAGAAGATTTTATCTACCTTGTAATTTTTAAGAGCATCTGTTTGACGGTCAAGATTTTGGTCTGCTGTAGATACCCTCGCATATCCGTAAATCATATCATTTCTCCTTTCTGTGTCAGTGTGTCAATGATTTTGTAGGTTTCTAAAATAATGAATATATGATAGTTTTTTCGACCTACCCAATAACTCTGACACATTGACACAAACCGCATTATTAAAGGGTTTGAAGTGGTTTGAGTTCGTTTTTTTGTTGACACAAAAAAATTCGCAGTCCTTCGACTGCGAACTCATTAGATTGTAATATCAGCTCAAATCCATTCACTCGATTTTTAGCTAAATCATTATTGATTGTCATATAAAACATTATTTTTTATTCGATTGGTCGTTCTGCTATATTGAAAATCTGCAACTTTTTCCTTTTAGCATATTTGTATGTGGTGATAGCTCCACCCCAAGACCTTTGTATGTAGCATATCAGAAAGTCGGAGTTATTAACCATATATTCATTTGCCTTTGTGATATGAAACCTTTTAGGTGTGTTTTCGGGAATGTCTGCAATCAGAATGTTATCACACTTTTTGTAATAAAGCTCCTTGTATTCATTTATGCTTTTTGTCAGATATGGAATAACCAAATCCAATTTTACATTAGAATAAGTTCTTTGCAGCTCCCTTATAACAGAAGCGGCAAAGCCATCAAATTTGCCATAGTTTCCAACCCAAAATTCTCTTACATAGTGATTGACTATTAAATCTTCTGCAATGCTTTTTATTTTTTCTGCCAAACTGCTATCCCATATATCACTATGCCCTGCAAAGCAGCATCTTTTTATATCTTCCATAGCACACTTTAATTATATATCGCTTCTATTGTGTATGTGTAGCCTGCTGTTCTTCCGGTGCAACCACTAAAACGACATTTAACCTTTCTGTTTTTTACTGCTGATAAGGCGGGTGTTTCTTCGTGGCAATAAGGACATATATGGTAGAATGTATATGAACCATCTGCTTTTGGTATCGCTTTTGCATTGATGGTATAATAGTAAGCTACTTCGGGTTTTTTATACTCGTTTGTGCTTGGAGAAGTATTCCCATTTGACGATTCAGGAACTAAACTGTGGTCGAAGGTATATTCAATTATGGCTGCTAACACTTCTCCCGTTTCAGCATTTACCTTTCCATTGGCTACAAGTTCACCGTTTTCATAAAATGTAATTTCTACACAGTTTGTTCCTACATACGAAAATGGTTCGCTTGTCTCATAAGTTATCGACTTGTTATTAGGAACTCCCAAGCCTTTCTTTGCAGTTTCTATCATATTATTGACAGGCTTATTGTTTACTGTTTTATCGTCATCCAAAACATCTAAATCATATTTTTCAACCAAAGCATCAATAGTTCCATCAGTTTTTGCTTCCTCTATAGCGGAATTAAATTCAGCTATTAAAGAACTTCCCTTTGGAAATGCTATTGCAAATGATGCTTCTGATTTTTCCTCTCCGTCATAAGATACATAACAAGAAATATATTTATCTGTGAAATCAACGATTCTTGCTCTTTCCTCAGTAACCGATATTCCTGCAATTCCGCAGTCGGCTTTTTCAGTTCCAACTCCGTTAATTATTTCTCCGTATTCAACATCTTCAAATACGGGAGAATATTCTAAGTTTTCACATAATGCTCTCATTAAATCTATGTCAAATCCAACTAAGTCGGTATTGTCATAATATTCAAATGGTTCAAAATCAGCAGTTGTTAATATACGAAGCTCTTTACTTGTTTTTGATGTTCCTTTCTTTTCTGTTGCTTTTTCTACCGTCTTATCTGCTGTCTTGCTTTTATATTCCTTTATCGTTATATATGTATATATGGTTTCCAAGTCGTTCTGAACCTTTTGATTATTACAAAAAACTTCCATAACACCTTTGGATTTGTTTCCGTTGTTATCGTATTGATAATTATATTTATAAACTATATCACCATCAGTTAATGGTTGTATTGCCTCTATAACATCCCCGTGAGAGTTATATTTTTCTGTCATTATACCTGTTCCGTTGCCATCATCAAACGACCACTCTATCACATCATCCGTTTGGCTCTTTAATATATAGGTAGTGCAGTCGCCATCTTCAAATCCTATGACTTCTTTATATTTACCTTCATTACTGTAATATGATGTGCCAAAAAGCTCACCATCAGTATATGTGTATCTTTTTGTAACTCGGTTTAGAAAGTCAAATTCATATTCATAAGTGCTTAATGAACCATCACAATTTTCCTCAACTAAAACATACTTATCAGCATTATTAGCACGAATACCGAATACTGTTGCCAAAAGTGCAACCAAAACAACTATAACAGATATGCTCACAATCATTAACCCTTTTTTATGAAAGGGAGCGGGGTTTATAGCTACTGTATTTTCAACAACTGGAGCGGTTGCAGTATTCTTGTTTGTAAGAAGTTCCTTTGCCTTTTCGACAACATCCGGAGCATAAAGCTCTGAATTTTTTATGATTTCATTTAACCTTTCTTCATCCATTTGTAGAAGTTTATCTTTTAATGAGTTATCCATAATATTCAGCTCCTAATTCTTAAAAATTGTTTTCAATAAATTTTCTGTGTTTTTTTGATTGAGTTCGGTGTCCCTCATTTGCACTTGGTCTGTTATAATACACTTTATTGGCTGAAACGCTGTGTTGTCTGTGTATTCAGTTATTTTAAAATAAAATGTCAATGTTTCACAAACTGCATAGCTGTTAGCTCGTGTAAGCACATACTTTACACCATTTTCCGTAGTGAACTTATACTGTGGTATTCCATAGTTTTTTCTGAATAGTTCATCTACAGTCAAAGTTGAGCCTGATGGTTTTAAATCTTTTAAAAGGCTTATATATTCATCATCACTTAAATTCTTGTCAACTATTTCTGCTTGTGATGTAGTATTTTCTTCCGCTTCATTCCCTTGATTTGAATTAAAATGCTTATGAATAGCGAACAGCA
>JAZNOU010000011.1:0-2615 GCA_045589295.1 Clostridia bacterium
CTTTTATTGTACCAGGGAATGTAAATAATCTTTTGATTTTTTACATTCCCTTTTTTGGGGATAGAAAAAAATGATTTAGAACGGACGAGCAGTAGGTTGTTGCCAATCAAACTTCGTTTTACCTCGTTTTCTTGGACAACCCTTGCATCCATAGCATTAGCGAAAAGCGTGTTTGCGCTTTTCGATGCTATAGGAAACCGAACCTGAAGGTGTACAAAGGTACTCCGAGGGTGAAGTTCGTTCGAGCAAAAAGGCGTATTAAATCGAAAAAATATCGTCTAAAAACGATATTTTTCCTTGAATTAAGAATATTTAAAAATTTTAACCCATCTATTGTGTTAAGAAATAGTTTATTTTAGCCTTTTTGCGATTATAAACTTTTTTTACATTCCCTGGTACAATAAAAGTGTAGGTGAATTAACTATTAATATAGTTGATTGCTTGCACTTATTTTTTTATAATAAGAGATGAAATGGTCTGACGTACAGTCCCTTGGATTTCGCATCCGCAATAAAGACTGTCAGCCATTCTCTTATTATGTAAATTCGATTAAGCAGGTTGGGACTTTTAGCTCCCGTGTAACTAACCAGGATGAATTGTAATAAGTGCGAATGGAAACCATTTTAACATCATTTTGGAGGTATTATTATGATTGGTGTAGGAATTGATGTGGCAAAATCCAAAAGTATGGTTGCGATTTTATCTGATGATGGTGAAATCATCAAATCTCCCTTTGAAATTGCAAATACAGAGTCGGGACTTTCTTCGCTGTGCAAAATTATTAAGGGACTTCCAAACAAAGTGTATTGTGTGATTGAATCTACAAGTGTATATCACTTTCCCATAGTTTCCTATTTGCAAGAAAATGATGTATTTGTAAGTGTTGTTAATCCGTTAATTATTAAGAAATATGCATCAATGGATATTAGGAAGGTAAAAACTGATAAGGCTGACTCATTGAAATTAGCATCATATGTTCTCGACAATTACAGACATCTTGTTAATTATTCAGCCGAGGATGAAATTTATTCCGAATTACGAATTTTAAGCCGCCAGTATCTTCATTACGTAAAGGTTCTTGCTAATGCAAAGGTTAATTTAACGGATATATTAGATAGGACATTTCCGGGAATCAAACCACTGTTAAAAGGACACATCAGAACAACAGGGAAAAACAAACTATGTGATTTTGTGGAAAAGTTTTGGCATTGTGATGTTATTACAAGCATGAGTGAAGCCAAATTTGTTTCTGAATACATAAAGTGGGCAAAGAAAAAGGGATATCATCCCAACGAAACAAAAGCAAAAAGCTTACACGCGAATGCATTGGAATGTATCCCTACACTGCCATCTAATTCTGCATCTACCAAAATGTTAGTATTAGAAGCAGCAAAGGCTGTCAGCAATGTTGAAACAACCCTTGCAACTATTTTAGCACAAATGACAGAGCTTGCCAAGTCTTTACCAGAATTTTCTGTTGTCAGAGAAATGTCCGGTGTGGGCGATGTGTTAGCGCCACGTATTATTGCAGAAATAGGAGATGTCAGAAGATTTCATAGTGCATCAGCTTTAATTGCATATGCAGGGATTGATACACCTCCATACGAATCGGGAGATTTTCGGGCAAATAACCGTAAAATTACCAAGCGAGGTTCTGCATCGCTTAGAAAAACAGGATATGAAATTATACAAGCCCTAAAGGTAGTACAACCTCAAAATGACAACGCAGTCTATCGGTATTTAATTAAGAAAGAAAGCGAAGGAAAACCATTAAAAGTTGCTAAAATTGCAGCATTAAACAAATTTTTAAGAATCTATTATGCACGAGTTAAGGGAATTTATTTAAACTCATAGAATTATTTTTGCATAAATTTAGACCGACACTATTCAATGCCGGTCTATTTGTCGTGCAATTATTTAGTTTCTATATTTTTAAAATTTTCTCTTGACTTTCTTTAGCAGGTCTTTTTTATTAATCTTCTTTTAACTCTATGTCGTCAAAAATAATTTTAAGATAATCACGCCTTGCATATAATATACGATAAATGGAAACATATTGATCATCTGTTTTGTAGAATACAAGATAATTACCACTGACTAAAAAACGATAATCTGTAGCAAAAGGTACTTTTGCCGACAATGAAATTCCCATATCAGGTGAAGTTTTAAAACGACTGTAATCATCAATGATACGATTAATAACATTTTTTGCGGCTATTGGATTTGACAAATCGTTTTCTATATATAACTTAATCTCTCTTAAATCGCTTACTGCTTTTGGGGAAACTCTAATTTTCATCATTATACCCCCAAAACTGACTTTACATCATCGCCATCTAACCATCCGTTTTCCTTTACAGATTTTTCGGCTTCTGCAAGTTTTCCCATAAGCTTAATAATTGCTCTTGTTTTTTCATATTCTTCAATATCCACAATAGCATAACAACCTCTTCCGTTTTTTGTGAGAAATACCGGCTCATCTATTGATATTTCTTTTAAAACCTCCGCATAGTTTCTTAAATCAGAAACAGGTCTGATGTTAGGCATATAAAAACCTCCTTATTTTCTGTTGTAATTATTGTATCATAATTTTAAGTAAAATACAACAACAAATT
>JAZNOU010000012.1:0-247229 GCA_045589295.1 Clostridia bacterium
TCAAAACCGTCATTTATAGAACCGTCGTGCTTGCAGTAAATTCTTTCCTCGTTCTTATTTGCAATATCGAGCAGTTTTTGAGCGTTGGAGTGTTCTTCACCACCTTTGTCGATTTCCAATTCAACCCCATAAAAAAGATTGGCTGAGCCGCAGAAAATCGGCTCAGGCTTATAACTATAATTTTTAATCGCATCATTATTTAATTTCTCGAAACAATCTCTACAATAAGGGTAGTCCTCGCCATCCTCATACAAAGCATCTTCGTTATGTATCAATCTTCCGCAATCCTCGCAAGTAGTATAGCTATATTCGTAACAATGACTGCATAGTGTATAGTTGGAATCGCCCTCTGCATTATCTCTCCAAATTCTTTCACCGCAGTTATCACAGGTGGTTGTGCATCTGTTAAAACAATCCTCGCAAAAAATCTGTCCGTCAAAACTGTGTGTGTTACTCTCCGTTAATACTGCTCCGCACTCAGAACATACAACATTATTTGTTTCTCTCATTTCTGAAAATCCTCCTTTAATATTCGTTTGCTAATATCATTGTGGAATGTGTTTTATCGTCTATCACAAAAACCTTTTCTGTAACAGGGTTTTCGATAAAGATAACATATTCCTTGCTATACTCAGGAAGTTCCTGAGTGTGTCTAATTCTCTGTCTGCCATCTTTTGCGGACAAAGAAAAAACCTGTAGAGAATCTCTATCTACAGGCATCTGTTTAATAAGCTCCCACATAATGATTTGCAGAAGCGGCGGCACATTGTTTCTGATACCGCTTGATATAAAATGTGTGTTGTTAAATATGTAAATCACCTCTCGTTTATTGATTTCATAGTTATTATATCTGTTTTTTGGTTGTCAGAAACCGATTAAAAACGAATAATAATGACATTTAAATATACTTAATGTGAGGAGTGGTTTTATAATGTTCAACAACGATTATGATGTTTTAACCGCTTATGAGGCTATGGAATATCTCGGCATTGGCGAGAACACATTATACCGCCTCTTAAATAGTGGTGAACTTGGTGCATTTCGTATCGGCAGGATATGGAAAATCCCAAGAAAAGAATTAGACAAATACATTGATAAAAGTGTAGAAAGGATGTTCAGCAAATGAATAGTTATGATTTTTTAAAATATCTTACTGTAAATATAAGTGCAAAAAAATTTTTAGAAGATAAACCGCATATATGCTCCGCAACAGGATTTTATGCAATAATAAACAATACTCCTGTAATAGTTACAGCAAGGCACTTTGTTATTCCTACAGAATCGGCTATAACAGTTTCGGTTCATTACAAAGAAAACGATACTATTATTACAATACCGATTACTGCAAATGTCAGTTGGTATTGTTCTGATGAATACGATATTGCATATTGCAAGGTAAAGCCGATAGCTGAAAAATTCAAAGAGATTACAGGAAAAGAAATGTTTTACACCGCTATATCTGAAAAGGATATTATGACTAAAGAGGAATTTAACAAAATAAATATATTAAGCGAAGTGCTGACAATAGGTTATCCAAAAGGGATAAGCAGCACACATCACAAGTTCCCGCTATTCAAGAAAGGATATATTTCCTCATTACCAAGTGATTTTACAGAGGACAGAGAGGGTTATCTTGACCTTTGTACAGAAGAAGGTTTCTCAGGCTCTCCAATTTTCTTAAACAATTCACAGATAAAGCTTGTTGGTGTGTTAGTTCAATGTGTAGGTAACTCAAAGAAACCTCAAAGCACAACCATATATGTTTCAGCAGATAAAATACTAGATTTGATAAAAAAATGAGCAAAAAAATAAAATTTCCTCTAAAACACAGAACACCGTAAACCCTTGTAGAATAAGGGTTTACGGCACTTTCCTTAAATTACTAATTTCGGTGAAATTATGAACCAGTTAAATGAATTAAAAGACAAGAAGAAGTTTTATTAAAATAACCCCCTATGACAAATTATTTGTCATAGGGGGTTCATATTTACCTCACTTATATTCAAGCACAACTTGTTTATCTAAATCTTTATACCATTCGATAGTACGATCAAAAACTTCCTTTAGCACCTCATATTTATCTGCCATAATATGTGTTAAAAATTCCCCTCCAATTACTGTAATATGCACAGGTGCATCCATATGTCCTGTAAGCATATCCCAGATGGCATCTAAATTCTCACCGCACCAGTCAGGAAATTCAAGCCCTTTTATTATCCTTTGATAAAAGTCTGATAAATCGGATGTACCGGTAAAATCTATTGTGTAATATTTCATATTTTTCTCCTAAATTATTTCATAAAATGTTTGATAATGGTCATAAGTAACAAATACAAGTCCGTCATTTGAATATAAAAGTCTGTGAGTATTCCTAAAACCACCTGTATAATTTATATCTGCCTCATACCATATTCTTCCCGGTTTTTCGGGAAGTGTATGTTCGTTGTTGTAGTATACATCCCCGCCTATTGTTGCATCAGGAAAAACCTTTCTTAAATTTCCCAAATAAAATTTCCAACCGTGTTTCTCCGCATATTTTTTATCCACATAATTCCCAGGCAATTCCCCATACATTTTTGGTGCAAAGGAGGTTTTTCATAGTTATATTTGGGGAAAATTCTCAAATGATTCTCTCTACACCTTTTGCAAGTCGCCAGTGAAATCAACGTGTACCACAAATTCCAATTATCACTTGTTGTAATACTTGGCGTAAAATTATTGTTAAAAATTATAATCACCCCTTTCGTTATTATTTGCAAATAACGTTATTTTGGGTGATTGTATCACAAGTGTTGTGTGACATTCAAGGACAAGTTTCATTATACACTAAAATACAATTTTTTGCAAACACCTCAACCTCTTACGGCTGTAAGGCGGAAGGGAATCTCCTTAAATTAGTAAGTTCGGTGAAATTATGAACCAGTTAAATGAATTAAAAGACAAAAAGAGGTTTTATTAAAAAAAGGAAGGGAAATCCCTTCCTTTTTTATTCTGAAAATAAGCCGTCGGTTACTAAATTCTGGCCTGTTACAAAGTCTGACTTTTCGCTTACAAAAAACATTACTGCATTTGCAACGTCTTTGGGGTTTCCAAGTCTGCCGACGGGGGTCTGGTTTTTTAACTCCTCCAATTCTTCATCAGAATACTGGTTTAGCATATCTGTTAAAATTACTCCGGGTGAAACGCAGTTTACTGTAATTCCGCTTGGTGCAAGTTCTTTTGAAAGTGCTTTTGTAAAGCCGATTACTCCTGCTTTGGAAGCTGAATATATAACCTCGCACGACGCACCTTTTACTCCCCAAACGGAGCTTATATTTACAATCCTTCCGCTTTTTTTATTTATCATAAAGGAAGAAACCTCTTTTGAAAACAAAAACATACTTTTTAAGTTAGTATTTATAATTTCATCAAAATCGCTTGCTGAAAAGTCCTGAAAAACACCTGTTTTGCAAATTCCTGCGTTGTTAACCAAAACATCAATTCTGCCTGTCTGGTCCACCGCTGTTTTTACAAGTTTTTTTATATCATCTTCATTTGTTACGTCGCATTTTACTGCAGTTATTCCGCTTTCTTCAAACGGATTTTTTAAATATGTGCCAAACACCGTGTAGCCCTCATTTTTAAGGCTTTTGGCTATTTCTCTTCCTATTGCGCCTGATGCGCCTGTTACTATTGCTGTTTTCATTTTATTACCTTTTCCTTAAAACATAAGCTTTTTTTATATTTTTTACCAATATTTCTTTTTCACCTTTTTCAAACTCGCCGTCTAATGTCCAGTCAAAATCTGCATTTGTTGATATTCTAAGTTCATTTGTCTTAAAAAACTCAAAAACAGGGTTTGAAAAATCTGAAAATGTAAGCCCGTGAATTATGTTTGTTAGGTCAACCGGATTTTGTGGCTGTTTTATCAAAATTACTTCAAACACACCATCTGACATACTTACCAGTTCTTCTTTTAATTTGATAAGCCCGCCGATTGAGGTAGAATTTCCTATCGCACCAAACGAATAATCACCCTCATAAACCTTTCCGTTTGCCTCAATTTTAACATAACACGGCTTTATTGAACCTAAATCTTTAATCCCTTCTATTACATAAGCCAAATGCCCAAGCGCATTTTTAGTTTCCTGTGGTGTTTTATATGAAACCGAGGTAAATGCCCCGAATGATGCTACATAATTAAAATAGCTTTTATTGAAAAGACCAATGTCTATCAGGCAGTCTTTTCCTTCAATTACATCTTTTACTGCTTTTTTAACATTTGATGAAATGCCTGCAGACACCGCAAAATCATTTGTGCTTCCTGCGGGGATATATCCGATTGGTATAACAGATTTTGCTGTAACTACACCTTCTGTTACTTCACTTAAAGTTCCGTCACCGCCTGATACAATCAAAAGATCATACTTTTCATCTGCTGCTTTTATTGCAAGTTCTTTTGCATGGTCTTTATATTGAGTGATAAAGCTGGTTACTTGGTAATCATTTTTGCAAAGCTCGTCAGTTATATCAAAAAGTATTGTTTTTGAACGGCTTTTACCCGCTTTTGGATTTATAATCACAAATGCTTTTTTCATAATCTTTTCCTTTCATAAAATGTTAATTTTATTATACTATTTCATATAAATTTGTCAATAAAGTTATTGCAATTTTATTTAAAAAATGCTACAATATACTAAACTTATTCTTTGTTAGGAGTTGTTTTTTTATGAAAATTGCAATCGGTTCTGACCACGCAGGCTTAGAACTTAAAAATTATATCAAGGATTACCTTGAAAAAAAAGGTTTTGAAATAACAGACTGCGGCACATACACTGCTGGCAGCTGTAACTACCCCGAATTTGGTGAAAAGGTTGCTTTAAAAGTTGCATCTGGCGAAGTCGAAAAGGGCGTTTTGGTATGTGGAACAGGCGTTGGAATTTCAATTGCTGCAAACAAGGTTAAGGGAATAAGAGCGGTTGTTTGCTCTGAAGCTTATAGCGCAGAAATGGCTGTAAGACACAACAATGCAAATATTGTTTCTTTCGGTGCAAGAGTAATCGGTCCTGCAACTGCTGAAAGTATTGTTGATGCGTTTTTCGGTGCAACTTATGAAGGCGAAAGACACGAAAAACGAGTTCAGATGATTATTGATATTGAAAATAAATAAGTAAAAAGTCAGGCTTTTGCCTGACTTTTATTTTTCGTAAATTTCTATATCTTCTTTTCCGTCGGTTTCTTTTAAATTGACTTTAATTGCCTCTGATTTTGAAGTTGGAATATTTTTCCCCACATAGTCGGCTCTTATTGGAAGCTCGCGGTGGCCTCGGTCAACCAATACTGCAAGCTGGATTGATTTTGGTCTTCCTTTTTTTATAACCGCTTCCATTGCGGCACGGGCGGTTCTGCCTGTATATAAAACATCATCTGCTATTATTACTGTTTTATTTTCTGTATCTATGCTTATTACGTCTGAATTTATTGAAATTTCAGTTAAATCGTCGCGGTAACTTGTAACGTCTAAAATTTCACACTCAACTTCGCTTCCTGCAAAGCTTTTTATATTTTCTTTAAGGCGGTTTGCAATATGTATCCCTCTGGTTTTAACTCCCAAAAGGCATACATTTTTTAAATCTTCATTTTTTTCTATTATTTGATGAGATATTCTGGCTAAGCATTTTTTAATATCATTTTCATCATATACAACTGCTTTAAGATTTATTTTTACCACCTCTTTTTTCTTTAATATTATCATATTTTATGTATAAAGTAAATCTTTTTATTGATTTTTTCCATATATTATTGTAAACTTTTATGTAGAGGCGGTGATTTAATGAATTTTGGTCGTGCAAAAACAATTTTAATTATTTTATTTGCAATTGTTAACATTTTTCTTGCAAGCTATATTTTTGTTACTTCAACCGATAATACAACTCCGAATTCAAAAACTGTTTCTGATACAATTGAAATTTTAAAAAGCCGTAATGTTTATTTAGCAGATAATATTAAACTTACTACATCAGAAAATATAAATTTTCTTAACTTAAAAGGTATTACAAGTGACGAAAAAGTTCTTGCATCAAAACTTTTGGATGAATTTACTGTAAACGGCTCTACATACAAAAGCGATTTTGGAGATTTAACTATTAATAACGGCGAATTTGTGCTTAATTGCAAGGATAATCACACTTTTTATGAAATAAACGATAAAAGTGTTGAAAAATATGCGATTAAATTTTTAAAAGACAGAGAAATTGACTTAACTTCCTTAAAAGCTATTAAAACTGAAAGAGAAGACGGAAACTACAAGGTTACTTTTGCTCACTATTTTTTAGACAAACCTATTTTTAATCTAAACACTTATGTTTATGTATCAGGCGGAGGAGTCTATATGATAAAAGGCAGTATTTTCAACCTTGAGTCTATTTCTCCTGCAAGTAACACCAACAATCCGATTAACGTTTTACTTAATTTTTCAGCAAACAAAAATACTAATGAAAAATTTACAATCGTTTCTGTAAACGGAGGATATTTTACCGAAAACAATCCTGCTGATTTTAAATCTGTTTCTGCCATTCCTTGTTATGAGATTGTTTTATCTGACGGAAAACGCCTTTATTACGATGCAATTTCAGCCACTGCCATTAAATAGCCTTAAATTTAAAATATTTAAAATTTTACGTTACCCTAATCAAAAAAGACCTCTTTTTTTAAATTAGGGGCTTTTTTTTGTTTTAAAATTAAAATAATAAAATTTTTTTCTTGATATTTTAATTTTTTTATGGTATAATTAGCTTGTATAAATTTTTTTAGATTTTATGGTGATTTTTTATGAGTATACATGAAAATATATGGCAGGAAACCTGCCTTAGAATTAAAAATTCAGGTCTTATTATGGATGTTCAGTACAACACATGGATTAAACCTATTGAAAAAGCTAAGTTCGGCAGCGAATTTATGTTTTTATGGGCTCCTAACTCCATTGCAAAGGCTTCTATTGAAGACAGATATGCTGAACTTATTAAAGACGCTGTTTTTAAGGTGACAAAAAAAGTTTACAAGCTTAAAGTATTGGTTCACGGTGAAGAGGAGCCTTTAGAATCTGAGGCAGATGAATATAAGAAAATAGGAATAAAAAAAGACGAAACTTTACTTAATCCAAAATACACTTTTGATAATTTTATTGTAGGTAACTCAAACAGATACGCTCACGCTTATGCACTTTCTGTTGCAGAAGCTCCAGGCGGAAAATACAACCCACTATTTTTATATGGCGGTGCAGGACTTGGTAAAACCCATCTTTGCCAGGCAATTGGTAATTTTTTTAAAGCTCAAAGGCCTGATGCAAAAGTTATCTATGTTTCTTCTGAAAAATATACTAACGAGTTTATTAACTCACTCGCTAACAAAACTACAGACCTTTTCAGAGAAAAATACAGAAATGCTGATATTTTAATTGTTGACGATATCCAGTTTATAGCAGGAAAAGAATCGACTGTTGAGGAATTTTTCCACACTTTTAACGAGCTTTATGAAAATTCAAAGCAGATTGTTTTAACTTCAGACCGTCCGCCAAATGAAATTCAGCCTATTGAAGAAAGACTTCGTTCAAGATTTGCATGGGGACTTACATCTGATATTACTCCGCCTGACTTTGAAACAAGAATTGCCATTCTTAAAAATAAAGCTGAAAATGAAGGCATTTCATTTTCTGATGATGTTTATGTATACATAGCAGATAATATAAGGTCAAATATACGTGAGCTTGAAGGTGCTCTTAATAAAATTATTGCTTATAAAGATGTTAATTTCGGAACTGAAATAACAGAAGAAATCGCATCAGACATTTTAAAAGATTTAGTTTACGAATCTGATATAAATGTTACTGTTGATATGGTTAAAAAAGCAGTTTGTAAATATTTTAATATTACTGTTGAAGACCTTATGGGCGAAAGCAGAAAAAAAGAAATTGCTACCGCAAGACAAATTGCTATGTACATTTGCTCTGTTTGTGTTAAAAAAATTACATCAACTGCAATTGGAAAAGCGTTTGAAAGAAAACATTCAACCACACTTTATGCAATTGACAAGGTTGAAGACGATATTAAAAAAGATGAGGAAATTAAAACTGCTGTTAATGATATTAAAAATTTAATTTATCAGTAAGTTTTAGACATTTTTTGTAGATATGTAAATAATTTCTTTTTAACTATGTTTATAATTTTAATTTTAAAATAGTTATCTTAGTGTTTTCTTTAAAATTATGAAATACAAATTTTGCTTTATTAAAGGGAATTTTTGACTTTTCTACAGTTTCGACAAGATATACTACTGTTATATACTATAATTAAAAGATAGATATATTTTTTTTGGTTAGGAGAGCGAAGGTTATGAAGTTCAGATGTTTAAGAAATGATATTTTGTCTGCCATTCAAAAGGCTGAAAAAGCTGTGGCTGTTAATTCAACACTTCCTGTTATGGAAGGCCTTTTGATTGAAACAATTGGAAATGAAGTTTGCATTACAGGTAACGATTTGGAAATTGCAATCGAAGCTTCATTTGAGGCAGAAATAACAGAGGGCGGAAAAATTGTTTTAAATGCAAGAATGTTTGGCGATATCGTAAGACGTTCAGGCGGAGAATTTATTGTTTTTGAATCTGATGAAAAATTTATTACAACTATTACATCAGGTCAGTCTGTTTTCCAAATTTCAGGTCTTAATGCTGATGAATATCCTTCTTCTTTTGATATTGATGCAGATAAAAAAATTGTTATTGAATGTGAAAAATTAAAAGCAATGGTAAAGCAAACTCTTTTTGCTGTTGCAAAATCAGAGGCTAAGCCTATTTTAACCGGTGAACTTTTTTCTGTTAAAGACGGTGTTTTAAATATAGTAGCTTTAGACGGTTTCCGTCTTGCAATAAGAAAAGAACCTGTTATTGAAGCTTTGGGTATTAAAGATTTTGTTGTTCCTTTTAAAACACTTAATGAACTTTTAAAAGTGCTGGGTGAAAACGGCGAAATTGAAATTTATCCTGCTGACAGATTTGTTATGTTTGAATTTGATAATTGCAGACTTATTTCAAGAATGCTTGAGGGTGAATACATAAATTATCAGAAGTTTATTCAGACACAAAGCCCTGTTAAATGCAAAGGACAAGTTAGAAAATTAAGAGATACATTTGAAAGAGTTTCTCCTATTATAAGCGGTCAGAAAGTTAAAAGTCCTGTTAAAATTAATATAAATGATGATAATATTGTTATTGACTGTGAAACTTTAACAGGTAAAGTTCACGATGAAACTGCAATTGAAAAACTTTACGGAGAAAATCTTGAAATTGGTTTTACAAATCAATTCCTTTTGGATGTATTTAATTCATGTGATACAGAAGAAGTTTTTGTTGAATTTTCGACACCTCTTTCACCAATGGTTGTAACTCCTTTAGATGGTGACAGATTTTTCTACATTATTCTTCCTATAAGACTTAAAAAATAGGTAATTTTATGCTAATAAATATAGGCGGTAATATTCATCTTTTTAAAAAAGACATAGTTGGAATTTTCGATTTTGAAGAAATTACTTCCTCCGATGAGGGAAGGGAGTTTTTCCGTCAGCTTAAAAAAAGTCAAACTCTTGAAATTTGTGAAAAGGAAAAAATTCCGCAGTCGCTTATTTTGATAATAGATGAATTTAAGAAAGAAAGATACTATCTTTCTTCAGTAAGTGTTTCATCCTTAAGAAAATAAGGTAGCGGAGAAAAATAAATGCAGGTTTTAAATTTAAAGCTTAAAGATTTCAGAAATTATGAAAATTTAGATCTTGATTTTGCTCCGGGTATTAATATGATTTACGGGCTTAACGGTCAGGGAAAAACAAATATTGTTGAAGCTATATACTTTTTTGCAGTTTTAAAAAGTCATAGAGTTTTAAAGGATAAAGATTTAATAAATTATGATAAGGATTTTGCAAAAATAGAGCTAGATTTTTTAAATATTGAGAGAAATTTTAATGCTAAAATAAATATGTTTCCTGATAAAAACCGAGATGTTTTTGTAAATGATATAAAAATAAACAAAAATAGTGAGCTTATAGGTAAATTTAATGCAGTTTTATTTTCACCTGAAGATTTTTCCTTAATAAAAGATGGTCCGGGTGAGAGAAGAAGATTTACAGATATTGCAATCTCTCAGGTTAAACCAAATTATTTTTTAAGGCTTACAGAGTATAATAAAGTGTTAAAAATGAAAAACAAGGTTTTAAAAGAGGGTCTTTCCTATGCGGGAATGATTGATATTTATAATGAAAAGCTTGCAGAAATAGGCGCAGATATAATTTTTTACAGAAATAAATTTTTTGAGTTTTTAAAACCTGTTGCGCAAGATTTTCACAGAGGAATTGCCCTTAATCTTGATAAATTTGAAATAGATTATGAGTCATGCGTTAAAATTAATGATCGTAAAAAAATGAAACAGGATATTTACGATAAACTTGAAAGTTTGAAGTTAAAAGAACTTGATGAAAGATTTTGTATATTTGGAACTCATAGAGAAGATGTAACATTTTATATAAATGGGAAAAAAGTCAAAGAATTTGCATCTCAAGGACAGCAGAGAACTGTTATTTTAATTTTAAAGCTTGCTCAGGCAGAATATATGAAAGAAATTACAGGTGAATATCCTGTGCTTTTGCTTGATGATATTTTATCAGAGCTTGACTCTACAAGAAGAAAGTATTTTTTGAATGAAATAAAAGATAAACAAGTAATAATAACAGCTACTGATAAAGGAAGTTTTGGCAGAAGAAAAGATACAAAATTAATTCATATTGATCAGGGAAAAGTGATTTTATAATAAATTGTTCCACGTGGAACGCGCAAGAAAAACCGCTGTTATTTTCGCAGTTTTTCTTGCTTTTCAAAATCAAATATTCATTTGATTTTTTATGACGGGTATTCTTGTGGGGGAATTATTAAATAGTAAAATTTTTTAAGATGTTTATATAAGAAAGGAAAGGTAATTTTATGGCAGTTGAGCATTACAACAGTAACGACATACAGGTGTTAGAGGGTTTAGAAGCCGTTAGAAAACGTCCTGGTATGTATATCGGTTCGACATCAAAAAGAGGTCTTCATCATCTTGTTTACGAAATTGTGGACAACTCTATTGATGAGGCTCTGGCAGGATATTGCAAAAATATTGATGTTTCAATTAATCCGGACAACTCAATTACCGTAATTGACGACGGTAGAGGTATTCCTGTTGGTATTCAGGAAAAGACAGGTCTTCCTGCTGTTGAGGTCGTTTTTACAATTTTGCACGCAGGCGGTAAGTTCGGCGGTGATGGCGGATACAAAGTTTCAGGCGGACTTCATGGTGTTGGTGCTTCCGTTGTTAACGCTCTTTCAAAATGGCTTACAGTTGAAGTTAAAAACGGCGAAAACGTCTATCAGATGAAATTTGAAAGAGGTAATAAGGTGCAAGACCTCCAAATAGTAGGTCAAACATTTGAAAAAGGTACAAAAGTTACTTTCCTTCCTGATGATGAAATCTTTGAAGAAGTTGAATTTGAATTTAATACCCTTTTAGTAAGATTAAGAGAACAGGCCTTTTTAAACGGCGGTATTAAAATTACATTAAGAGATTTAAGAGAAACTGCTGAAGAAAGTCAAAAAGAAAAAGTTTTATTATATGAAGGCGGTATTAAATCTTTTGTTGAATATTTAAACAGAAGTAAAAATCCGATAAATAATGATGTTATTTATATTAAAGGTGAAAGAGAAACCTCTATGGTTGAAATTGCACTTCAGTATAATGATTCTTATGAAGAAAAAATATTTACCTTTGCAAATAATATCAATACTGCTGAGGGCGGAACTCACGAAGTTGGTTTTAAAAATTCACTTTCACGTCTTTTAAATGACTGGGCAAGAAAAAATAAAGTGTTAAAAGATGATGAAAAATTATCAGGCGAAGATACAAGAGAAGGTCTTGCTGCTGTTGTTTCTGTTAAATTACAGGAAGCTGAATTTGAAGGTCAGACCAAAACTAAGCTTGGAAACAGCGAAATGAGAGAGTTTGTTACATCAGTAATGAACTCTGAGTTTGGTGCGTTTTTAGAAGAAAATCCTGCTATTGCCAAGATAATTGTAGAAAAATCAATAAATGCAGCCCGTGCAAGAGAAGCTGCAAGAAAAGCCAGAGAAGCTACAAGAAGAAAATCACCTCTTGAGAGCAACTCAATGCCTGACAAGCTTTTTGATTGCCACGAAAGAGATTCTTCAAAAACAGAGATTTATATAGTCGAAGGTGATTCTGCGGGCGGTTCTGCTAAAAAAGGCAGAGATAGTAACTATCAGGCTATACTTCCTCTTTGGGGTAAAATGCTTAATGTTGAAAAAGCAAGAGCAGATAAGGTTTACGGCAATGAAAAACTTTTACCTGTTATTTCTGCACTTGGCGCAGGTATTGGCGAAGAATTTGATATTTCAAAGCTTAGATATGATAAAATTATTATTATGGCCGATGCTGACGTGGATGGTGCTCATATTCAGACATTGCTTCTCACATTTTTCTTTAGATTTATGCCAAAATTAATTGAAGAAGGTCATGTTTATTTGGCAAAACCACCTCTTTACAGAATTTCAAGAGGTAAAAAATCAAAAGTTGCTTTTTCAGATGAAGAAAGAGATGCTATAAGTGAAGAACTTAAAAACGGCGATGTAAACGCAAAAGTTGACATTTCCCGTTACAAAGGTCTTGGTGAAATGGATTCGGATGAGCTTTGGGATACAACTATGAATCCTGAGTTCAGAGTGCTTTTAAGAGTTACAATGGAAGATGCAATTTCTGCTGATGAAACTTTCTCGATTCTTATGGGTGAAGAAGTTGAACCAAGAAGAAAATTCATTGAAGAAAACGCAAAGTATGCGGTTAACTTAGACGTTTAATCTGTATTTGAAAGGAGAACAAAAATGAAAAATCAAAACACCGATACAAATTTTGTTGAACATTTACAGAATCAGAAAATCGTTGATGTTAACATAGAAAAAAGAATGAAAGAGGCTTTTATTGACTATTCAATGTCTGTAATTATCAGCCGTGCTCTTCCTGATGTAAGAGATGGTTTAAAGCCTGTTCACAGAAGAATTTTATACTCAATGTACGAAGAGCATTTAACTGCCGACAAGCCATTTTTTAAATCTGCTACAACAGTTGGTAATGTTATCGGTAGATACCATCCTCATGGTGATGCTTCTGTTTATGATGCTTTGGTTCGTATGGCACAGGACTTTTCTTTAAGATATCCTTTAATTGACGGCCATGGTAACTTTGGTACAATCGATGGCGACCCGCCGGCTGCTTACCGTTATACCGAGGCAAGAATGAGCAAAATTTCAAATGAGCTTTTAGCTGATATTGATAAAAATACCGTTGATTTTGTTCCAAACTTTGACGAAAAAAGAAAAGAACCTGTTGTACTTCCAACAAGAATACCTGTTCTTTTAGTTAATGGTTGTTCTGGTATTGCTGTTGGTATGGCTACAAATATTCCTTCTCACAACTTAAGAGAGGTTATTGATGCTGCTATAGCGCAGATTGACAATCCTGAAATTACTGTTGATGAGCTTATGGAATATGTAAAAGGTCCTGATTTCCCTACACGCGCTACTATTATGGGCAGAAATGGCATAAGAAGCGCTTATGAAACAGGAAGAGGAAAAATTGTAATACGTGCTAAATGCGAAATTGTTGAATCTGGAAGAGATGACAGATATTCTATTATAATTTCTGAAATTCCTTATCAGGTAAATAAGTCTGCTTTAGTTAAATCCATTGCAGATTTGGTTAAAGACAAGCGTGTTGAAGGAATTGCAGATATTCGTGACCTTACTTCAGACCGCGTAGGTCTTAAAATTGTTATTGACTTAAAGCGTGATGCAAATCCGCAGGTTGTTTTAAATCATCTTTATAAGTTTACACGTCTTCAGGACAGCTTTTCTATTAATATGCTTGCTATTGAAGACGGAAGACCAAAAGTACTTACTTTAAAAGAATATCTTAATAACTATATTAGATTCCAACAGGAAATTGTTACAAGAAGAACAGCTTTTGACCTTGAAAAAGCATTGGCAAGAATGCATATTTTAGAAGGTCTTAAAACTGCTATTGATAATATAGATGAAGTTATTGAAATAATCAGAAATTCTTATGATGATGCTAAAGAAAGACTTATGAATCGCTTCCAGTTTTCAGAAATTCAGGCACAGAGTGTACTTGATATGCGTCTTATCCAGCTTCAGCGTTTAAACGGCGAAAAAATTGATGATGAATATAACGAGTTAAAAGCTAAAGCTGATGAATTTAGAGCAATTTTGTCAGACGAAGAAAAATTAAAAGAAACAATTAAGCTTGAACTTAAAGCAATTGCAGAAAAATACGGTGATGATAGAAGAACAAGCATTGAAGCTGCAATTGATGATGTTGACTTTGAAGATTTGATAGAGAGAGAAGAAGTTGTAATTACACTTACCCACGTTGGTTACGTAAAACGTCTTACAACTGATACCTACAGAAGTCAAAGACGTGGTGGCAGAGGCGTTTCAGGGCTTTCAACAAGAGAAGAAGACTTTGTTGAAAATCTGTTTGTATGCAATACACACGATTATATTCTGTTCTTTACAACACTCGGAAGACTTTACAAATTAAAAGGCTATCAGATTCCTGAGGCAGGAAGAACTGCAAAAGGTACTGCAATTGTTAACCTTTTGCCTTTAATGGATGGCGAAAAAGTTACAACTGCTATTCCGATTTCATCATTTGAGGGCGATAACTACCTCACAATGATTACAAAACGCGGTTTAATTAAGAAAACTGCTTTAGAAGAATACAATACCAATAGAAAAGGCGGCGTTTATGCTATTTCTCTCAATGAAGATGATGAACTTATAAACGTAAGTCTTACTGATGGAAATAATCAGGTATTTATTGTAACACGCGGCGGAAAATCTATCAGATTTAACGAAACTGATGTTCGTCCTATGGGAAGACTTGCTCATGGTGTTAGAGCTATCAACTTAGCTGAGGATGATTATGTTATTGGCTCGGCTGTTATGGCAGACGGCAAAAACCTGTTGGTTGTTACCGAAAACGGACTTGGTAAAGTTACCGAAAGCTCAGAATATAAGGTACAAACACGTGGCGGTAAGGGTGTTAAGACCTACAGGATTACTGAAAAATCAGGTTTGGTTGCAGGTGTTAAAGCAATTACTAATGATGATGACGTTATGCTTATAACCTCGAAAGGTATTGTAATCAGAACAGCTGTTTCAGGCATCAGCGTTATGGGTAGAGCAACTCAGGGTGTTATGTTAATGCGTGCGCAAGATGGTGAAAAGGTTGTATCTATCGCAATTTCTGCTCATGAAGATGAAGAAGATTTAGTTGAAGAAACACTTACACCACCACAAGCAGAAATTAAAGGTGAAGAATAATGTTAGGCTTTGAAAACGTTCCTAAAGGGAAAAGACTTAAATATTTTAAAGACTATTATTTAATTTCCACAGTTATACTTATTATTTGTATACTTATGGTTGTAAGTATTATAAGAGTTACTGTTTTTAAGGAAAGAGAAGACTTAAACATTATGGTTGCAGCGGCAAGTTCTGATTACAGTTATGAACACGGCGATGCCATAGCCGAAGCTATAAAGAATAATTATGATGTTGATTATAACGGCAACGGAAATGAACTTGTTGTTATGAACGAGGCGATACTTGCATCTTCTGATATTACCGATTATAAGTCTGCAGAGCAGGATATGGCTTCAGGTATGAAACTTAATGCCATTATTGAGACATCTCTTTGTACGATACAGCTTGTTGATGAAAATATGTATAATTTTCTCTTAAAAGAAGAAATGATTGAAACCTATGAAAACCTCGAAAAATACGGGCTTAGCGGTGAAGGATATATTAAAATTCCATTATCAGAAACAAAACTAGATTCCAAAATGCAAGATCCTCTGTTCCTTACAGTAAGACCGGAAGCCAGCTCAAAACTTAAAGAGGAAATATATAAAAGTCATATAGAATTGGTTAAACAAATCATTATGTAGGAGGTAATGTATGAAAAAGATAGCATCTTTACTTATGTGCCTTATGCTTCTTTTGTGCTCATGCTCAAATAACAAAAATAATGAAGAAACAATAGCAATTGAAATTCCGTTCCAAAAAGTTGCTGCTTGTAACAACAGAGCAAAACTTTTAGAAAAGTACGGATCCATTACCGAAAGAACGGCTTCAAGAGAAAGCGAAAATGAAAATTTTGGTTATTGGACAATTTATTATGAAAAAGACGGCGAAAATATTAATGCTATTTTAGACTATTCTGTTAATTATCAGTGTTTTTACTATAATAATGAGATATTTACACAATATGGCGATGGAATAACGAGAAAGGTTTTGACATATAGAGAGGATTATAATAAGATTATGACCAATCTAATGGCAAGAACTGATACATTAAGCTACGTATTTATAATTGAGGACAGTGCAGAAATCGATACTAATGAAGAAGGTTTCATTGCACGCTATGAATTTATTGTAAATAATGATATTTTGTCAGAGCTTAAGGGGTTAGGTCTTGAAGCTGGCGACAGAGTACAGGTAGAATATGACCTTGATAGAGATTATATAATTAAAAGATGTCGTTATTACAAAATTGATAATGGAAAAAGAAGTCAAATTGCAAGAATTGATGTAGTTTACGGCGAAAAGAAGAGTTTTCCTGGCGAAGTTGTGTTTGCAAATGATGAAAACAAAGAGTTTGTTGAAATAACTGTTATTGAGAATTTTGGTACAGGTTCACAATACAGCGAAACATTCAAGGTTGAAAAAGGCGGGTACATTGTTGAAAACGAAAGGTTGCTAAGATACTATTTGTTTAAGGACCCGATTTATCAGACCGAATTTAATGCAATGGAAGAAAGTGTTGATAAAAATACAGATATATTTATAATTGATGTCGAGTACTCTGAACAAATTAGAGCACAGCAGGAATATATGGAACAACAGCTGCAAGAATATGAAAACCAGAAAAAAGAGCAAATGTAAAATAATACAAACCAATAAAAAACCGCTTTTAAAAGCGGTTTTTTATTGGTTTAAATTAAATGTTCCACGTAGAACATCTTTAAGCACCGTCAAAATTTTTGTTAAAATTATTTGGTATTAGTTTAAAAAAAGAGGATGCAAAAGCATCCTCTTATATAAAAGCGTTTACGCTGTGTGTGAGTGCTAAAATTTATATTAAGGGTTTTTATTCCCTGCTTTATTATATGAAATAAAGATTTATTTGTTACTTATAAATTTCAGCTGCTATTTTAACACCGCCTTGTGCATCTTTAGCATAAAAGTCTGCACCGACCATTTGAGCGTAATCTTCAGTTAAAACTGCACCGCCAACCATTATTTTAATTTCAGGCACCTCGTTTTTTACAAGTTTAATGGTTTCTTCCATGCTTTTTACTGTTGTTGTCATTAGTGCACTTAATCCTAAAAGTTGTGCTTGGTGCTCTTTTACGGCTTTTAATACTTCTTCAGGTTCAACATCTTTGCCAAGGTCAATTATCTCATACCCGTAGTTTTGCATAAGCATCTTTACTATATTTTTACCAATATCGTGGATATCGCCTTTAACTGTGGCAAGTATTACTTTGCCTTTAGATGAATTTGATTTTTCTGATTTTAAAAGCTCAAAGCCTGTTTTTACTGCTTCGGCAGACGCCATAAGCTGCGGCAAAAACATTTCCCCTTTTTCAAACTTTTCACCCACAATGTCAAGAGCAGGAATAAATTCGTTATCTATTATTTCCAAAGGAGTTTTTGTCTTTAAAAGCTCTTTTGTCTTGCTTTCTGCTTCTCCTTTAAGTCCGTTTATGATTATTTCCCTCATATTTAGATTGCTTTTTCCTGCAGGTTTTTGAGCTGTTTCATTTGAATAAGATGAAATATAGATTTCGGCATTTTTATCTTCGTTATTTAAAACTTTAAAAGCCGCTACTGTTTTTGAATACTCTTTAGAAAGTGGATTTAATATCGGCATATCAAGCCCTGCACCAAAAGCAGCTGCAAGAAAAGTTGCGTTTAAAACCTCTCTAGATGGCAGACCAAATGATACATTGCTTACACCTAAAACTGTTTTCACACCAAGATTTCTTTTAACTAAAGTAATTGCTTTTAGAGTTTCCATTACTGCCTTTTGGTTGGTAGAAGCAGTTAAAACAAGGCAATCAATAAAAATGTCTGATTTATCAATGCCATAAGATTTGGCTGTGTTTACAATTTTTTCTGCTATTTTATATCTGCCCTCTGCAGTTTCAGGAATTCCGTCTTCGTCAAGTGTTAATGCTACTACGGCTGCACCATATTTTTTGACAATAGGGAAAATTTTCTCCATATTCTCTTTTTTGCCATTTACCGAGTTAATGATTGGTTTTCCTGCATAAACTCTTGCGGCTTTTTCTATTGCAGAAATATTGGCAGAGTCGATTTGAAGAGGAAGTGTTGTTACCGCTTGAAGTTTTTTAATAATTTGTTTTAAAACCTCTTCCTCGTCTATATCGGGAAGTCCTGCATTTACATCTAAAATATCTGCTCCTGCATTTTGTTGAGCAACTGCCTCAGATACGATATAATCAAAATCTCTATTTTTAAGTGCCTCTTTTAATTTTGGCTTGCCTGTAGGGTTTATACGCTCTCCTATTATGGCGGTATTGTCTGTTAAGATAACCTCTGCCTGACCGCTTGTAATGGCACTGACCCTTTTTATTTCTCTTTTAACAGGTGTTTTGTCTTGCGTTAATTTTTTTACTTCCTTTATATGTTCAGGGGTTGTTCCGCAGCATCCTCCGATGATGGAAACGCCCATATCTATCATTTTTTGTATTGCTTTTGCGTAATCAGCAGGAGTTACTTCAAACACTGTTTTTCCGTTTACAACCTTTGGAAGTCCTGCGTTTGGTTGTACAATTACGGGTTTAGTTGAAAACTCACATATTTTTTTAACTACGTCCAAAAGCTCATTAGGACCAAGTGAGCAGTTTACACCAACTGCATCTACGCCAAGGGCACAAAGTGTTATTGCTGCGTTTTCGGGGCTTGTACCCATAAAAGTTCTTTTATCTTCGCCAAAAGTCATAGTAGCTATAACGGGAAGTGTACAATTTTCCTTTGCTGCAAGTATTGCAGCTTTTGTTTCTAAAATATCAGACATTGTTTCAATTAAAACTACATCTGCTCCTGCTTTTGCACCAGCTAAAATCTGTTCTTTGTAAAGGTCATACGCTTCTTCAAAAGACAGCGTTCCGATTGGTTCTAAAACCTGACCTGTAGGGCCTAAATCAAGAGCAACAAGTTTTGCACCTACTTTTTTGGCAATTTTCACCGCCTGTGTTACTACATCTTCAACTGTGGCATTGTTTCCAAGCTTTAAGCGGTTTGCACCAAATGTGTTAGTGGTTATTATATCTGCACCTGCTTGTAAATACTCTTTGTGAATTTTTTCAACAATATCAGGGTGTGAAAAGTTTAAAAGCTCAGGTAATTCCCCTGCTGCCAGGCCGTATTTTTGAAGACTTGTGCCCATTGCACCATCAAAGATTATAAATTTTCCTTCAAACATTTTATCTGCTCCTTTTTGCTTTTACACTTATCTTTTAAATTGCAGGTTTCACAGCCTGTTTTTTTGAATTTTTGTTCATCTTTAAAAAGACCGACTATGGCGGTTATGCTTTTTCTTGGCACTAAAATGTTACTTTCTGTAACAGTAAGCCCTATTCGTTTACCAAGAGAAAGGCAAGAAATAATATCTTGCTGAGTTTCAAGCGGTAAATCCCCGTATCCAGGACTAAATCTTGAACTTATAAAAAGACCTTCTGCCTTTGCTTTTTCCTCGATTTTTTGCTGAATTTCGTCTGCAACAGTTTCTACAAACGCGTCAAAGACCGCGTCTGATATAACTGTGCTTACCATATCGGTATGCTGATACTTTAAAATGGTACGTTCTGCCTCAATTCCTAATGTTACCGCCATTACTGCTACTTTTTCAGCACCATTTAAATGATTTAAAATGCTTTTTCCTCTTAAAACCAGGGAAGTTTCTTTTAAATATATAACATCTTCAAATTCAGGCTCAAAAATTTCAAAAAAAGCTTTTGGTTTTAAAGTTTTTTTTGCATCGGCAACTAAAAAGTCAATCTTTTGGTCAAGCTCAGCAGAAATTTTTTGATTTTTATAACCTAAATATCTTAAAACTTCGTTTTTATCAATTTTCATATTATTTCAGACCGTTAATAATGGTTGTTGCGATTGCAGGTTTGTTCATTGTGTAAATATGAACGCCGTCTACACCGCCGTCCAAAAGCCCTCTTATTTGGGTCAGGGCCTCGTAAATGCCTGCTTTTTCAAGGTCTTCAGGGCTATGTTCATATTTATTCAAAATTCTTATTATGTGCGCGGGCAAACTTGCTCCGCACATAAAAATCATTCTTGTAATCTGCGATTTGCTTAAAATGGGCATAACACCTGCCTCAATCGGTTTTGTAACACCCTTTTTTCTTGCTTTTTCAATAAATTTGAAAAACACATTGTTATCAAAAAAAAGTTGGGACAAGAAAAAGTCGGCACCCAAAGTCTGTTTTTCGTACATATGATTTAAGTCATCTTCTAAGCTTTGGCAGGCGACATGGCCTTCGGGGTAACACGCACCGCCTACACAAAAATCATTTTCTTTCAAAACCGGAATCAAGTCTGTGGCATATTTAAAATCGTGTGCTTTAGAACCTTCTACAATGTCCCCTCTTAAAGCAAGAACATTCTCTATATTGTTTTGTTTAAGCGTGTCTAAAGTTTTTAAAACGTCAGCCTTTGTGGAATTTATACAGGTTAAGTGCGAAACTGCCTCAACACAGTAGTCATTTTTTATCATGGAACAAAGCTCGGCTGTTTTAAAGCTGTTTCCAGTGCCCCCGGCAGAATAGGTAACGCTTATAAAGGCGGGGTTTAAGTCTTTAAGCTCTTTTACTGTGTCTTTAACTGTGTCAAAAGACAAGTCCCCTTTCGGCGGAAAAATCTCAAACGATTTAGGTTGTTTTACATTCTGATATATTTCTGAAATTTTCATATATCCCACTCCAATCGTTATTATTTTATCACACTAAAGCGGGTTTGTAAAGGAAATAAAAGGCATAAAAAAATTCGGAATGAACCGAAGTCCATTCCGACGTGGTGCAGGTGGTGGGAAGTAACTCGCTTCGCGATTTACCCTGCTTGGCGACCGAAAGCTACCGCTTTCAGTACCCGCCTGCACACCATTTTGCGAAAAACTTGCCTTTTGGCAACTTTTTACTCCGCAAAATGCCCTCTCAGGGTTCGATTCCATTTGTTTTATACACATGAAAAAGCACACGCGACCAACCCCAACCGCAAAAAATTGTTAGCGAAGCGATGTTTTTGCGGAAAAGGAGGAATGACGGAGCATTTGACGGATTTTTGCAAAAAAATTCGGAATGAACCGAAGTCCATTCCGACGTGGTGCAGGTGGTGGGAATCGAACCCACACGGTATCACTACCACAGGATTTTGAGTCCAGCGCGTCTGCCAGTTCCACCACACCTGCATATTATCAGCAAGTGGTATTATACCATAGGTTTTGACCTGTGTCAATCATTTTGAAAAATTTTTTAAAAAATTTCGCAATACCTATTGCATTTTTTAAAAAGTTGTGTTATACTATCTATTGCATTTCGAGGCGTAGCTCAGTTTGGTAGAGTGCTTGGTTTGGGACCAAGATGCCGCAGGTTCAAGTCCTGTCGCCTCGACCACGTCGAAGTAAAGGGAAAACTTTGCTTCGACTTTTTTTATGATTAGGAGGATTAAAGTGAGAAGATTTAACGAACATTTAAGCATTAAAAATATTATTATGCTTACGCTTGCGGGAATTATCAATGCTTTTGGTGTTACATTATTCTTGTCGCCCGTTAAGCTCTATGACAGCGGTATTTCGGGAACGTCAATGCTTTTATCACAACTTACTCCTGAGTTATTTTCACTTTCATTTTTTCTTGTAATTTTAAATATTCCACTGTTTTTGTACGGCCTTAAAAGGCAGGGAAAAATATTTACCGGTTATGCCATTTATACAGTTGTTGTCTATTCTGCGACCGCATACTTAATTATGTATGTTTTGCCTATTGATGTGAATTTGGCATCTCCGCTTGCGGGAACTGACCTTTTACTTTGTGCTTTGTTTGGCGGGGCGATTTCAGGAATTGGCAGCGGTCTTGCAATACGCTACGGCGGGGCTATGGACGGCGTTGAAGTTATGGCGGTTATTTTCGCAAAAAGGCTTGGAATTACTGTTGGTACATTTGTTATGGTATACAACATAGTGCTGTATGTAATTTCGGGGATTGCAATAAACAGCTGGATACTTCCTCTTTATTCTATTGTAACGTACGGGGCGGCGCTTAAGACAATTGACTTTATTGTAGAGGGCTTAGACCGTGCAAAATGCGCCATGATTGTAACAGAGCACGCGGCAGAGATCTGCAGTGCAATTTCTGAAGAGTTTGAAAGCGGAACTACAAAAATAGACGCAAAGGGCGGTTATTCCAATGCACAAAAGACAATGATTTATTTTGTGGTCAACCGTTTCCAGGTGGTTAAATTAAAGCAAATCGTTCATGAGATTGACCCTGCTGCTTACATTATAATCAGCGAGGTTGCAGACATATTTAAAGCAAATATTGATAAACAATAAGAAAAGACACCCGACAGGGTGCCTTTTTTGTGTCATGATTAAATTCTCTTTTTATTACTCTACAATAACTACTTCTTTAACTTCATCTTTGTAAATTCTGATGAATACTCTTTGCTCATTTGCGCCATCTTCCCATTTTGCGATTTCGCCTGAGTCTGTGATTGTAAGTTTGTTTCTGCCTGTGTCAAACTTGTAAACAAGTGCACCTGATACGTTGTAGTTAATTGCACTTTCGCCGTTTACTGATACGTTAACAGAGTCTGAGAATTTCTTTGTTACTTTTCCGTAAATAACAGCCATTTCGTCTGCTGCGCCGTAGCTTGCATAGAATTCTGTATCTTTTTCACTTACGTCAAATAATACTGTGATTTTATCAATTTCGCCTTTTGAGTTTAAGGTGTACTGAATAATGTCACCAGGCTGTAATTTTTCGCTTTCGTTTTTAACCAAGATGCCTGCTTCTTCGGTCATCAGTTCGATTTTTTCTCCGTCTACTGCAGCATAGAGTTTATCAACTAAAAGTTCTTCTGCGTTTTGAATTGATGTGATTTTGTCAACTACTGCAATAGGTGCTTCAATCTTACCGTTTGAAACTGTGTTTGTAACTCTTATCATACCTGCTGTGTGATCTTCTTTGATGTCAAACACTTCTACATTGTAAGTGCTTCCGTCAACAAAGCTTTTAAGTGAACCCATTTCCATTTTATCTGTGTCTGTTTCATTTTCTGCAATGTTAAAGATAATTGTTTCCTCTGATACTTTGATTGAACCTGTTGTAGCACCGCTTTCGTCTACAATGTTAAGTCTGTTGCCTGCTGACTTAAATACTAAGCCGTCGCCACTGAAGTTTAAGGCAAACATTGATTTTTCAAAGCTCTGAGGGAAACTTGCAGTTTTGTCTGTTGCTCTTTCTATTCCTGAAAGTTCGCCTTTTGAGTTTGTTTCAAAAGTAACCATTTGTTTTACTACGCTTCCGTCTGTTTTAAGAGCCTCAAGTGCCGCTTCTGTTGTAAGGCCTGAAACGCCGTCAACTTTGATTTTATCTGCTGCTGTTAATGTTTTTACTTCGCCGCCTACGGTGAAGAGTTTTATCTGAAGTGACTGGTCAAGACCTGAAGTAAGACCTGCATTAATTAAATATGCATAGTTAGTTCCAAGTCTGCTTTGAGCGTCAAATGCTGCGATTTTTCCTGAAGCATCTAAATAAAATCTGCCTTCTAATCTTAAAGTAAAGTCGCCGAAATTCATATTTTCTGCTATCTTGTACTCTTTTCCGCCGATTACTACTACTTCTTCAGATGCTGATTTTTCGGTGATTACACCAGAAACCATTTCTGTTGAAACTACAGCTTTTACATAGTTTGTGTTTTTGTAAACTGAAAGCACGTTCCATTCTTTGATGTCTTTAATATCTACGGGATTTCCGTTTTTGTCTGTTAAAATAACTTTTAAGTTTTTGTTGTTGTCTGTATTTAAATCAAGTGCAGGAAGACCGTTTTTATCGTAAATCTTTTTGCCTGCTGTTGATACTGAATCCACAACGTAGTTTACATATTCATTAATGAAAACTGTGTCGTATTTGTCATCTCTTGTTGTTTCTAAAAGTGTAATTGTACCGGTTGCAGGATTTTTAAGTGCACCAGCTTTATCGTTGTAAATTACTTTAACATCGTCTGCGAGCATCAGTTCTTCTTCATCTGAATCATCACCCTCGGTATAGAAAATGCTTGTTGAATTTTCTAAGATTTCCTGTGAAAGATCTGATGCGTTGATGGTAATTGATTTGTTTCTGCTTTTGTCTGCCATTGCAAGAAGAACAACTTTGTCGCCATCTTCTTTTTCTTCAACGTAATAAGTTACATATTGGCCGAGCATTGTATCTGCCTTTGAAGAACCTGTGAAGAATACATCTGAGCCAATCTGAACTTCTGTATCTTTAAGTGAGCTTGTGCCGTCAAGTCTTGTTACAGAGTTGCCTGTTACAATGCCTGTGCCTTTAATTACGCCCAATTTATCCTTTAAAAGTGTTTTATTTACTTCTTCATATTTTCCGTCGTCGCCAAAGCCTACCTGCTCCATTAAGTTGATTGTAAGAGCGTTAAAAGTAAGCTGAGCTGTGATGCCACGTGATGCACCTTTATTTGCTTCTGTTGAAGCTTTTTTTGTAAGACCGATGTTGTTACCTGTTACAAGATAGCCTGTAGGGTATCCGCCTCTGGCAAGTGCTGCAGGCTCGTGACCTAATACTCTTACTAAAATTGTAACTGCTTCTTGATATGTGATAACATCTTCAGGTGCAAAAAGACCTGTATCGTGACCTACTACAATTTTTTGAGCGGTTGCTATATTGATATAGCCGTTTGCCCAGTGGTCAATACCAACGTCAGGAAATTTTGTTATTCCTTTTGACGCTTCTGCAACGTCTTGTAAGCCTAATGCGTGGATTGCAATTTTTGCAAATTCTGCCCTTGTTACTGTGTCGTTCGGACGAAATCCGCCTTCGTCACCAATCATAATGCCGAGCGCACCAAGTACTGTTGCAGCTTCTTCGTAAACTGTGCCTGCAACATCTTCGCTTACTTCAAAGCCGTGCGCAGGTGTTACGATACCGATTGCCATAACAAGTGTTAAAACAACCGATAAAACTTTTTTAAATGCTGACATACTTTAGTTTCCTCCTAATATATTTTTATTGTTGCTGGTTGCTATAAATGTCGATTATGTCAACCACAGTTACAATAATAACGGATTTTATTCGCCTTTTCAATGCAAAATATTTGGAAGTTCTGGCGTGATTTTGAAGCAAAAAAGTCAGTCTTAAAAGCTATATAATGAAGAAATGAAAAAAATAAAGAAAAATTTGTATTTTTTTGATAAAAATGTGTATTTGTATTGTTTTTTTTATTAAAAAGTGGTATACTTGATAGGAAGTAGAATGTTTTTTGCGGAGGATATATGGCAAAGATAATTTCGGTAGCAAATCAGAAAGGCGGAGTGGGCAAAACCACTACAGCCGTAAACCTTGCCTCGTGTTTGGCAGAGCAGGGTAAAAAAGTTCTGATTATTGATGCTGACCCTCAGGGCAATGCCACAACCGGACTTGGAATTGAAAAAGAAACTCTTTCCGGTACAGTTTACGATATTTTGGTAAACGAGGCAGAGGCAGATGAGGTAATTACAAAAACAAAATATTTTGATATGGATATAATCGCATCCGATATAGGTCTTTCGGGGGCGGAAATTGAGCTGGTATCTACGAACAAAAGAGAGTTTAAGCTTAAAGATGCACTTTTAAAGGTAAAAGACAGTTATGATTTTATTATTATCGACTGTCCCCCGTCGCTTGGACTTGTTACAATTAACGCTTTAACTGCAACTGATACCGTTTTAATACCTATTCAGTGCGAGTATTACGCCTTAGAGGGCGTTATGCAACTTACAAACACAATTAATCTTGTTAAAAAGGCGCTTAATCCTGAACTTGACATTGAGGGCGTTGTTATGACAATGTTCGACGGAAGAACAAATCTTTCAATTCAGGTGGTAGAAGAAGTTAAAAAGTGCTTTGGCAAAAAGGTTTATCGCTCGGTTATACCAAGAAATGTAAGACTTTCGGAGGCACCTAGCTTTGGAGAACCTATAAACGTGTTTGACCGCACCGCAACAGGTGCTTTTGCGTATACGTCGCTGGCAAAAGAAGTAATTGAAAAAAACAATTAATTATTCAGTATACTGTTTGTGAGGAATATATATGAAAAAAAGAGGACTGGGAAAGGGGTTCGGGCTTGGCGCCTTAATCCCCGACACAATACAAGAACAGGTTAAAGATGCGTCTTTGGCACAGGAGCTTGACATAAATTTAGTTGAGCCGAACAAAGACCAGCCAAGAAAAGACTTTGATGAACAAAAGCTTTCAGCACTTGCAGAGTCTATTAAAGAGCACGGTATGGTTCAGCCAATCGTTGCCGTTAAGGAAAACGACTACTACCGCATTGTAGCAGGCGAAAGAAGATGGCGTGCTGCAAAAAGTTTAGGGCTTAAAACAGTTCCTGTTATTGTAAAAGAATATTCTGTTTTGCAGGCGGAAAGTATTGCTTTGGTTGAAAATCTTCAAAGAGAAAACTTAAACCCAATTGAAGAGGCAAACGGATACAGAAGACTTATGGACACTTACGGCTTAACTCAAGAACAGGTTGCCGAAAAAGTTGGAAAAAGCAGACCTGCCGTTGCAAACGCATTAAGATTTTTAATGATGCCCAAAAAGCTTCGTGATATGTTGGCAGCAGGTGAGATAAGTCAGGGGCACGCAAAAGTTTTAATGTCGGTTACCGACCTTAACAAAATGGAAACCCTTGCTGACAGGGTGAAAAATGAGGAACTTAGCGTAAGACAGCTGGAAGCCCTTGCGAAAGAACAACAACCTAAGAAGAAAAAGCAAATTGTTTTAGATAAAGATGTGAAAAATCAGCTTGATAAATCACAAAAGGTTTTGGAAGAAAAGTATGGAGTTAAGGTAAAACTTAATTATTCAGAAAAATTTAAAGGTAAAGTTGAACTTGGCTTTAAAAACTATGCCCAGATGACAGAGCTTTTGGAAAAACTTGGCATAGAACAGGAATAGGAGGCACTTTAATTGAAAAAGTTTGACGCAAAATTTATTAAATATTCCGTTTTGCTTTTTGTTGTTTCGGTGCTGTTTATAGGGATTGGGGCGGTAAGCCTTACAAGAAGTTCTGAAAGAACTGACAAGATAAATGCGTCTGCAAAAACAAGAATTGAAGTTTTAAGCAGCGAGAACGTAACCTTAAAACAGGAAGTGGATGCGTTAAAGGAAGAAAATAAAAATCTTTACGAAACAGCTGAAAGATATCACGCATTAAACTCAATTTTTGAGGCAGAAAAAATGATAGAAGGCAGTTACTATGAAGATGCTTTAATCTGTCTTGAAAAAATTGACAAAAAATACATTGAGGGCACTTTTGCCATCACAAATTACGAAAAATTGTTAGAAATTGCAAAGGAGAATACCAAAAATGATTGATATTAAGGTTTTAAGAAACGAGCCTGAAAAGGTACAGCGTGCATTTTTAAAAAGACGTGAAAAATTTGACGTTGAAGGCGTTTTAGAGCTTGATGACAAAAGAAAAGAAACCATCTACAAGGCAGAACAACTTAAAAATAAGCAAAACACCGTTTCCAAACAAATTCCTATGCTTAAAAAAGAGGGCAAAGACGTTGCTCCAATTTTTGCAGAAATGAAACAGATTTCAGATGAAATCAAAGAGCTTGATGCAATTGTTCGTGATTTGGATGAAAAAATTGAAAAAATTATGCTCACTATCCCAAATATTCCTAACGAAACTGTTCCTGAGGGTGAAACAGACGAGGATAATATCGAAATAAGAAAATGGGGCGAGCCTACTAAATTTGATTTTGAGCCAAAAGCGCACTGGGATATTGGTAAAGATCTTAATATTTTAGATGCTGAGCGTGCAGGCAAGGTTACAGGAACAAGATTTACCTTCTACAAAGGCACAGGCTCACAATTAGAGCGTGCAGTAATCAACTTCTTTTTAGATACTCACACTTTAGAAAGCGGATATAAAGAGGTTTTCCCTCCTTACATGGTTCACAGAAACTCAATGGTTGGAACAGGTCAGCTTCCTAAGTTTGAAGAAGATGCTTTTAAAGTTTCAGGAACTGATTATTTCTTAATTCCGACTGCTGAAGTTCCTGTTACAAATATGTATCGTGATGAGATTTTAGATGGCTCAAAGCTTCCTATCAAGCACGTTGCGTATTCAGCATGCTTCAGAGCAGAAGCGGGTTCTGCAGGAAGAGACACAAGAGGCTTGGTGCGTCAGCATCAGTTCAACAAAGTGGAATTGGTTAAGTTTACAAAGCCTGAGCAGTCTTATGAAGAACTTGAAAAGCTCACAAAAGATGCTGAAAAAGTACTTCAGCTTTTGGGCATTCCTTACAGAGTTGTTAAAATATGTGCAGGTGACCTTGGTTTTACAGCCGCTATGAAATATGATATTGAAGTTTGGATGCCAAGTTACAACCGTTACGTTGAAATTTCTTCTTGCTCAAACTTTGAAGAATTTCAGGCTCGCCGTGCTAACATTAAATATAAAGATTCACCAAAGGACAAGGCTCAGTTTGTTCACACTTTAAATGGCTCAGGTGTCGCTATAGGCCGAACTGTTGCGGCAATCTTGGAAAACTTCCAGCAAAAAGATGGCTCGGTTGTTATTCCTGAGGTTCTTCGTCCTTACATGAGAAAGGAAATTATTACAGTAGAAGAATAATCCATTTCAAGTTGACAACAAAACATAAATATGATAAAATTTTTGTTGGCTTTTGCCACATAAGATAAGTATATATTAGATTTTCTAATGATATAAAATTTTCAGGAGGTATGACAAATGAACTACACACATGAAGTAGAAAATATGTGTCCGGTTGCTAAGGGCCCACATCACGGTCCCGCACCCATTCCGGAAGAGGGCAAATGGGTAAAATCAACACAGATTTCAGACATTTCAGGTCTGTCACACGGTGTTGGCTGGTGCGCACCTCAGCAGGGTGCCTGCAAAATTACTTTAAACGTTAAAAAAGGTATTATCGAAGAAGCTTTGGTTGAAACATTGGGTTGCTCAGGTATGACTCACTCAGCTGCTATGGCTGCTGAAATCTTACAGGGCAAGACAATTTTAGAAGCATTAAACACTGACCTTGTTTGTGATGCTATTAACGTTGCTATGAGAGAAATCTTTAAGCAGCTCGCTTACGGTAGAACTCAGACAGCTTTCTCTGAAGATGGTCTTCCAATCGGTGCTTCACTTGAAGACCTTGGTAAAGGTCTTTGCTCACAGGTTGGTACTATGTTTGCTACCAACAAAAAAGGTGTTAGATACATGCAGATGGCTGAAGGCTATATCTTAAGCGTTGGGTTGGATAAAAACAACGAAGCTATCGGCTACAAATTCGTAAAAACAGGAAAAATGTTAGAAGACATCAGACATGGTGTTGATCCTAAAGAAGCTTACGAAAAGAACATCGGAACTTATGGCAGATATGACGATGCTGTAAAATACATCGATCCGAGAGAAGAATAAGAAAGGAGGAAGCAAATAATGGCACAGTTTGAAGGTAAAGAAAGACGTCAGGCGAAAATTGACGTTTGTCTTAAAGAATATGGTATGGCTACCTTAGAAGAAGCAAAAGAACTTTGCGAATCTAAAGGTATTGAAGTTGATAAAATTGTTAAAGGTGTTCAGCCTATCGCATTTGAAAATGCAGTTTGGGCATACACTTTAGGTTGCGCTATCGCACTTAAAAAAGGCGTTAAGACAGCTGCTGACGCTGCTGAAGCTATTGGCGAAGGCTTACAGGCATTCTGTATCCCCGGTTCAGTTGCTGAAACAAGAAAAGTAGGTTTAGGTCATGGTAACTTAGCTGCTATGCTTCTCCGTGAAGAAACAAAATGTTTCTGTTTCTTGGCAGGTCATGAATCTTTTGCAGCAGCAGAAGGTGCTATCGGTATCGCAAGAAGTGCTAACAAAGTTAGAAAAGAACCACTTCGCGTTATCTTGAACGGTCTTGGTAAAGACGCTGCTTATATTATTTCAAGAATTAACGGATTCACTTATGTTGAAACAGATTACGATTTCTACACAAGCGAACTTAAAGTTGTAAGAGAAGTCGCTTTCTCTGACGGTGAAAGATCAAAAGTTAAATGCTACGGTGCTAACGACGTTTTAGAAGGCGTTGCAATTATGATTAAGGAAGATGTTGACGTTTCTATCACAGGTAACTCAACCAATCCTACAAGATTCCAGCACCCTGTTGCAGGCTCATACAAAAAATGGTCATGGGAAAATGGTAAAAAGTACTTCTCAGTTGCATCAGGCGGCGGTACAGGAAGAACACTTCACCCTGACAACATGGCTGCAGGTCCTGCTTCTTATGGTTTAACAGACACAATGGGCAGAATGCACGGCGATGCTCAGTTTGCAGGTTCTTCATCACTTGCGGCTCACGTTGAAATGATGGGTCTCATTGGCGCAGGTAACAACCCAATGGTTGGTATGACTGTAGCAGTTGCTGTAGCTGTAGAAGAATCTTCAAAATAATAAGTAATATCAAGGGTTTCAAGCCTTTTGAATATTTCTTTATTATCTTAAATTAAAAATTTATAGTTAGACACATCATTTTGTGATTTTTGCACATGATGTGTCTAACTTTTTTTATGTTTTGAAAGGGATTTTTTATGAAGAAAATGCAGATGTTTGAAACCGAAAGAATTACATTCCAAGAGGGATGCAATATGTATCTTGATAATTGCAGGCAAAGAAATTTGCGAGAAGGAACAATTAATCATTATAAGCAAAGTTATAATCAATTTTACAAGTATTTTAACCCTCAAATGCCTATAACTGATTTAACGCAGGATGTTTATAAACAATTTGTCGTTCATTTGAGAGAAACACTTCACAACGACGTAAGCATCAACGCATATTTACGCGATTTAATTACAACTATTCACTTCTGGATGAATGAAGGATACGTGGAACATTACAAAATGCAATCAATTAAAGTAGATAAAACAAACGTTGAAACATATACGGAAGCGGAACTTCGTGTTCTACTGGCTAAACCAAATATTAAGAAGTGTAGTTTTGCAGAATATCAGAGTTGGGTTATGACAAACTTTTTATTTTCAACCGGCATCAGACAACGAAGTCTGATTCATATCCAAGTGAAAGACATAGATATTGATAATAGCATTGTAAGAATCAACGTTACTAAAAACAGAAAGCCGCTTCTTGTTCCGATAAATCAGACAATGATAAACATTTTAAAGGAATATTTGAAACACAGACAATATAAAACAACAGACGATTTTCTATTTTGCAATGTATTTGGTGAACAGTTGGTGCGAAGCACTTGTTATCATCGACTTTATGAATATAACAAAAAACGTGGGGTTGAAACAACCGGAATCCACAGATACAGGCACACTTTCGCCAAACAATGGATTTTGAATGGTGGTAACGTTGTAACTCTATCAAGACTTTTAGGTCATTCAAATCTTGCAATAACGCAGAACTACATAAATTTGCTTGTAAGTGATATTTCAGAACAAGTAAACGAAATAAATCTGTTAGATAAATTTTCCGGCAAAAAAATGATAAAAATGAAGTAGTTAGGAAACATCTTCCTAACTACTTTTTAACATCTTTTATAATACTTTCAAACAACTATTTAACAACTTTTTGGTTACTTTATAGCATATTCTTCACTCAGAAGATTAGGAATATCATGTCTTTTGGATAAGCTGAATTCGGTGGTTGCCTTTGCAAGTACTTCTTCTGGTGACAATTTGAAAAATGGTAAGTTTTTTAAATTAATTTCTGCAGTAACATCTCCACTTAACCCACAAGCAGTAATAAAATGTTTATTGTTTCTAAGTTCTTTTTGTAACGTAGGATTTATAAAAACATTTTCAATGTATGAAAAAATAATATAGTTAATAGCAGAAAGTTTATCTTCAGGAGATAGCTTCTGAAATTGTTTATAGAATCGTTTGTATCTGTTTTCATTATCCTTTGCAAATAATATAACAACACTTGTTTTTTCTAATGGAAAAACTGCTACGTGAATATCTTTTGTCTTATATTCCGAAGATAATGAATATATATCATTTACTACATTGCCTTCAAAATCTCCTATGAGTGTTATTGCAGATTGAGCGGCATAAGGAACAACATAATCAAGTGTTTTGTAATAGTATACGTGGTAGTATTTGTCTCTTGCTTTTTTGATAGCTTTTTGTGCATATTCAAATTCTGAAAGATATCCGGCTAAATCCAGATTTTCGATAAGTATTTGTTCATCGGTATAGTCCTTATGATAAGGAAATTGTTTTTCAAGTATTTTGTACGTTTCTATTCCTTCAAGTTTTTTATAAATCATTAACAAATAGTTTTTTAATGCAATTTGTGCAAGCATTTTATTAGTAGGGAAATTGGAATAAGATTGTGGATTTTCATAGTCCTGAAAACTTTCGTTATCACAATTATTGCAAATTATATGGAATGTGCCGGTTTTGTTAATTCCTATGCATTTTACATTGAAAGGTTCTTTGTTTTGTAATGCTGATGAAACCATACCGTTTTCTGCAATTCGTAGAAGTGCAAATTTGGGTACAGAATGAGAATTGCAAAAACTGGAGCATTCTTTTTTGCATAATAAACAATGAGAAGGCTTGGCATTACGATGTGCTTCAGAAAAAATTCTATTTGTATTTTTATTAAATTCAATTTGTTCTGAGGTTAATTTTTCGTTATAAGTTGTTTCAAAATCTGCCAGTTTTACCATCTCGAAATTGTGCTTGAATTTATTCATATTGTATCCTCGTATTTTAATACATCTTTCTGATGTTATCAATGTATTCGGTGAACTTGTCTTTTACACTTTGTGGTTCAAGAATTTTCACTTGTTTGCCGAACCCCAATAGCCAACCGAAGAACTGATTACTAACTTCAAGTTTTGTAATAACTGTAAAATGTCTGTCATCATTCTTGGAATAAGAAACATCTTTTGTGCCGAAGCGGTCAATGGCAGTATCTAACAGATTGTTTGTAAATTGTAGTGTCAACATTTTTTCTTCACCACTAAACATTGAAAAAACTTTTTTGGTATAGTTCTTTATGTCAATTTTTAAAAATTCTTCTTCGCCTTCTCTTTTTTCGCCAAAAAGTTCAACATTTTTCATTCGGTCAATTCTATAATTTATGAATTTCTTCTTTTTATCATCAAAGGCAAGCACATAATAATATCCATCATTTATAAGTAAGGCAAACGGACTTGCAATATATGAATCACCATGTCTGCGCTCTACTTGTTTTTTTGTATCGTTAAGTGTGTATTTCAAATAATTAAAACGAATTTTTTCAGGAATATGTTTTTCACCTTCAATTTCTTTACTCATGGCTTGGTTTATTGTTAAAATGCTATTTAAACCCTCGACATTGTTCGTTCTGACTCTGTCTACCAGAAGAACATCGTGTTTGATTTTCTCGGCTTGTCTTTTATTTAGATTTCTACAAACTATATCAATAAGAAAATCTGTCTGTCCTTTATCAAGAAATTTGGCTGAATAAACGCACTCTGCCAAAAGTCGAATATCATTTTCTTCGTAATTGCGAGGTCGTGCATAGAAACCTTTTTTGCTTTTGTTGTATAAGAGCAATTTATCATTGTCGTATTTATCATTTTCAAGGATGTCTGCCGATTCCGTTATGTTGCACCCTTGCTCCAGCATTATAATCGCTTTATTGATTTCTTCTATATCACGATAAATAGAACGGCGTTCGGCATATATGCCTTTTTTATCTAATTCTGCTACTATATCATCTGCTTTTTTGGGATGTTGTTCATCAGAATTTTCAAGTAAATATTGCATAACGAGATAAGGCTTCATCTTCTGATGATGTTGCCTACCGTGATTTAATTCCGGATGTTTCTTTTCTTTTTTGTCTTTCATAATGTCTGTCCTTCCCGCTATTTCAACGATTCTAAATAAACAGAAAGTAATTTTAATGCAGTTTCCTTATCTTTTGAAGAACACAAATTTAATCGTTCCCATAATTCTTGTTGTTTTGCATAAATTGAAGAATCATCTGTTGTCAAAATTTCATCTGGTGTAATATGCAAAACATTACAAATCTTTAAAACGGTTTCAATGCGCATATTAACACTTCCACGTTCTATGTCTGCGTATGTCCTTGTAGATAATTCTGCCGCCTCTGCAACCTCTGCTTGTGTTAACCCCATTCTTTTACGAATAGAAAACAGTCTATCTCCAATAGTAGAAAAATTAAAAATAAGCACTTTAACTCCTCCTTTTACCTTATAATATGAATTATATCTCCTGTTTTTATTGACTTAAAGGAAGAAAAGGTGTATAATTGTAAGAAGAATAGTTCCTAACAAGTGATGGGGTGATAAAATGTTAAAATTGAAGTATGCAACTAATGGTGCACAATTTCAGAAAGAGGCAAAAAAGTATGTGATAAATATGCTTGGGAATAAGCAAAAATTACATAAAAAGAACTGTTGTCAATATTCGAAATGTTATGATAAATATTATGATTTTGACACTTTGGAAGAAGTAAATAAATGTGGAATCGAATTCACAAAATGCAAATTATGTTTTAAGGAGTGAACACATTATGAAAAAGAAAATTTTGTTAACAGTTATAGTGATTATGTTAAGTTTAATCGTCTTTGGTGCAATTAGTGCATCAGCGGCAACAACGGTGAATGTTTCAACAGTTTCTGAATTGCAGTCTGCACATCCGTATTCAAGTAATATGGATACAACTTGGGTATATACTTATCCAACAGAGGCAGATAGTTTGGAAATTACATTTTCAAGTGATACTGCAACGGAGAGTAATTATGACTGGATTTATATACTTGACGGCGATGGGAATCAAATTGAAAAACAATCAGGAACAACTCTTGCAGGAAAAACTGTGACAGTACCGGGAAATATTGTTAAAATTCGTTTGACATCGGATGGAAGTGTTACGAAAAACGGTTTTACAGTAACGAATATTGAGGCTATTTCCAGCATATCCGGTACTGTTTACGTGTCATCTGTTGACCAATTTCAGTCTGCTCACAGTTATGCAAATAATATGGATAAGACATGGGTGTATACTCATCCTACTACAGCAGAGAACCTTTCTGTAACATTTTCAAGCGATACGGAAACCGAAAATAATTATGACTATATTTACATACTTGACGGCAATGACAATCAAATAGGAAAATACAGCGGGACTTCTCTTACAGGTAAAACTGTAACAGTACCGGGAAATGTTGTAAAAATTCGTTTAACCTCAGATAGTAGTCAAACAAGATATGGTTTTCGGATAACAAATATTGTTACAACTGGTTCTTCATCATCTTCAAATGAAGAAACTTATCAAGCTGCAACCTACAGAAATGGATATTACGAAATAGCTAATGCAAGTCAATTGTATTGGTTTGCGCAGCAGGTTAATTCAGGTAGAACTTCAATAAACGGAAAATTAGTTGCTAATATTGTAGTTAATGAGGGTAATGTATACGGAAGTTCCCGAGATTACGAGGTAACATCATACAAAAAATGGAAATCAATAGGCAGTTCAGACAAACCATATTCGGGAATTTTTAACGGCAATAACTATACCATCAGCGGGCTATATTTTTACTGTGCAAATACTACTGCAGCAAGCGAATACGGAAGATGCGGAAGTATGTTCTATAAAATTACAGGAACAATTTATGATTTGAACATCGAAAATTCATATTTCTATCATTACAACGATGGTGCTGCAATTTGTGCATTTAATTCAGGCATAATTAAAAACTGCTATGTAAAAGCACGTGTTCAAGCTCATAACAGATTAGGAATAGTCTATCAGAATGACGAAAAAATTATAGATTGTGATTTCGATGGAGATTTATTAGGTGTAGGGGCTACCGGTGGTGCAGTCGGAGGAATTTGCAATAACAATAACGGAGAAATAATAAATTGTACAAATACCGGAGATATTTTGGATGGTGGCGGTATCTGTCGATATAACGAAGGAACCGTTCAGAATTGTTATAATTATGGTGATATAATAAATGGTTCAGGTTCTTATTTGGGTGGTATTTGTGCTCATAATTATGGGACAATAACAGGATGCACTAACGAAGGAAAAATCAGCACGTCTCAGTTAACCTCTTACAGTTATGCCGGAGGCATTTGCGGAGAAAACTCAGGAGCAATTGAACGTTGCGCAAACCTTGCTGATATTTCTTATTATAAAGGATATGTTGGTGGTATTTGCGGGCAGAATAAAGGAGACGGGCTTGGAGCAAATGTGATAAAAGACTGTTATAATATTGGTCGTGTAGAGGCTTCCTCACCATACGGTTGTGGTGGTATCGTTGGTAGAAACTATGCAAATGTTATCGGATGTTATCATAGGACAGGAAATATTTATATTACAAGCCAAAGTAATACAGGCACTATCTGTGGTGTCAATGGTTATAATACAAACGCAGATGGTTACAAAGGTGTTATCAGAAACTGTATTGATTTTTGGTACTATAGCGGCTATCAGATTGGAACTTCCGAATCGGGTTCTGTTTCTAAATACGTATACCCATCAAATCAATTATATGGTACAAACGCAGCATATTTCTTGAACGAGTTTTCTTCGCTGGGTGTAGTTAATTGGCGTCAAAATATAGATAACGGACAGACTGTTGATTCATATCCGGTTCTCGATTCTTCTCATGGAATAGTATACAGCAATAATAGCAACACTCAGTCAGCAAGCGCTTTGCCTGACAATTTAATTGCTCGAGGAGGTAATGCATATATTTCTTGGTCTTTGGATAAAAACGGATTATTAACTGTTACATTATCTCAAACAAGTACATCAGGATATTATGCTTATGAAGCTCCGTGGTATCCTTATCGTGATCAAATCTTAACTGTTAAAGTTAAAGGTGACAACACTAGAGTGTGGGATTACGCATTCTTCAACTGTACTAACCTAAAAAGTGTGCAGCTTTCAAGCAATATACAAATAGTCGGTGAAAGAGCTTTTGCAAATTGTACCAGTTTAAAATCAATCTATATCAGCAATGGTACCTATCAATGTTTCATTGAGGACTATGCTTTTTATAATTGTACATCATTAAAAGAAGCTTCGTTTTCCATTTATACTAAAGTAGGTAAACATGCTTTTGATGGCTGTACCGATTTGGATGCCATTTATATTAACTCTATTGGTTCTAATGGTGATATTATAGAGGAAGATTACGCTTTTGATGACGTAGTTGCTACAGTATATTATCCACGCTCAACCTATATGTACGCACTACCCGATGATTTTTCAGGTGATCTTACTTTACAAAGTGCTGATAACGGAATGTGTGGAAGTGACGTTAAGTGGCGATTTGATTCAGCTACAGGAACACTAACTCTTTCAGGAAGCGGAAGCACTACAGTTTATTCATCCGGAACGAATGTCCCTTGGGGAAGGTTCAATGGATCTGTTTCAAAAATTGTTGTAGAAGAAGGCATAACTGAACTGCCAAGTTATATTTTTGAGTACTGCTCTTCAGCAGAAGAAATCATTTTGCCCAATACCTTGAAAAACTTAGCATTTAATGCGTTTAACGACTGTGAAAAACTTAAAAATCTTTTGATTCCATCATCGTTAGAAAACTTTACTGATGGCATATACGGATTTAACAGATGTGGTAGCCTTACAGATGTTTATTATGTTGGAACAAAAGAAGAATTTAAACAAATTCCAAATTACTACTATGCAACATACAACAGACAAACGCTCCATTTCCTTGTATGGAATGAACCGTCTGCGACTTGCACAGAAGCAGGCGTTGAGGGATATTATTCCTTTGATGATATTTCTGTATACAATACCAAGTATGATATAAACAAAAATGTGAAGACTTATTTAAATTCTGTTCCCGCAACAGGTCATAATATTGTGTGGATGGAAGAAATCCCTGCAAACTGTCATGAAACAGGAAAAAAAGAACGTTGGGAATGTGAGAACTGCGGAACGATTTATACGGATAAATCCAGCGCAACCGAAAGAACAGACGCAATTATAGAAATCAATCCGAATAATCATCACGGAGAAACAGAATTAAGAGATGCAACTGACGGATTTACCGGAAATACGTATTGCCTTGGATGTGAACAAATAATCAGCAGCGGCGAAAACATCTATAAAATCAAGGTATCAGGAACGGAATTAGCAGTTGTTGGTTCAACCGAAATCTTAAAAACTGTAGAAGTAGGAACTGATAAGAATGTAAATGCTTTATATTGCCTCATCAAATATCCTGATGCTTTAACATTAAAATCTATAACAGCAAAGGATTTTGCTTATGCAGAATTAGAAGATGAATACACAGAAGATGGATTTACAACTGCAGTTATTTTAGCACAGTATTCTGATACAGAATTGATTCCTAAAAATGTTGTTCATACTCCTTTGGAATTAACATTTGATGTTTCCAAATCAGCAGTTCCAGGAATTGTTCAAATTGAAGTAACCGAAGAATCTTGTTTGATCGGAAATGATACATATTTCTTTGGGGAGAGAATTCCGGGAACACTTGAAATTCTACCAAAGCTTGCAGAGAGTATCGAAATATCAGGTGAAGATGTTATTTCTTCCGAGGCAACATATAATGCGATTGTAAGTCCTGATTACACAACAGATAAATCAATTGAATGGTCTGTAAATGACGAAACAATCGCAACAGTTTCAGAAGATGGTGTTGTAACACCTGTTACAAGTGGTACATTTACTTTAACAGCGACTGCAAAAGACGGAAGCGGTGTTTCTGCATCGAAAATAATTACTGTAACCAGAGGTGTTACAAGTATTGAAATTGTAGGAGCTGACAGTATTACAGAAGCGACTACATATTCTGCAAATATTACACCTGACTATGCTACCAACAAAGAAGTGGAATGGTCAATCAGTAATACAGAAATTGCAATTGTTTATGATAACGGTGTGGTAACACCTATAACAAGTGGTTTAGTAACGATAACTGTTACGGCAAAGGATGGAAGTGGAGTTTCTGCATCAAAAGAGATTAATATTATCAAGCTTGCGGAAAGTATTGAGATTACGGGTGAAGATAGTATTTCATCACCTGCACAGTACACAGCAATTGTATCACCTGATTATACATCTGACAAAGAAGTTAGTTGGTCGGTTGATAATGAAGCAATTGCAACAGTTGACGAACTTGGTATTGTAACACCTTTAACAAGTGGTAATATAATCCTTACTGCAATAGCAAAAGACGGTAGCGGTGTATATGCAACCAAAACAATTGAAATTGTAAAATTTGCAGAAAGTATTGAAATTGTCGGCAATGAAGAAATTACCGAACCATCACAATACAGTGTAGTAATTCTTCCTGAATATACTACAAACAAAAATGCAGAGTGGTCTGTAAGTGATGAATCAATAGCAACTGTTGATGAAAACGGACTTGTAACACCTCTTAAAAACGGCAAAATAGTTCTGACTGCAAAAGCAGAGGATGCAAGCGGAATTGAAACCACAAAGTCAATTGTTATTACCGTTAGTGTAAGAGCAAATTCCATTACCTCGGATGTTGGCGTATGGGACAAAAATTTTGATTCAGATATAACAGAGTATACAATTTCTGTACCTTCAGAAACATCTGCTATTTATCTGACTTCAAGCTTTACAAATGCGACTGCAAAGGTAAACGGAAGTGTTGCGGTAAATGGCGTTCGCAAAAAGGTTTCTTTAACAGGAACAGAAACAGAAATTGAAATTGTATTATCACCAACATCAGGAAACAACTTAAATTCAAACACATACAAAATTACTGTAGCTTGTGGTTCGTATACAAAGACAATAGTTTCAGAAGATGGTAAATCATTCATTATTACACCTGTTAATATTGAAAATGGTAAAACTGTAATTCTTGCTTTGTATGACGGACAGAAACTTGTAGAAATAAAACAAGCAATTTATCAAGGTGAAGAAATTCACTTTGCAACATCAAAGACCTATGACAAAGCAAAAATCTTTGTATGGGAAGATTTGAAAACAATGATTCCGCTGTGCGAAGAAAAAGAAATTTTGTTGAATAATTAAAAAACAAAATAAAGTCAGATTATTAACAGAAATTATTATAAAATATCAATGTTAATAGTCTGACTTAAATTTTATCTATTTTTCCAAAAGAGAAACATATTTATAAACTGTGGTTCGGCTCATATCACATACGCGAGCAAGTTCTGAAACATTCAGTTTTCCAGATTTCAAAGACGGGTAATGCCGTAAAAAGATAGACGGTATATCTTCTTTAGTTGATTGCGGTCGCCCGATAATCGCTCCTTTTGCTCTGGCATTTGCCATACCGGAACGGACTCTGGCTCTTATCATTGCTAGTTCTAATTGGCTGAATACTCCTGCCATTTGTAGAAATGCTTCACTCATAGGATCGCATTTACCGAAGCGACAATCAAGAGTTATACTGCCAACAATCATAAGTCTTAATTTTTTATCGCGAATAATATCGATGATTTCACAAAGTTGCTTTGTACTTCTGGCAAGTCTGGGAACTTCAAGAGTGATAATTGTATCGCCCTCTTTTGCCACTTCGAACATTGCTTTCTGTTGGTCTTTAATTTTACTGTCGCCGTGTTCGTATTCAAGATATATTTCTTCTGCCCCTGCCCCTTTCAGTTCTCTGACTTGTCGGTTAATATCCTGCTTTGATTCGTTTGTGCTACATCTGGCATATCCGTAATTCATAATTTATCCTTTCTACCGCTTCGCAAGGTTTCCCTCACGAAGCGGCTTTTATATTTAACAAGAGATTGAAAATCTTCTGCTCGCACTCTGTTTTGTGAATGCCTTGTAAAGTTCGCCGTACATTTTCTTAAAGTTTGTTGTGTCAAAACGATTACTTAATACGGAAGTCCAACGGATGATGTAACTGCCTGCAATAAGTTCTTCGGTTTCTCTTTCGAGCATTTCTTCTTTAATGCTATCGCGGATTGCTTCGGCTTCTGCCTTTGCTTGTTCCATAAGTTCTTCCCATTCGTTAAGTGCTTCGATTTTTGTGATAAGTTCTGATTTAGTCATTTTTAATTTCTCCTTTGGTTTGTTATTTATTTTAGGGTGTTTCCCTTGACTACATCTATATTATAATACGAAAATCGTAATTTGTCAATACCTTTTTCGTAATTTATATTACTTTTTTAGAAATATTTTTTCGATTTATGTATTGATTTATTACGAAAGTCGTGATATAATACCAAAAGGAAGGATGTGTTATTATGATTAAATTTAAAGTTAAAGTTATGCTTGCCATTCGCGAGATGAATCAAAAAGAACTTGCGAAAGAAACCGGCATCAGACCTCCGACAATTTCGGCAATTTGTAATAATTCTGTTAAGCATTTGCCAGTAGATGGATTAAATAAGATTTGTAAGGCTCTTGACTGCCAGCCGGCAGACTTAATGGAATACATTCCGGACGAAGAATAGGGTGTATAATAAAACATCTGTTTTCGTGAACGGTTTTCCGCACATACCAAATGCCAAAAGTGAGACGAAAAACGGCGTGTTTTTGTTCAGGTAATTGCCGTCACCCTTTCGCGAACATAGGGGGGTAGTCTTTCGTGAAGAAAATTTTTTCAAAGGTGCTTGAGGTTTTTGGGTGGCTCATTTAATTATGGAATGATATTTTGATTTGGAATTACGATTATTATGTTCGTTTGCGTTAGAATATTTTTGCGACTCTGACGGCAATAAACGACAAAAACGGCAAGCAGTTATCAAAAACTACTTGCCGTTTATTTGAAATCTTTTAAAATTTCATCGAGTGCCATATCAAGTGCCGTTTTCAGGCTCTTTTGCATAATGCTGAACAACTCCTACTCTAATACTGATTTTTTCTTTTTCTTCTGGTCTTTCTTTTTATTATATCTCATTTTGTTTTTTCCTTTGTTGTAATTATAATTTCGGTGGAGTCGTCATCATCTTCTGTGTGTTGCTCTATCATTTTTTTATGTAAAGCATTAAGTATTTCTTCTGGTGTGTATCCATCCAGATACATTTCTGGATAATATTCCGGGAATTTTTCGTATTTATCTTTTAACATTGTAATTCTCCTTTCTTATGGATGTGTAGGTTTTTGTCGCTTGCGACAAAAACCTTAAGAATTGAGTGCTTGCACTCAATTCTTTTAGAGTAGTTTGCGCGCGATAGCGCAATAATTTTGTTTCTTTTGTTAGCAAAAGAAAATACTATGCCCTAATTTTCTATTATATATGAAATTTGTTGTATATCTATTTTTTTACTTTGTCCAAAAAATTTTTGATTCATAGATGCTATGCACTCAAGCCAAATTCTACTATTTCTGGATATTTTTTTAAGAACCATTTCTTGATTGTTGGATAACGTAAGCCTTGTCTGTGGCATTTGGAAATAGTGCGTAATTCGTTGAACTCCTTAATAGTTGCGAGTGCAGTTTTTTCTTCTTCGTGTCTTAAAATATAATCTTCCATATATTCATAAGTTAATCCTTTGTATGATTCTCTGCTTGTGTTATAATTTATCGAACGTTTTACAACTTTGTATTCCGGATAATCTCGACGGACTTCTTGTAAATGTGCATACTCGGTGCTGCTGGTATTTTCTGATTTTATTGCGAAGGTTCTGTCCATCACAATTAATTTTTTTTCGTGGTTTACTTTTAATAAATTTTTCATAGTTATGATTCCTTTCTTTATATATTTTCTTTATTAGGCACTTTTTAAAATCTTTTCTACTTTTCGTGTATATTCATTAAAAATCGGATATTTCTTCAAAAACCAAGCTTTGATTTCACCATAAGTTGCAGTTGCGGCAAGTTCAGTAATCTCCCATTCTTCGTTACGACCACAAAGAATGCAGAAGTCTTTCATAATCTCTTTTTCTTCGTTGTCATGGTTTTCAATGTATTTTTTCATATAGTCAATTGTTAAGCCTTTGAATGAATTATTTTTCTTTCCTGAATTTATTGCAACGACCTTGAAATTAGGGAAGTCGGCACGCGCCGCTTTTAACATATTGTATTCGTCTGATCCAAAAATACTTGCTTTGTTTGAAAATGATTTTGCTACCTCAATTGTTCTGTTTTTTTCATTGATTTTGATATTGTTCATAATTATTTACCTCATTTCTAAAATTTTTAAATTAAATTTGAAATTTTTCCTTTCTTTGTTAATAAATTTTTTGTTTTAATTATTATTTTCTTGTTGATTCATGAATTCAATGTAATCGAATTTGATTTTCTTCTGCATAAGTAAGTATTCTGTTTTGCCTTGCGGCACATCGTTGATTACTTTATGCATTGCGGCAATCCATTTGCATTTTTCAATATCTTCTTCTGTTGGATTGCTTAATGATATTTCCTCAATGTCATAAGACATTTTAAGGATTTTATCATAAAGACGTTGGTAATCTTTTAACTGCATATTCTTATCCTCCTTTCTATTAAAAATATATTGTTTAAGGGAAGCGGCTTTACATCGGAAACTATCACTTCTTTATAGTCTGGGTATTTCTTTTTATACTGAAAATACATTTTGGTTGAATACATTCCCAGATCGTTGAGATTTTTGACTGTTTCTTCTGGTAATCGTAATTGCTTCTTTCTTAAATCGGCAGTTACCGGACAAACCAGAAATAATTGATTTGTTTCTTTTTTGTTGTTCTTCATTTTAATACCTGCTTTCTAGTATGTTTTTTATTAAGAGGGTTTTGCTTTCTTCCCCTCTCTGTGATTTTATTATAGCATTTTGACAAAAAGGATGTGTCGTTATAATGGTAATTTTTAAACAATTTTAAAAAAGTTTTTAGAATATTTTTTAAGGGAAGCGGCAAGTACATATTTGCCGAATAGAAAGAAGGTTTTAAAATGATGTTTAAAAGATGTTAAATTGATGTTTGCATCTGGAATAAAAGTTATTTAAAAGATGAATGAATCTGTATAGAAATATGTTTTGACAGAAGATATAACTTTGTGTTATAATGTGGGTAATGAATCACACTATTGATGGTGATAACTATAAATTATTAATTGAAAAAGACTGTAATATCAAGGGTTGAATGTTCCGGCTTCCTTTCATCAAGACCACGAAGTGGGCTTGATATGTTGAAATGATGGGTCTCATTGGCGCTGGTAACAACCCAATGGTTGGTATGACTGTTGCAGTTGCAGTTGCTGTAGAAGAGGCTTCAAAATAATTTAAGAATTATATTATGATGATTTTACGGGGGAAAACCGCATCGACAAAGAAAGCGGTTTCCCCCGTACTCTTTTTTTAAATAATTTTGTAAAAAAAAGGCTGTTTTTTAGACAGCCTTTTTGATTTAAATTAAACTCACTTATATACAATTATAACTTGTTTATTTAAATCTTGATACCATTCAATAGTATCATCGAAGGTTTCCTTGATATAAGGAAATTCATATGCAGGAATTCTTGGTAGATTATTACTTCCAATAACCGTAATATGAGCAGGTGCTTCCATATGTCCTGTAAGCATATCCCAGATGGCATCGGGATTTTCTCCGCACCATTCGGGAAAGTCAAGCCCCTTGATAATTCTTTGATAAAAGGCTGATAAATCTGTCACATTTGTAAAGTCGATAGTGTAATAATTCATATTTCCCTCCTAAATGATTTCATAAAAAGTGTTATAATGGTCATAGGTTACAAATAAGAGTCCGTCATTTGAATACAAAAGTCTGTGAGTATTTCTGAACCCACCTATATAATTTATATCCGCTTCATACCACACTCTTCCTGGTTTTTCGGGAAGTTTGTGCTTTCTGTCTCGAAATATGTCTCCGCCCATTGTTGCCCACGGAAGAACCGATCTTAAATTTCCTTTACGCTTGTCCCAACCGTGTTTTTCCGCATATTTTTTATCCACATAGTTTTTCGGTAATTCTCCATACATTTTCAGCGACATATCTGCTCCTGAAAGTCCGTTTATTGTAGCAGTACCGCTATATATAGCGCCAAGAGGTGCTAAAGTGCAGCGACAATTAGGGTGCAAAGGGGGAGTAAATAAATCGTAAACTGCAAAAATTCTTAAATTAAGTTTAAGACATCTTTCGCATGTGGTAGGTGAAATTTTTACATACCAACAGTTCCAATTTTCACTTTTGGTTATTGCAGGATTTAGATTGTTATCACCCAAAATAGTATCGTTCCTTTCTTTTTTAAAGTAAATAACGTTATTTTAGGTGTGATTATAACATATAGGTAATGTGACATTCAAGGACAAGATTTATTTTATACTAATTACAGGTTTGCGTCAAGTAAAGAAAAAAGATTTGCAAGGTTACATGAATTGAGCTATAATGTGTGGCAAATGACACGCAGATGATGTGGACAATGTCGGAGCAAACAGGGCTTTGGCTATGAGAAATACCCACTCGCAAGAGTGGGTATTTTGAATGCAGCGTAGTTTGCTGCGACGTGGTGGAGATGAAATGTACTTTCACAGTTTCACTAACAAAACCCGTAAAGCCTATGAAACTCTATGGTGTCGGACAATTTCTACATACCATTTCACAACAGATTTTGACATCTGTTTCATCCTTCTCTCGACCGCCATTTGGTGTGTGCAAATTTTTTGGATTTTCTGTTGGTGGAAACCATCGAACACAGAGAGTTTCAAAACTGCATTTTCTTCATCACGAAAGCCATCTCTCTTTTTGCGATGGCTTTGTTTTATTAGTAATGTATATTAAACCTTTTTAAGATTACACTTAACAAAATAACCTAAAGTAAATCAGTAAATTTGACTTTACATCATGATTTAAATATGATATAATTATAATTAAATCATGGAATAAATTAAAAGGAGGATATTTATGAATAAAACTCCATCTCTTTGTGGTCGCCCATCTGGAAGAAAAAAGACTGCTAAAATTGAAGTTGTTATTGAACCAGAAATAAAAGAAAAATTTATGAAAATTATTTCAAACGAAGGAAAGACAGCATCGGCTGAAATAGGATGTTGGATTAGAAAATATATCAAAGAAATGAATACAGATAATATATGATATTTAAATTATGTATTTTGTGAAAGAAAAGGAGTTTAGATATGGATAAAAACCGTTTAACAGGTTCCTATTATACATCACAAAAGATTGCTCAGTATATGGTTAATTGGGCAATAAGAAGTGCAGATGATTTATTTCTGGAGCCTTCATTTGGCGATGGTGTTTTCATAGATGCTGCATTAACTAGATATTCGAATTTGGGAAATAATTCACCGAGTATTATAGGCGTTGAATTGCAACCAACTATTTATTCAAAATATATGGATTTATCTGCTGATGGCATTGAAGGATACTGCCAAGATTTTCTGACTTTTACTCCAAACTCAGAAATCACGGCGGCTGTTGGAAACCCTCCGTACGTAAGGCTAAGAAATCTCGATGAAAATTCTAAAACTATTGCAATAGATTGCACAGCAAAAAATAAAGTAAAGATGCTTACTAGTGGCAGTTTATGGATGCCTTTTACAATTCACAGCACTTCAATGTTGGCAAATGGTGGTCGACTCGCTTTTGTTTTACCTTTTGAGCTTACCTATGTTAAATATGCACACTCATTGTGGAGTTTTCTAGGGGAGAACTATGGGGAACTGAAAATCATACGCATACATGAAGACTTCTTCCCTGATGTAGATGTTGAAACAATCATCTTGCTGGCAGATAATAAGGGTGGCAGTACTTCAACAATTGATTTTTTAGTATATGAAAATGTTGATAATATGTTTGCTCAAAATACATCTTTGCAATCACAAATTAATATTTCAGATATAATACATGGTAAAAAACCATTTGTATTGTCATTATTGAACACAGAACAACGTGCGATGCTAGAAAATATACGTAATAAGCAAATTGTTACGCCTCTTGTTGATGTTTGCAAATTTAATATTGGTTATGTGTGCGCTGATAAGGAGTTTTTTCATCCAACTTCAGCAACACAAATAAGTTTTAATATTCCAAAGGACAATATGATTCCTTGCATTAGCAATGCTAAAGAAATTAATGGTGGCACAAATATTGGTGCAGTTGTGGAAACAGACAAATGCAAGAGCCGTCTATATTTGCCAAAAGAAATAACCAAATCAGATAAAAAGTATATTAAACATGGCGTTGATAAAGGCGTTAATTTACGATACAAATGCCAGCAACGTAGTCCTTGGTATATAACCCCGAATGTTGAAATTCCAGAACTGATACTAACGGTATTTGGTGATGCCCCAAAATTAATTGCCAATAAGGGCAAATATGCAGTATCTAACAGTTTACTTGCTGGGCGCATTGTTTCTGAGATTACGGCTGAACAAATCATATGTATGTGGTATAATAGTCTTACTTTGTTATCCATTGAGTTGAATATTCATTCATTGGGCGGAGGTGTATTAGTACTTATTCCTGGTGAGACGGACAAATTAGAAATAATAAATAAAATTCCTGATAAATATACCGAAAAAGTATTAAGGCAAATTGACGAATGTATTAAAACGCAAGGTGTTCAAGCTGCATATGAACTAGGGGATACATTAGTGCTTAAAAATATTCTTGGATTTTCAAATGAGCAAATTAATCAAATTAAAGATGCGGTTTCGTTGTTGCAATTTTGGAGAAAGCCTGAAATACGGCGTAATAAAAACAGGTGAGTTTACTCACCTGTTTTTATATTATCTTTTTTTAATTGGATTGAAAATATTTCGATTATTATGGGTATCAATTAACTTATCAAAGAAATTTTGAATCTGCAGAATTTCTTTTGTTGGCAACAATACTGGTGGATTTTGTGTAAAATCAACTTTTAAAAATGCAAAATGTTCATATTTATCGTGTGCATCTCTCCAATCAGAACGCCCAGTAATTTTCTCAAAAAGATTTTCTGCTTTATCAAGCTTTACCTCTTCAGTTAAACCTGGCTTAATTGGTGCTGTAGGTAACAGGTACACATAACCGATGGTAGCCATTGGAAAACGGTCATGAAGAGAAATACATTCACCAATTATACCTTCATAATAGTTTTCAAGATTTTTCGCAACCGAAGACATTTGACTGCGAACGCCTATAATGATTTGAGGACCATTCGCATAATGTGAAAGCACAATATCAGCATCTTTATTCTTGTGAGAACCAAACAATGTAGCTTCTTGCATTATTTGAAGACCATTCGTTGCTATATTCACCCTTGGATAATGTGGTATGTCCTTTGAGCGAACCATGTCACTTAAAGGGATGTATTGGATATTCACGCTTGGGTCAATAATGTTTTTTAACTGTTCTATGCAGTATTGATGTAATGGAAAGATAAAATTAGAGCCACGGACTGAAGCTACAGGGTCGTTTAAATAAATCTCCTTCATATTTGTCAAACAATTTATAAGTTCTGTCATGTTAGCGGGCATAATAACACCATCCTTTTTTATTAATTATACCACACATTTACAATTTTTTCTACATTTTGTTGAAATATATATGCTAACACGCTGTTACTAATATAGACAATTCTATAAATGAGGATGATATTTACAAAAAATGTTTGACCTATTTGTACATTATGCAGATTTTTTATGTTCCTTTTTATGTTCCGAAGATGTTTTGAGTGTGATTTCAACTCTGTCATGGTGCACAACAATTTCATCAACAAAGCTACGGATTAGCTTTCTGCACACAAGCAGGTCTTTCTTCAAAAGATATTTTTTAAATAACTTCTTAACCTTATCTATCTCATCGGAAGTTACGGTATCAGCTTTATAGTTATTATAGTATTCATATTTATTATTAAGAGCTATCTTCTTATTTTCAAGCTCTTTGAGTTTATCGGTTAATGACTCTAAATTATCAGATTGTATCAATGCATCAGTTAACTTATTTATAGCAATATCAAGCTGTGTGAGTTCATTTTTTATAGATTTTTTCTTGTTGATTGACAGAACATTTCTCTTTTCAATTTTCTCATTCAGAGCCTTCAATATCCGTCTGTAATTTTTTTCATCAAATATTATATCGAGAAGTAAATCAAGAACAAAATCGTTTAAATACTTAATATTTACCGCTTTATTCTTGCATCCGTCTCTGTACGCACCACATCTGTATGTTGCGTATTCTGTCTTGTTTCTTCCTGAAAAACTTGTGTTGCCTGTGTAGGCTTTGCCACACTCTCCGCAGACAATCAAGCCGTTAAGCAGATAGTATCTTTTACTGTGATATGTACCTGCAATTTCTCTATTGGCTTCTTTCTTAGCTAAAAATTTATTATATGTTTCATCATCAATTATCCTTGGCATACCATCAGGAATTCTAATTATCTCGCTATCGTCCTTGTATCTGTGAGAGTTGCGAGTTCCATCATTATATTTTGAAGCGGCTCTGTTATAGATGTATACTCCTGTGTATCTCTCTGCGTTTTCAAGAATTGAGCTAAAGGAATTTTTATTAAATGGTAATTCCTTCTTGGTGGTATATCCATTTTTATTAAGATAATCCGCTATTTGTTTATATGAGTAATCATTTATATACATCTGAAAAATGAGTTTAACAACTCTGCTTTCTTTATCATTATTAATATACTTTCTATCCTCGCCTACATCGTAACCATATGGTGGCAATCCACCAACATGCCAACAGTTGTATGCCGCTTCTTTCTTTCCTTTTTGTACCTCTGTTGCGAGATTTCTGCTAAAGTAATCACTCAGAGAAAACATCATGTTTCTTGTAAATACACTTGCAGGCGAAGCATCATTAGGCTCTGTAACACTAATTAACTTAACCCCGAGTTTCTCTAACATACATTCATAAGTATGTGCATTATTCATGTTTCGTGAAAACCTGTCGAACTTGTGTACTACAACAGCATATATGCCTGCCTTTTTTGCTTCTTTCATCATCTGCTGAAAGGCTTCTCGGTCATCGGTGGTCGCAGATTTTGCCTCGTCAACAAATTCCTTTTCAATTATGTAGCCTTGCTTTTTGCAAAATTCACGGATGGCTCTGCGTTGGGCATCAATTGACATTGGATTTTGCATGTTAGACGAGTATCTCATATATATGAAAACTCTTTTTAAAAACCTTCTGTCTGTCGGTCTGTTTTTCTTCTTTTTCTTAGTCATTTTTTAGTGCCTTCTTTCTGATATGTTTTAATATTCTGTAAATTACGGGAACAGGTGTTTTGAGTTTTAACTTTTCGTCAAAACTGCCTTTAATGATTTTGATTTTAACATTTGAATATTCTTCGTTGTATAGACTTTCTCTGTCGATGATATATCTGGCAATCAAGTTTATCACCCCCTTTCTTTGCCTTTTATTGATACTATTTAATCTTCACAAACGCTGTCACAATTCCATTGATGCTTTTTACCTTTACATTATCAAACGACATAGATGTTCGTTCGCTAAAATCGAGGCCGAAAATTACTGTTATGTATTTTACCAAAGCGGCATTATATACAATTCCTTTTCCTTTATTTGATACAGAATACTTGTTGCCTGCTTCATCTATGTCCGCAGCAATTATCAGGAATCCATTACCGACATCTGCTGCAAGCTTTATAAATTCAGGCTTTCCCAATGCTTCAAACAGGCTCTTGGATAAGGTGAGTCGCTTGCCATTATCACAGAATACCAATGATACGGATTTTGTTGATTTACCCCCTTTCTCGCTTGATACGTTAATAGCTTTTGCGTTAGCTAAAATTTCTTGTGCTTTCATAGCACAACACTTCCTTTCATTTTATATTTTAAATAATAATGATATTATTTAATTAACAAATACATCATTGCCATCGTCTGTGTATGGTAAATTTAATTTGCAATAGGTTGTGCAACCTAAAGGTCTGTATTTCTTTAAAGAAATATTCATCGTTCGTCTGTTTCCATTAGACTTTTTTGTAATCATACCCTGTCCTGTCTTTTTTATAAAAATCAGATTGAACTCCATCCAAAATTTAGTGGTTGAAATATGAGCATATTTAATATGATTATTAGCTTTACACCAATTTATAAATGCCTGATAAACTGCACTCCTTGTTTCCCATATGGATTTATCTTCCGACACCTTGAAATAAATACACTCATTCCAAAATGCTTCAAATGGATTGGACATAGTTATATACTGATTTTTCAGTTTCTCTATCTTTTCCGAGTCAGTAAATCTGAAATCATTGGAATTAAGCCTGTTAAAACCTTTTATCGCCAAATTAAAAATTCCTGGCAACTCTTTCTTTAACTTTTCTTCCAGATGAATATCAGCTGTTCCGTCTTTAATAGAGAATTGTTTTTCAAAAGGAACGATGATAATTCGGCGGAAAAATCCGTCAGAAATATCTTTAAACTGCGGTAGTGTATTGGTGCTGAATATCAGCTTACAGAATGGTTTGAATGAAAAAACATCTTTACCTTTAAACTCTGCCGATATAGCATCACCGCCTGTGATAGCCTTTATATATTGTGTATCAGTAACCTGTCCGTTGTAGCTTTCGTTTTCAGTAGATATATTAACTAATTTATCCAATAAAACCGATTTATTAAATCTCTTTGCAAAATCCCTTATTGGTACAGTAGAACAATTATCTTCGCCGACTAATGCCATAATCAAATTGCACAGTACAGATTTTCCGTTTGCTCCCGTTCCGAAAAACAAGAAGAAGCATTGTGCTGAATTATTCCTTGTCATTATATATCCCATCAACTCCTGAATGACTTTCATTATCTCTCTGTCATCATCAAATATGCTTTTTAAAAATTTGATAAATTGAGGACATTTTGCCTTTTTATCATATTTAATCGGGAGCTGTACAGTGCAATAATATTCAGGGCTATGCGGAATAAGCTTGTTAGTCTCCAAATCATACATTCCATTTTTCAGGCAAATCAAGTTTTGGTATTTGTTGAATTCACCGCCATAAAATGCAATTCTTTTCAGTGCAGTAAAATAGTACTCCTCTGCTCTTTTGTTAAATGAATTCGGATATGATGTGGAAAGAATCAGTTTCGCCATAATCGCTTTTAAGCGTTCTTCTGAAATCGGCTTATATGCTCCGTGACGATACATATAATATTTACCGTTATCTGCATAAATAATATTGTACTTCCTATGTACATACAATGCGAATAAATTACTGTCAAGATAAACCCCATCATCACCTGTTTCTCTGAAGCCCATTTCTTGTTCATTGTTCTTCATAATAACCTCCTAAAATAATATTTTGAATTCGAATTCTGAAGTTATTATATCAAATATTATTTTAAAAAACCAATTGGAATATTCTTATATTATCAGAGAATATAAATATTTTTTGCAAGAAATATTCTTGAAAAAATTCTCAGCAAGTGATATAATAGTAAAGGGTATTGAAAAAAACTATACTTCTGTTTGAGCATAAAAAAGTTGAGGTGAATTAAATGGCGTATATGAGACGCAAGAAAAAAATGAGTCCCGAACTAGAAAAAGACTATTATCAGCAGTTGATGTCCTTGGTTAATAAAAATCTTCCGGGGCTCACACAAAATCAGCTATTAATAGAGATTAATAAGTATGCAAGAGATAAAGGATATCAAATAACCCAACCTGAATTATCAAAAGATTTATCAAAGATTAATATAGTTAAAGTAAAGGAAACTATAAAAAGCATTGTTAATGGTGAAGAAATACTAGAAACACAAAATGTATTCAGATACAAAGAACCCATCCCCACAGCAACTCTTCCGCCGATATTTAGCGAATATATAAGAGGCAAATCGACCTTATTTAAAAAACCTAAGTGTTTAAAAATACCAGTAAAAGAAGGAACTGAACAAATAGTGTGTAAGGAACTTTGTGAACATTACGGGCATGCAAATTTAATATATATTCCAGCATACAAAGCAGTTTGTATCATTGTTCTGAATTCTGAAAGTGCTATAACGAAGATAGAAACCATACAAGAACAAATTAACAAATTATAGATTTTTGAAATTAGTAATCATTCAAATATATATCATATTATTGAAAGCCAATAGGAAATCAAATTCCTATTGGCTTTTAATATTTTATGAAAGGATTGTTAAAATGAATGAAAAGCAAGGATTAAAGGTTGTTTTATATGCTCGTTTTTCATCTGACCTACAACGCTCCGAGAGCATTGATGCACAGGTCAGGGCGATGAAGAAATATTGCGAGCAAAACCACATGCAGATTATTGACACCTATGTGGACGAGGCAAAGTCTGCCACCACAGACAAGCGACCTTCGTTTCAAAGAATGATTGAAGACAGCAAAAAGCACATCTTTGAGGGCATTGTCGTTCACAAGCTTGACCGCTTTGCAAGAAACCGCTATGATTCAGCAATGTACAAGAGAACTCTAAGGCTCAACGGCGTTCGGGTTTTCAGCGTTCTTGAAAATCTTGATGACTCCCCTGAGTCAATTATGCTTGAATCACTGCTTGAAGGTATGAATGAATACTATTCCAAAAACCTTGCAAGAGAGGTTATGAAAGGATTAAAGGAAAATGCTCTCCAATGCAAACATACAGGTGGAAGTCCACCTTTGGGTTACTATGTTGATGAAAATAAGCATCTTGCCATTGATGAAAAGGAAGCTGAAGCTGTGAGGATAATTTTTGATATGTTTTCCAACGGACATTCCTATGATGAAATAATATCAACTCTTAACCAAAGAAAGTTTTACACCAAGAAGGGTAATATGTTTGGAAGAAACTCTATTCACAGCATACTGACGAATGAAAAATATGTCGGTACTTATGTGTTTAACAAAAGCTCTTCTAAAGACATGTATAACAGAAGAAATTCTCACAAGTACAAAGATGATAATCTGATTATTAAAGTACCTGACGGTTGCCCTCAGCTTGTAGATAGAGAAACCTTTGAAAAAGTTCAGCAAAGATTGCTTGAAAACAAGCATCAGGGAGGAATGTACAACGCAAAGCACAGATACCTTTTAAGCGGATTTTTATATTGTGGTTACTGCGGTAAAAGATTAACTGGCAACCGAAGATACAGCGGAAGAAACAAGTCACTTTCTGTTACTTACCGATGTCTAACACACAAAGACAGTTGTATTAGCAAGGAATATAACAGATACTTTTTAGAGGATTTTGTATTTAATCAAATTAAAGAACATTTTGGGTATAAAGCAAGGCTTGCATCTATGTATAACAAGGTTAACCGATATGCAGAAAAAAGCCTTAAAACTCTGCAAACTGATTTAGATGCACTTACCAACAGACTTATATCTGTTAATGAAGCAATTTTAAATATTACTATGGCTATTGAGAAAGGAGTATGCACAGATGATATACTCGAAAGATTGGAAGCACTTAAACACGAAAAAGCGACTATCCAAACGGAAATGTCAAAAAAGTCACAGATACAAAAGATTAGATATACTGATGCTGATGTAAGCAAAACTTTAAATGAGTGCAAAGAGCTCATGAAACAACCTACACATCCTAAAAACAGATGGTTTCTTAAAAAGGTGATTTCAAGGATTGTTTTATATCGTGAAGAAATTCTTATAGTCCTCAATACAGGTCTATCTGTAAATGATGATTTTAATACTGAAATAAGAGCATCAAGAAAAGAAATATACGATTACGGAAGGAGCATAAAAAATGCTAGTTGAAAAGAATATTTTAAAAACAGATTTATCATACAGTGATGATAAATCAAGAAGATACTTACTTAACATTGAATGGGATAAAACGAAAAAGAAGGCTTGTATTATCATGCTGTCGGCAGGGCGAGCCAATGGCTTGTTTTTTGACCGAACAACAAACAATGTGATTGAAAATCTGGTTGAGACAGACTACGGAAGTGTGGATGTGCTCAACCTTTTTTCTTGCCTTGATGAGAAGGTCGAGGACGTTGGCGATTCTGAGAATTTGCAGATGATTGAACAATCAGCCAAAAATGCGGACATTATCATTTTTGCTGCGGGCACGGGCAAAAAAGCTGACAAGAGAGTACAGACAAGACAGAAAGATGTGCTTGCAACACTTAAAAAGTACGATAAAAAGCTATTCTGTATCGCTGATGATGACGGAAAGAAATTCTATCACCCTTTATGTCCTAAGGTGAAAAAGTGGAATTTAGTTAAATTTGATGTCGAAGAACTTACAAAGAAGGGATACGATTATGAGTATTAAATTAGGAACTAAAAAAGAGCTTTACAAGGTAAATCACTTACCCAAAAGAGTTAGAGAATATATTGAGGGTGATGTTGCTGCTTTAGATTGCTTTTATGGTGATGACAGGAATATAGATGCTGATTTTGGCGGTTTTGTTGTAGTATGCGAAGCGGATGAAGTGCTTGACATTGAAAATTTTGTAGAAGATTTGGAACAAGCGGAGTACATACAAGACATTTGTCCCTATCGAAAAGCACTTTATATTGCGGGAACTGAGCGAAATATCATTATCTACAGAAAGAGGAACTAAATGGACAAACGCAAGGACAATGGGATTTTACTTGGGAAATCAGATTTGGTAAAATATTCCTCAGAGGTGATTTTAATGGGAGGTGAAACACAAAAAGAGTTATTAAACTCTGTGTATAAAGACATAGCCGAAGCTTTTGGAATAGATGTTGCCATACAGTTTTACCAAATGTATAAGGGTATGCAGATGACTTTTCCAACAAGATTGTTTAATCCTGAATATGTGAAAAAGCAGATACCTGTTGAGTATGACGGAAAGAATATCAAACAATTGGCTAAAAAATATGGTTATAGTGAAAAAACCGTAAGAAGAATGATAAAGGAAAGCGTGTAAAGGAGAACAGTATATGCAATATTTGTTAATTTCCATAATATTAATCTTGATTGCACAACGAAAAAAAGGAACAAATTTAAGTAAATTTTTAAACATTGTTGCTACAATAATTTTATGTGTATTTATATCTACTAATACTAAAGGCTGTATGAAATTAGATAACACTAATATAAATTCATCACATGTAGATACCTCAAATATTAAAGTGGAATTGAATGGTTACAATAAAACAAGTGTTCCAATAGGTGTTGGAGAATACTCGTTTGAAAAAGATAAATATAGTGATGGAATGTATTTTTGTCTTGATGTAAGTAAAAATTCAAATTCTCCTTGGTGTGGTGCTATTACTGCTGAAATAGAGTTTTTTGATGAACAGGACAATTCTATCGGCAAGGATATTGCCAAAAGCGGTAGTTTGCGTATGGATATGGGTGATAGGTTGAAATTCGGTTTTTCCACTAATGACGGAAAAATTGTTTACAATCAAAAGGAAATTGTCAAGATTGTTTTAAGCTCGATTTATGAAGAAAATGATTTGCATCGTTTCTTGAAATCAAACTTCATCAACAAAAAACATGAGCTTCAAAAATGTATTGATGAAAAAAATTATGATATGTTTTATTCTAAACTTGAAAGCGTGAGGAAAGAATATCCCAGAGAGGAATTCCCTGATGAAAATATGGTTTTAGATGATATGGAAAACAGTGTTAGTGGAGTGAAAAGCCAAGAAAAACAAACAGAAAACCAAACTCAAAAGACAATTCAGCAAACTCAGCAAAACACTAATGGTTATATGGATTGTTGGATATATGACATACAGGTTGATGATAGCTTGCTATCAAGGGATTTGGGCTTTGGTACAGGTTATAATATAATTTGCTTTTTCACTACATATGATTCACAAGCAACTAAAACAGCAAATGATTTTGAAGGTGTCTTTTTTACAACCGAAGAAAAAGGGAAACTTGCTAATATTGGAACGGGGTGGCATAAAGTTAACCTTAAAAGAATTGGCGACAGAAAAATTAATGTTTTAGGAATGGACGCATATGTATTTATACATCAGTAAAGTGCAAACGGCTATGAGGGAAATCAAACCTCATAGCCTTATTTTCTATGCAAAGGAGTTGATAAAATGCAATATACATTATTGGGATTCGGTTTAACACTTACAGTATTATTAGGTATTGAAGCATTAAGAGAAAGGGCGTGATAGGATGATGTTTTTAGTCGGTGCAAGCACAACTGCATTTCTGACAGCCTTCGGCGAGGGTGCAATGCTTGCCGCATCTGTTTATCTTGCAAGCAGAGGGGTCAGAAGAAGACGATGAGGGCAGGTCGAGGACAGCTTTTGGGGCACTTCCAAAACCTCAAATGCCAGTACCGAACTGCCTTTGGGCAAGAGGGCAAGTCAGTGGTCGCAAAGTCTCCACAAAAAGAAAATCACATACACGGACTTAGCTCCGTGTATGTGAAAGTCGATGGTGGAGATGAGGAGAATTGAACTCCTGTCCGAAAATTTGTCCTTCGATACGTCTACAGGTTTAGTTTACGGATTTGTTTTCTTTCCCTCGGGGCACCGTAAACGAAGCCCTTTGGGACATAGCTTTTTATACCTGACTTGCTAAAAGCATCACAAGTTCACGTTCACTGCGAAACTTTTCGCCTTGGGCTCTGCCGCAGTATCAGAGAACAAGACGGCAGCCGTTAATTAGGCAGCGTAAGCTAAATTTTTGTTAGCGTTTAAAATTTAATTGCACATTTTTAAGATGCTGTGCGCATCTACCTGCAATACCGAGCTCTTAATCCCCGTCGAAACCATTGCACCCCCATATTTGAATTAATAGAGTGAAGTGTGGAGTTAAAATCCAGAATTCACTAAACTATTTTAATATAATATCATTTTATTGTCAACAGGAAATTTTATCTGTTTTTCATAGCTCTTTCCATGTCTCGTTTTGCCGATTTTTTTGCTTCTGTTTCACGCTTATCATAAAGCTTTTTACCTTTTGCCAGAGCAACCTCAACTTTTACATGTGAGCCTTTTAAGTACACAGAGGTGGGAATTAAAGAATATCCATCTTGCTTTACAAGGCCATAAAGTTTGGCAATTTCTCTTTTATGCAACAAAAGTTTTCTTACTCTTAAGGGGTCTTTATTAAAAATATTCCCCTTTTCGTACGGACTTATGTGCATTCCCATAACAAAAGCCTCACCTGATTTGATATTTACCCAGCTGTCTTTTAAATTAACACTTCCCTGTCTTACAGATTTTACTTCTGTTCCTAAAAGCTCAATTCCTGCTTCATATTTATCTTCAATAAAATAATCATGGTATGCTTTTTTATTATTTGCAATTACCTTGATATTATCTTGTGACATTTTTTTCTCCCTTTTCAATTATTCGGTTATGGACATAAAGCCCTATTAAGCTTACCGTACCTATTACCAGATATACTATTAATGTGCTTAAAAAGTTCCCGTCTGCAAAAGTTGCGCCTGCATAGGTAGATGACACAACTGACGGTATTCTTGCAATACATGATAAAACTAAAAACTTTCTTACGGAAATTTTTGTAAGCGGAACAAAATACGTAAGCATATCCTTTGGCGTTCCTGGTATAAAAAATAACAAAAATATTACATACTCTAATTTCTTTTCGTTATTCAAAAATTTTGCGTTTTTTAGTTTTTCGGGGACTTTTACCCTTTCGGGATGATGGCAGCTTAAAACTTCTACAAATTTAAAAATTAAAAATTCGCCGATTACAATACCAATCAGACAGATAACTGCTCCCAGTGTAGTTTTATAAAGCACGCCTGCTGTAAATTCAACAAGTTCGCCAGGTATAAAGGCTACAATAATCTGAAAAATCTGTATTAATAGCAAAACAAGTGCGCCCCATACACCAAAGCTTTCGATGTATGTAAGAAGTCTTTCAGAGTTGCTATATGATGCAAAAACAGGTGCAAGCATCCAAATCAGAGTGATGCAGACTGCGATTGCAGCCAGTATTGATGAAATTTTCAAAAAGTTTACTTTTTCTTTCATATAAAGTCCCATATAAATATATGTTTTTTAAAATAATACCATAAAAAATTCCCTTTGTCAAAAAATAATAGTCATTTTTTGTTGAAAACGACCCTACTTTATGATAAAATAATTTAACAAAAGAAACTTAAGGAGAGATAAAATGAGCGACGCACCAAGAATACAAGAAAAAGCGTTGAAACAAAAGGCTAAAATTGACTTTTTTGGCTTTTTTCTTGCTCCGCTTTTTGTTTTAATAATGCTTGAAATTATGCATTTATCACATTTAACGGGTTATCCGCAGTTTTTCGGCAACCCTTATTTTTTGGTAAAATGGCTTATTTCTTATGTTTTTTTACTCCTTTTTCAGAGTGTTTTGCTTGTTATTATTCCAAATATTGCGGTTTGCCATACTGTACAGACTGTGATTTTTTTCTGTCTTGGCTTTGTTACCGAGGTGCTTCTTAAAGTTACTGGCGACCCTCTTTTGCCATCTGACTTTTTTTTGATTGACAATATGGGTGAAATTGCCGGCTTTGTTGAGATACCTCTTTTGGTACAATGCATAGTATCTTTGATATTTGCGGTATTTTCAATAATATTTTTTATACGAAGAAGAAAATCAAAAAAATCATTGCTTAACACAAAACAAAAAGTAGCGTTTGGTCTTGCGGCTGTAATGCTCTTTTCAGGGTTTTGTTATGGGATGTGCTTTAACAGAAATATAAAGTACAGAGTTTTTCCTAAAATTAAGGTGGAAATTGCGGCATTTAATCCGCAGGCAGACTATTTTGCAAATGGATTTGTGCTTACATTTTTCCCGAGAATCGGTGAGCTTGTGGTACAAAAACCCGAAGGGTATACACAAGAAAAAATTAACGCACTTAAAGTTCAGGGAACAAAAAGCGAAAGTGCTGAAACACTAAAACCTAACATTATTGCAATTCAAAGCGAGGCGTTTTGGGATGTGACAAGACTTCCTGAAACTACTTTTTCAGCAGACCCGATGCAAAATATAAGAAAAATCGGAGCGGAGAAAAATGCCAAGCTGGGAACTATGATTTCGCCTGTTTTTGCAGGTGGCACGTGTTTACCTGAGTTTGAGTTTTTAACAGGGCTTTCTGTCAACTTTCTGCCTGCAAGTGTTTATCCTTATATTCAATCAGTTAACAAGCCTACGGCATCCATTGTTTCAAGCTTTAAAAGCAACGGTTACGAGACCTATGCACTTCACACCTACAAGAAGAATTTTTACGCAAGAAACAAGGCATATCCGCTTTTGGGTTTTGAAACCTTTTTGGGTGACAGTGACTTAGACCAGCCTGAAATTAAGGGATGGTATATTTCTGACATGGAGGTTACACGTCAGCTTATAAAGGCATTTGAAAACAAGCAAAAGGAAAGAATTTTTGAATTTGCAGTTACTATGCAAAATCACGGCGGTTATGGTTACCAAAGGTATGCGAATTATGATATTTTAGCAGAAAACGAAAAACTAAATGAAAAGGATTTACTTGGCGTTAAAGAATTTACCCAGGGCGTTTATGATGCTGATGTAGCTTTTGCTGCTTTGGTAGATTATTTCAGAAATGTTGATGAGCCGACAGTTATTGTTATGTATGGCGACCATTTGCCGCTTTTAGGTGATGAGGGCAGCACATATATTGACGCAGGGCTGATACCAAAACCTGAGGATAAATTTGTTGCAAAGGACAACCCTGTTCTGTTTGAAACACCTTACATTGTATGGGCGAATTATGATGTTGATTTAAACGGTTTTGCTGACCCTATAAGTCCTGCTAATTTAGGGCTTTCGGTGTATAGCCTTGCAAATCTTAATGATGTGCCGTGGTATTACAACTGGATTTACAATTTCTATTCGGAATACCCTGTTTACAGCCCTTACACAATTGAAAACAAAAACCATGTTACAATAGAGCAGACTGAGGAAAAACATCATGGTATGGCGGTTGAATACAAATACATTCAGTATGATATTCTTCACGGCAAGAAATATGCAGAGCAATGACAAAAAGAGAAATTATAGATAAAACGGCCATAGAAAAAGAAGATAAAATTTTACTTTCCCATCTTTTCGACCTTGATGAAAAAGCAAATTCCAGAGGGTTTGTGACATCAAGCGGTTTTTTGGACTTAAATCGCTTAAGCATGGCAGAGGGAATTGAAAAGCATTTTAAATGCCAAAATGTAACCTTTGGCGGATATGAAGATGCTGAAAGAAAGGTTATTTATTTTCTGCCGCAGGGAGATATGCAACCAGATTTTTCTGACATCAGAGTTTTATGTTCTAAAATAAGCACCCCGTTAAATCACAGAGAGGTTCTGGGCTCTTTAATGGGACTTGGCATTGACAGAAGTCTTGTTGGTGATATTCTCATATCTGAAAAAAGTGTACAGATTATTGTAAAAAAAGAGATTGCTCAGTTTATTGTGCAAAATTTTTTGCGAGCTTCAAAAACAAGGCTTTCGTTTGAAGTTGGCGGTATAGAAAATATCGAAATTCCTGAAAAAACCACAAAGGAAATAACAGGAACAATAAAATCTTTGAGGCTTGACAGCGTTATTTCGCTTGCTTTTTCTGTTTCAAGAACGCTTTGTAAAGATTTGATTGCGGCATCTAAAGTTTTTGTAAATGACAGATGTGTGACAAAGCCGGATTTTATAGTTTCTGAAGGTGACAAGCTTACACTTCGTGGTAAGGGTAAGGCGTTTTTAGTCGAAATCGGCAGTTTAAGCCGCAAAGAAAGAATATTTGTAAAAATTCAAAGGTATATTTAGGGAGTGGTCAAATGAGATACTTTACAAAAGGAGTTTGTTCGGCGGCTATTGATTTTGAAGTCGAAGACGGCAAGCTTGCAAATGTTAAATTTACAGGCGGTTGCTCTGGTAATACCCAGGGAGTTGCATCTTTGGTAGAGGGAATGGATGTGGACGAAGTTATAAGACGTTGCGAAAACATTAAATGCGGTTTTAAAAATACATCTTGTCCTGACCAACTTGCTAAGGCATTAAAAGAGTACAAAGAAAATAATTAAAAAGGTAGAGAAAGTAATATGAAAAAATTTTCAAGTTTGATTTTGGTATTGGCGTTTTGCTTTGGGTTGGTTTCGTGCGGGCAAAAGAATGCAGAAAATTCTGCCGGCGATGATATTAAGGGCAAAACACCAATAAGTGCAACAGCAAAAGATGAATATGGCATGACATATACCATTAAATTTGATGAAAATGGAAACAAGATATATTCTGAAAATAAAGTAGGTGACTGGGAAAAGTGGGAATATGATGAAAACGGGAACCAGACATTCTACGAAACCTCACTTGGTGACTGGGAAAAGTATGAATATGATGAAAACGGCAATAAGATATATGCTGAAGATGTAAGCGGTGACTGGAAGAAGTACGAATATGACGAAAACGGGAACCAGACATATTTTGAAAACGCATCCGGCGAATGGAATAAGGCAGAATATGATGAAAACGGCAGAGAGATATATTACGAAAACTCAAAGGGTGAACGTTACGATACATATAAATATGACGAAAAAGGAAACGTTTTGAGTAAAGAAAATGCCGATGGTGCCATGATAAAGTACGAATATGACGAAAATGGAAACCAGACATATTACGAAGATTCATCTAAATACTGGCGCAAGTGGGAATATGATGAAAACGGCAACTGCACATATTACGTAGACGCATACAAATACTGGCGTATGTGGAAATACGATGAAAACGGCAGAGAGATATATTACGGGACCTCACATGGTGATGGAACAAGCACAACTTACGTATACGAATAAAAAACTATTTGCATTCCAGCACAGATTCGAGTTCTGTTACTGATTTAATTTCAAATGTAACAGGAAGTGTGGCAGGCTTTCCTTTTGGGTTTACCCAGGCGGTGTCGATACCGGCATTTATTCCGCCCTGAATGTCAGATGAAAGGGAATCACCGATAATTAAAATTTTTGATTTGTCTTTCTCTCGGATTTCAGAAAATACAACATCAAAAAATTCTTTGTTGGGTTTGTTTGCACCTATCTCGTCAGAATTGAATACTTTTAAAAACAGAGGGTAAAATCCGCTTCCTTTTAAACGTGCGGTTGAAACCTTTAAAAGTGCATTTGTTACGGCATAAACATCATATTTTTCTTTAAGTTTTATAACGGTATCTTTTGCACCCTCAATTTCAAAAAATCCTTTTGAGGTGTTTTTTATAAAACATTCGTTTGCGTGTTGTGAATCATAATTAAATCCATAGATTTGTTTTAAATCTTCAAATCTTTTAACAATAAGACTTTGCTTTGTTATTTCTTTTCTCTGATACATTTCCCAGAGCTTTATGTTGATTTGGTTATAGGTTTTAACTACTTCTTCATTACAAAAACACCCCAGCTCTTTTAAAGCAAGGTTGAGTGCAAAATGTTCAGTTTTGCCAAAGTCTAATAATGTGTCGTCAATATCAAAAAGTAATGTTGTATACATAATAATCCTTATATTCAAAAGCGGAAGGTATAAAACCTTCCGCTTATGTAGTTTTTTAACTTAAATTATTTGCTTGTGAGGGTAGCTGTCTGTGTTTCTCCATCCCAGCCAACGTCAACTCCCATAGCGTCTGAAATAGCACGAAGCGGAACAAGTGTTCTCCAGTTAACTTCTCTTGCAGGAACATCTAATTTAACGGGGTCGCTGTTAACAAACATAACGTCGTTGTTAATCTGCATAACAATGATTAAATCACCTTTTCTGGAAATTACTGTTTCTGTTGCCTCGTCATAATCAACTGTAGCACCCAATGATTCAAAAATCTTTCTTACAGGAACCAAAGTTCTGCCTGCTTCTACAACCGGCTTTTGGTCAAACTCAAGCTCTGTACCGTCAAGAACAACCTTAACATTCATGCTTTCGTCAAACTGAGGTGCTGCAAATGCCAGAGTGCTCAGACAAAGAACAAGTACCATAGTTAATGCTAAAATCTTTTGCATATATTCCAACTCCTTTTTTAGTTCATACTTTCATAATACATTATTTTGCGGATTTTGTCAATTATTTTGAAACTTTTTTAATGCAATTTCAGTAATTTCCGACGGCACTTTTACGATATAATCTGCACCTGCGTCTTCAAGTTCTTTTCGGTCACGAAAACCCCACAAAACGCCGATTGATTTAACTCCTGCATTCTTGGCGGTAAAAATATCCACATCTGTGTCCCCTATATATAAAACCTCGTCTTTTTTTGCGTTAAGCCTGTCTATCATTTCCAAAAGAGTGGCAGGATTAGGTTTTAATGGTGCAGTTTCGGTGTCGCCCTTGCAGTCGTCTATTAAGTCACCAAAGACTTTTTTATTTATCTTCTGAACTGTAGCGTCTGTTTTATTTGACAAAATCCCAAGCTTTATTCCTGCATTTTTTAATTCAGCAAGCATCTGGTCAATACCGTCATAGCTATGTGATAAATGACACGGGTTATTATTATAAGCTGTTTTATAATTTAAAAAAATTTCCTCAAAATTTGAAAAGTTTGCGCCTACTTCTTTCAAAGCACGTTCAATAAGATTTTTTGCGCCGTTTCCTACCATATTGTAAAATCGGTCAAGTGCTATGGTTTTGTAGCCGAACTTTGTTAAAGTTTCGTTTGTATAATGTGCAATTGATTTTATGGAATCAACAGTTGTTCCGTCCATATCAAAGATACATGCTTTAATCATTTGTCTTCTCCTAAAACCTGAGTAATAATATTTTTTGATGCAATATTTTCAAAGTTGTCTGAAATGGGTTTTAAAATGTTGTCACCGCCGTATTTTTTGTCAAGCGCTTTTTTAATTATATAATCGCAAAGGACTGGGTTTTTTGGAAGCAATGGTCCGTGAAGGTTGCTTGCAAAAACATTTTTATAAATTGCGCCCTCAAACCCCATACCATTGTTGCCATATCCCACCAAAACATTACCAAGCGGTGTTAAATCATGGATATCCGTTTCATATTCGTGGTTTTCAAACCCTGAAACTAAAATTTTCTTGCCATCTAAAATGAGTTCAAAAACTACGTTGCCTGAAGCTCTTTTTTTAGCTTTTTTATGCGTAACGTCAATTAGCCCAAGCTCGCCTGCCATTTGAAAACCCCCACAAACAAAAAGTGCAGTGCCCGAGCTTTCTATATATTCTTTCAAATCTGCTTTAACTTTATCAAGTTTTTCTAACACCATTTCCTGTTCGCAGCCACCACCGCCACCTAAGAATAGGATATCGCAGTCCGAAAGGCAGAGCGCATCATCACCTTTTATTTCGGTAACTTTTGCATCAATCCCGCGCCATAGACACCTTTTTTCAAGAGCGGATATATTACCCTTGTCACCATAAAGGTTTAAAAGGTCGGGGTATAAATGAACAATTTTAATTTCCATTATCTTTGTCCTCCAGCTCTTTTAAAATTGCCTGTGTAGGAAACAGCGCGGTGTAGTTTACGAGAACGTAAATCACATTTCCGCTTCCTGAAAGTGCGAGTTCTTTTAGTCTTGCTTTAATATCGGGAGAGAGCACAATATCACTTTCTTGTGCACCTGCGTATTTAAATCTTAATCCTAAATCGGCATAACGAGTGCCCGAAACCGAACATGTAAAGGTGTTTTGATTTAACAAATCCTCGAAGTCAACATCCCACAGCCACGAAACGTCTTTGCCATCGCCTATTCCGTCATTGATTGCGATTATTATATCTTTGTTTTCGGGGTCTTCTTTAACTGTTTCTACCGACTGGTTAAAGCCTGCGGGGTTTTTGGCAAGAAGAAGATAAACATTTTTGCCGTTTAATTTAAATCTCTCAAGTCTGCCTGCCTGAGGAGTGTAGCAAAGGGCGGTTTCTTTTAAGGCATCAAAGCTGCCTTTTATTTCACTTGTTGCACCTGCTACTGCCAAAATGTTATAGACGTTATATTTTCCTCTGCCATTTAGCTCGATTTTGCCAAAAGGCTCAATATCAAAGCAAAGTGCAGGGAAAAGTGAAATGTTTTTAGCATAAATGTCCAAGTTTGGTCTTGCAAATCCGCACCAACATGAATAGTCGCCAAGCTGACTGAAGTGGCGGAAGTTATATTTAAGCTCTTTTCCGCAAAAATGACAGAACTTACCCTCGGCGGTTTCTTTATCTGTTTTAAATTCGTTATCTTTTATTCCGTAATAAACCTTTTTGTTTTCAAAATCGGATGCAAGTGTTACGGTTAAAGGGTCATCCGCATTTAAAATGAGAGTGGCATCAGGTGCTAAGGCGATTGCTCTTTTTAAAAAGCTCATTGTTGTGTTAATTTCGCCGTAGCGATCAAGCTGGTCGCGGAAAAGGTTGGTAATTACAATTTTATGAGGAGTGAGCATTTTGAAAATATATTCCGCCCAACCCTCGTCCATTTCAAGACAAGCATAATCAACGTCGATTTTTCCAAAAAGGTTTGCCTTTTCTAAAAATGCACCTACTGCACCTTCGTCCATATTAGCGCCAAGTCGGTTGCAGGCAACACTATAACCCGCATTAGTTAAAGTGTCTGCTAAAATGTTGTTTGTTGTGGTTTTGCCGTTTGTTCCCATTACGGCAATTATTTCTTTTTTTACTTTCTTTTCAAACACTCTCAAAATATCAGGATAAAGCTTAAATGCAAGCTTGCCCGGGGCGCTTGTTGCTTTTTTACCCATTAATTTAAGTAAAAATATAAAAACTTTGCAAACAAAAACTGTTAAAAAATATTTCATAAAAAAGTCCTTTTGTTTTGTATAAATTTTATTATTGGGGTAATAATATGAGTGACCTCACAAAACACATACCCCCTTTTAAAGCGGTAAAACCGCTTTTCGTAAAAAGCACCTTGACGGGTGCTTTTTTACATATCTTCGGCATCTTTTACCGAATCTTTGTCCCAGTCGCCTCTTTTTATATGCGCCATTTCGTGAAGATAGGTAAGGCGCTGTTGCTCGGAAGATAAGTTCTCATTTAAATATATATTGTAGTTGCCGTCGTTATCAATTGCGGTATAGCCTTTTATTCTGGTTGGCAGTTTTATCAGTCTTGTAAAAATTTCGTCCATTTTGTTCTCCTTAAAAATCAGTATTTGTAGCTTTCATTGCATTATGTATTGCAATCATTTGTTTTATTTCGGTTGGTGTGGCATTTTTTGCAATGTCAAAAAGAACCTTAAATTCAGGGTTTGATTTTAACATTTCTTTCATTTCGTCCACATCATCATTCATATCGTAGTGCTCAACTCCGTACAAATAATCTGTTGAAACCGAGAAAAATTTTGCAAGTCTGGTAATTGCGTCGGGAGTTGGCACTGCTGCACCTGACTCATATTTACATACAGAAGAAACGTGCACACCTAAAAAGTCTGCAAGCTCTTTTTGTGTCATATTACTTTGTTTTCGTAAGTTTTTAATATTTTCCGACAAAAGCGGCATAATTTCTATTCCGTCCTTTCATAAAATAAAAGTGCATACGTACTTGATATTATTATATGAACTTTATTCAAATTTGTCAATCATTTTTTGAATTATTTTCAACTTTTATCTTGACATTTGAATTAAATTCAATTATAATAGTGCTTGTAAAAGAGATTTGAATTAAATTCAAGTCAGGAGAAAATATGATAATTTGCAATTCTTGTGAAAGGATTTCAAGAGAGGCGCTTATTTTAAAAGAAGTGCATTTTGAGTGTGACGAATGGCCGTATGAGATAATCCCCGTGTGCCCGTACTGCCAGGACACTGACATTGTGAGTTTTGAAGGGAATGATTGTGATGACTAAAACCTGCGGAATATGCGGTAAAGAATTTGACGGCAGACAGCAAAAATATTGCAGTTTTCAGTGCAGATGGAAAGCAAAGCAAATCCAGAGTGCAAGAAAACCTAAAAAAAGAAAGGAAACACTTTGCTGGACCTGCAAAAATGCGTGCGGCGGATGTTCATGGTCGCAAAGCTTTACTCCCGTTGAAGGATGGGATGCTAAAGAAACCGTGTTAAAATCATCAGAAGGTGAGGTGCAGAGCTTTTTTGTCAACAGTTGCCCATTATTTACAATAGGATAAAGGAGTAAAAATGAAGGCCAGAGAGTTTTTGAATATGCCTGCCGTGATAAACATGGAAATCATGTGTGCCCGAATTGAACTTGAGCATTACAAAAGGCTTGCCGGGCAAATGCAAAATACTTTGGTGGACAATGACAGAACAAGGCTTTTGCTTTTGGATGCAAAGGAGAAAATAAAAGAGCAGGAAAAGCTTTTGGAAGAAAAATATATAAGTCTTACAAATGCAGAAAGAAAGATTTGTGAGGCTGTTAACCGCCTTGATGATGAGCATGTTAAAGCGGCGCTTAAGTACAGGTACATATGTCTTATGAAATTTGAGGAAATTTCTGAAAAGATGCAGTATTGCGTGCGTCAGGTCAGAAGATTTTGTGAAAAAGGTATGGCTGAACTTGACGAAATATGGGAAGAAAAAACGGGCTGACGCCCGTTTTTTTTATTGTAAAATATATTTCTATTTAAATACTTTTGTCGCACGGGAAAGTATTCCGTTAACCTTTGAAATTACCATTCCGTAGTTGGTTATTGGCACGTTTTCGTCTGATGCAAGTGCCATTCTTGCCTGCATTTCTTTTTTGTTCAGCATGCATCCGCCGCAATGGATAATTAAATCGTAATCGGTTAAATTTTCCGGAAATTCCATTCCCGAGGTAAATGAAAATTCAATCTTTTTTCCTGTGTAGCCATTTATCCATGCGGGCAATTTAACTGTGCCTATGTCACCGCACTGTCTGTGGTGGGTACAACCCTCTGAAATCAATACTTTTGAGCCGTCTGTTAAGTTGTCTAAGGTATCTGCGCCATTTAAAAGTGTGTCAAGCTCGCCTTTGTATCTTGCAAAAAGTATTGAAAAAGATGTCAGAAAAATACTTTCTGGCAAGATTTTTGCTACTCTTCCAAACGCCTGCGAGTCTGTTATTACAAGGTCAGGCGGATTTTTTAGTTTTTCTAAAGTTTTTAAAAGCTCGCTGTCTTTACAGCATACCGCTGTTGCGCCAAGGTCCAAAAGCTCGCGCAGAACCTGCTGTTGAGGAAGTATTATTCTTCCCTTTGGTGCGGCTTCATCTATCGGGATAACCAAGACAACTGTGTCGTTTTCTTTTACAATTCCGTCTAAAATTTTTCTGTTCTCTTCTTCTGGAAGTGCGTTTGCAAGCATTTGTTTAAGTTTTTCTATATTTTCACCTGTTTTTGCACTTACATAGAGTGAATTTTCAGGAATTTGCGAAAATTCCTTTAACAAATCGCTTTTAGTATAAGCAATAACAAACGGAATATTTTTCTTTTCAAAAAGTTTTATGAGGGCTTTGTCTTCGTCATTTAAGCCGAGTGAGGCATCAACTGCTAAAACGGCAATATCTGTGTAGCTTAGTGCTCTTTTTGCCTTTTTCATACGCAGGTAGCCTATTTCGGTGGTATCGCCAAAGCCGGGACAGTCGATAATTGTAACTGTGCCCAATGGCAAAAGCTCCATATTTTTTTGGACCAAATCGGTGGTAGTGCCTTTTTGGGAAGAAACAACAGAAAGTTCCTGGTTGGTAACTGCGTTAACCAGGCTTGATTTTCCTGCATTTACGCATCCAAAAAAGCCAATGTGTACTCTTTCGCCTGAAGGCGCTTGATTTAAGCTCATTTTACCACTCCTTTGCTATATTGATTATATAGCAGGCGGGATGTTTTGTCAAACAGATGAAGGGGCAAACACAAAAAAGAGGATGTTTTTGCATCCTCCTTTTTTTAAATTTTTTTCAATCTTTTTGGCTTGTGTTTTTTGTTTTGGTAGAGCATATCGTCTGCCCTCTTGAACACTGCATCAAATGGCTCACCCTCTACTGATATTGCATAGCCTTTTGCTGTGGTGAATGAAAGGCGGTTAAGTTCGGTGCGGGTTAGTTCGGTCAAAAGCTCGTGAGTTTTTGTTTCGTTTGCATTTATTGCGATTATCGCAAACTCATCCCCGCCTATTCTGTAAATATTGTATAGCGGCGATGAAAACAAGTTCTTTAAAATATCTGCAAACGATTTTAAAACTTTGTCCCCCTCTAAATGTCCGCAGGTGTCGTTAATGGATTTAAAGTCATTTATATCAAAAACAATAATCATCCACCCGCCCATACCTATTCTTTCAAGCTCGCTTATCTTTCTTGAGTAGGCTGCCTGATTTTTAAGACCGGTAAGAGCATCCGAAAATGCTATATCATACCATTTGCTTAAATTCTTAATTAATTTCCCTTTTTCTCTAAGCTGTCGTTGCTGGTATATGATAATCCAGATAAAGCTTAAAAAAACCAGCACATAAATTATTTGCATTTTTATCTCCTTATGTAACGAAAAACAAAATTAAATAGTAAAAAAACTTTTTTTGTGTACCCTATTATAGACGTTTTCTGTCTAAAAGTCAATAGAAAGTTTCTGTCTATGGTAAATTATATAGGGTGAATGTATAATGGAGTATACAGTTGGTGAAAGAATAAGGAGCTTACGGGAGGACAATAATCTTACACAATCACAACTTGCACAAAAGCTTAATACTACACAAAGGAAAATATCCTACATTGAGTGCGGAAAGTATGAGCCGTGCATTGGGGATATTGTTGAAATATGCAAATTTTTTAAAGTTTCGACAGATTTTTTGCTTGGAATAAAAAAAGACTGAGTTCTCAGTCTTTTTTATTTAAGATTTTTAGAAATTCTTCTTTGCCTAAGAAGGTGTTTACGGCATCTAAAAAGGCGTTGGTTGAAAGCTTTGAAGGAAACCCTGCTTTTTTCATAAATTCCTGTCTTAAGCCCTCAGAAGATTTTCCCCCTGAAAGACCAAAAGCGAACAGGTCGGCTTTTGTAACGGGGGTTAAGGGGGGTGTTTCTTCTAACCCGCATCCTGCTTTTTTAAGGCAGTCTAAAATTACTTCTTTTGTCATTCCCTCGACACCTAAGAGTCCTTCTTTGCCTGCTTTTTCTTTTCGTTTTTCTTTTCCTTTAATTTCGGGGATATACGCATTTTTGATATACTCTTTACCAACCCAGCCTTTTAAGTGGTTTCTTATTAAAAAACCTGCAGAGTCTGAGTCGGTTAAGATTACTATTCCTCGCTTTTTAGCGTACATTTTTATAAGCTCTTTTTTTTTCTGGTCTTTAAAAATCCGAAAGCCATCCAAAGAGATTACTGTCGCGTCTAAAAGTGAGGTAAGTTTTATTTTATCGTATTTTCCTTCAACAATTATTACTTCTTTTATTCTCATTTTTTTAAATAAGGTCAAGCATGGTATTTGCAAAGTCTACGGGACTTTCCAAGGTTAATCCTTCTATTAAAACTGCTCCGCCGTACAATACCTCGGCAAGCTTTTTAAGTTTTTGGTTATCGGTATTAAAAAGTGATTTCATCTTTTCAAAAACAGGGTGGTTTAGGTTGATTTCTAAAACCTTTTGTGCTTTTATGCCGTTGCTATCGGGCATTTTGCTTAAAACTTTTTCCATTTCAACCGACAGTTCTCCCTCGTTTGTGATGCAGACAGGGTGAGATTTTAATTTATTTGTAAGTCTTACGTCTGCAACTTTTTCTTTTAGGGTTTCTTTTATAAATTCAATTAAATCTTTGTTTTCCTGGGATGTTTTTTCTTCCTGTTCTTTTTCGTCTTGTGTTCTGATATCCAAATCGCTTGAAGAAATTGACTTGAATTCTTTTTCTTGGTAATTGAACATCATTTTTAAGGCGAATTCGTCTACGTCGTCTGTTAAATAAAGAATTTCGTAGCCTTTTTCCAAAATGGCTTCTGCCTGCGGAAGTCTTGAAATTTTGTCAGCGTTTTCGCCCGAAGCGTAGTAAATTACACTTTGGTCTTCTTTCATACGCTCTACGTATTCTTTCAATGTGGTAAATTTGTTTTCATAAGATGAAACAAACATAACAAGGTCAGACAGCACATCTTTATGCTGACCGAAATTATTGTAAATACCAAACTTTAGCTGACGAGCAAAAGCTTTATAAAATTCTTCGTATTTTTCTCTTTCATTTTTCTGCATCAACAAAAGTTCGTCTTTGATTTTCTTTTCCAGGCGTGATGCGATAACTTTAAGCTGGCGGTCGTGCTGAAGAAGTTCTCTTGAAATGTTAAGGCTAAGGTCGGCTGAGTCAACCAAACCTTTTACAAAGCTGAAATAATCAGGGAGCAAATCGGCACATTTTTCCATAATCATAACGCCGTTTGAATAAAGAGCAAGTCCTTTTTCAAAATCCTTTGTATAATAGTCAAAAGGTGCTCTTTTTGGAATAAACAATAAAGCTGTGTAGCTTGTAAGTCCTTCTGCTGTGGTTTTAATGGTTTTAACAGGCGCATCAAAATCGTGGAATTTTGATTTGTAAAACTCTGCGTATTCTTCTTCAGTTACTTCAGATTTGCCTTTTCTCCAGATGGGTATCATTGAGTTTAGGGTTTCGTCTTCGTAAGTTGTATCAAATTCACCTTGGCTGCCCTCTTTTGGTGTTTTGTGAGAAACGAGCATTTTGATTGGGTATTTAATATAGTCGGAATACTTTTTGATTAATGATTTGATTGTGTATTCTTCTAAAAATTCGTCGTAGTTTTCATCATCTGTGTTTGGCTTGATATGAAGTGTTATAACTGTGCCTGTTTCCTTTTTATCGCAAGGGGTGATGGTATAACCTTTTGAACCTTCAGATTCCCACATAAATGCGCTGCCATCTGAAAAACTTTTACTTTCCACAGTGATTTTGTCAGCTACCATAAATGCAGAATAAAAACCTACGCCAAACTGACCGATAATATCAACGTCGTCTGCTTTTTCATTTTCGTTTTTAAACGCAAATGAGCCACTCTTTGCAATTGTACCTAAGTTGTTTTCAAGTTCAGATTCTGTCATACCGATACCTGTGTCGGTGATGATTATTTTTCTTGCAAACTTGTCAAGTGCTATTCTTATATAAAAATTTTCTCTGTCAAACTTAATGTTTTCATCTGAAAGTGAGAGGTAATAAAGCTTGTCTATGGCATCAGATGCGTTTGAGATAAGCTCACGAAGAAAAATTTCTTTATTTGTGTAGATTGAGTTAATCATAAGGTCTAAGAGCCTTTTTGATTCTGATTTAAATTGTTTCATAATATCGCTCCTTTTAGTAGCTTGCATTGCACTTTAGCACTCTGATGTTAAGAGTGCTAACTGTATTGTACCATATTTTTGCCTGTTGTCAAGTTTTTACTTGTAAAAATTTAATTTGTGTGGTAAAATGTAATTTAGGTAAATATGTGCGAAAGGACTTTTTGATATGTATACATTTTCCACCAAAATAAGAGACTTAGAGGGTTCTGCTATCCGTGCGGTTTTGAAGATGGCACAGGGTAAAGACCTTATTACTTTTGCAGGCGGTCTTCCTGCTTTGGAAACACTTCCTGTTGACTTTATCAATAAGACTATTGATAAGGTTTTAAATGAAAATCCTTCTCTTGCGCTTCAGTATGGTGTTACTGACGGTTACGGCGTTTTGATTGAACGCTTACAGCAAAAGGTTAAAAATATGGGTATGAGTCTTAAGGAAAACGGTGTTATGGTAACCTCGGGCGGTCAGCAGGTTATTGACCTGGTTGCAAGGAGCCTTTTAAATGAGGGAGATGTTGTTTTGTGCGAACTTCCTACATTTATCGGCGGTCTTAACGTGTTTAAATCATACAACGCAAATGTTATTGGCGTTCCGTTGGAAAAAGACGGCATAAATTTAGAGGCTCTTGAAAAACAGCTTAAAGAAAATAACGTTAAAATTTTATATACAATTCCTACATTCCACAATCCGATGGGAACTACTATGTCTGAGCTTAAGAGAAAGGCAATTCTTGCGCTTGCTCACAAGTATGACTTCTTAATTATTGAAGATAATCCGTACGGGGAACTCAGGTTTAAGGGCGAAGAGGTTCCTACAATGAAATCTTTGGATGCTGAGGGCAGAGTTATTTATGCAGGCTCATTTTCTAAAATTTTATCACCCGGTCTTCGTGTGGGTTTTGCTGTTGCACCAAAGCCGGTTTTGGAAAAAATGGTTGTTGCAAAGCAGGTTATTGACGTTCACACAACAATGCTTTCACAAATTGTTGCGGCTGAGTTTTTAGCTTGGGACGGATATGATGCTCACATTAAAAACTGTTGTGAAAATTACGGGAAAAAAGCAGCTTTAATGAGCGAGTGCATTGACAAGTATCTGCCTGAATACATTACTCACACAAATCCTGACGGAGGTATTTTTATGTGGTGTGACATTGACAAAGATGTTGACACCAAAGAGCTTTTGGCTAAGGCTGTTGAGAAAAAGGTTGCGTATATTCCTGGTTACACATTTATGATTGATACCGAAAAGCCGTGCAACTCATTCAGACTTAACTACTCAATGCCGACAGAGGAAGATATTATAAAAGGTATTGAACTTTTGTCAGATGTATTTTAAAAATTAAATCATCAAAAGTCAGGACATGCGCCTGACTTTTGATACCACTAAATTTGCTTGTGCCTCGTATGCGAGGCACAAGGCGCGAGCGAACAAATTTGCAAAACCAAAGTGCAATGTGTATTGCACTTTGAGAGCGACGTTAGGAGCGATTTTATGAAAAAAACAATATTCAGCGGTGTTCAGCCATCAGGACAGATTACTCTTGGTAACTATCTTGGTGCGCTTAAAAACTGGACTAAGCTGTTAGATGAATACAATTGCATTTTTGCGGTAATGGATTTACATTCCATTACTGTTAGACAAAACCCTGAGGAACTAAGAGAAAGAAGTTTGAAACTTTTAGCTCAGTACATTGCGTGTGGCTTATCACCAGAGAAGTGCACGCACTTTATTCAGTCACATGTGCCTGCTCACGCTCAGCTTTCTTGGGTTTTGGGTTGCTATACTTATATGGGTGAGCTTAACAGAATGACACAATTTAAAGAAAAATCTCAGCGCCATGCTGACAACATTAATGCAGGGCTTTACACCTATCCTGTTTTGATGGCAGCAGACATTTTGCTTTACAATGCAGATCTTGTACCTGTTGGTCACGACCAGAAGCAACACTTGGAAATGGCACGTGATATTGCAGAGCGTTTCAATGGAATTTATGGTGATACTTTTACAGTGCCAGATCCGTTTATTGCAAAAATGGGTGCAAGAATTATGGACCTGTCCGACCCAACCAAAAAAATGTCAAAATCTGAACCTGCAGGCAGCATTTCACTTTTAGAAGACGAAAATGTTATTCTTAAAAAAATCAAAAGAGCGGTTACAGATTCACTGGGGATTGTAAAATATGAAGAGGGCAGACACGGTATTAACAATCTCTTGTCAATTTACTGTGCGGTTACAGGAAAAACTGTAGAAACGGCTGAAAAAGAATTTGATGGTAAGGGCTACGGCGATTTTAAAAAGGCGGTGGCAGAAGTTGTTATTGATGAGCTTCGTCCTGTTCAGCAACGGTACAATGAGCTTATTGAAAACAAGGATTATCTTGACGGAATTATTAAAGACGGCGCTGCAAAGGCAAATGAAATTGCACAAAAAACTATAAAAGACGTTTATGAAAAGGTTGGCTTTATTGTATGAGTGTAAGTTTACTGGTTATTTTAGCTTTTGTGGTTGCATTTTTAGCGTCCTTTGCGTCAACTCCGTTTGCACGCGAGCTTGCTTATAAAATAGGCGCCATTGATGTACCTAAAGATGCAAGAAGAATGCACAAAATCCCAACTCCAAGACTTGGAGGCATTGCTATATTTTTAGGTTTTATAATTGCGCTTGTTTGTTTTGTGATTTTAACTCCTGAAATTATAGGCATTGTAATTGCTTCGTTAATTATTGTTTTGATGGGAATGATTGACGATAAAAAACCTATAAAAGCATGGCAAAAGCTTTTGGTACAAATTGTGTGTGCTTTGATTGTTGCGGTTTCGGGCGTGAAAATTGAAGTTTTTACAAACCCAAACCTCTTTTCTTCAAGTGATTATTTGTTATTGGGTAAGCTTTCAATTCCTGTTACGGTTATATGGATTGTTATAATTACAAATGCCGTTAATTTAATTGATGGTTTGGACGGCTTGGCTGCAGGCGTTGCATCTATTTCGTCTGTATGCCTGTTGGTAATTTCTTTAATGGTTTCTGAAAGCAATATTGCTGTTTTAACTGCATGTCTTGCCGGAGCGTGTTTTGGATTTTTACCTTACAATTTTAACCCTGCATCAATTTTTATGGGAGATTCAGGCTCAAACTTTTTAGGATTTATGCTTGCCTGCATATCGATTGAGGGGTTGTTTAAGGGATACGCGGTTATTTCGTTTGCAGTTCCGCTCTTGCTTTTAGCGCTTCCGATTTTTGATACTTCGGTTGCAATTTTAAGAAGAATTAAAAACAAAAAACCTGTTATGGCACCGGACAGAGGGCATCTTCATCACAAACTTGTGGATATGGGCTTTTCTCAAAAGCAGGCTGTGTTAATTCTTTACACAATTTCTGCTGTTTTGGGGCTTGCGGCTATTGTATTTACAGGGTTTGGTGCACTTCGTGCAATTATGCTTTTGTGTGCTGCGCTTGCAGGTATGCTTATAAGTATTTACTTTTTTAAAGAAAGGACAAGTAGTATGATTAAGGTTATGACAATTTTCGGGACACGTCCTGAGGCCATTAAAATGGCACCATTGATTAAAGAACTCGAATCCAGAAAAGAAATTAATTCTGTTGTTGCAGTTACTGCTCAGCACCGCCAGATGCTTGATCAGGTTCTTAAAATTTTTGATATTTTGCCAAACTACGATCTTAACATTATGAAAGACCGTCAAACTCTTGTTGGCATTGTAACAGGGGCTTTGGCGGGTCTTGACGAAATTATGAAAAAAGAAAATCCTGACATTGTGCTTGTTCATGGTGATACATCTACTACTTTTGTAGGAGCGCTTGCTGCTTTTTACAATCAAATTGCTGTGGGGCACGTTGAGGCTGGTCTTCGCACTTATGACAAGTATTCACCATTCCCTGAAGAAATGAACAGAAAGCTTACAGGGCAGATGACAGATATGCATTTTGCACCTACAGTTAAAAACAAGAACAATCTTTTAAGAGAAGATATGAACGAAGATGATATTTACATTACGGGTAACACTGTAATTGATGCGCTTAAAACTACTGTTCGTGATGATTACGAATTTGTTGACAAAACACTAAAAAGTCTTGATTTTGAAGGCAAAAGAGTTATTTTGGTTACTGCTCACAGACGTGAAAATTTAGGAAGACCTCTTGAAAATATTTGTGAGGCCATAAAGGAAATTGCGCTTTCTTACGATGCTGTTGAAATAGTTTATCCTATTCATATGAATCCTGCTGTTCGTGAGGTTGCACATAAGATTTTAGACGGACTTGAAAATGTTCACATTATTGAGCCGTTAGATGTTGAAGAACTTCACAATGCTATGAACAGATGCTATATGGTTATGACAGATTCGGGCGGAATTCAGGAGGAAGCACCGAGTCTTAAAAAGCCTGTATTGGTACTTCGTACAGAAACAGAGCGTCCTGAAGCGGTAGAAGCGGGAACTGTTAAAATTGCAGGCGTTGAAAAAGATGTTATTTTAAAAATGGCAAAAGAATTGTTAGACGATGAAACAGCTTATGCAAAAATGGCTAAGGCGGCAAACCCTTACGGCGATGGCCTTGCATCTAAAAGAATTGTCGATGCGATTATTGCAAAATTTAACAATCTTCCAAAACCTGAGGACTTTATTTCGTAATGGAAACTATCAAAAAAGCTTTTAAAGACAAAAAATTTGATAATTTATATTTTTTCTATGGTGAAGAGGTTTATCTCTCAAACTTTTATGTTAATGCTTTGAAAAAAGAGCTGGTTGAAAATGAGGAGTTTAATTTTACAAGGCTTTTTTGTGACGAGCTTGACAGGTTTCAGGAATCGGTTGAGGCTATGCCTGTTTTTGAAGAAAATCGCATGGTTTTGGTATCAGCGAGGGATTTTTCTTCCGAAATAAAAGAGGATTCTTACCGTCTTTTAGAAGAAATGCTTGAGGATATGCCCCCATTTACCTATGTGGTGTTTGTTTGCTCGACTATTAAAAAGACAAGCAAAATCTACAAGCTTTTATCTTCAAAATGCACCACCTGTGTGTTTGAAAAGCAAAAAGCACCCAGTCTTATTTCGTGGATAACGAATGTTTTTAAGAAAAAAGGCTATGAAATTGAAAAAGACACAGCTGCATATCTTTTGGAGTTTGCGGGCAGCGATATGACCAAGCTTCAAAGTGAGGCGGACAAGCTTGCCTCTTATGAATTCAAAACAAAAAAGATTACTGAAAAAAGCATTGAGGCGGTTGTTACAAGAACCATAGAGTCTAAGGTTTTTGACCTTTTAGATGCCGCAATGTATAAAAAAAGCGATACTGCTTTTGAAATTTTGAACAACTTAATGCGTGAAAAGGAAGAGCCTGTTTACATTAACGGCGCTTTGATGAGAAACATAACATCTCTTTTGAATTACAAGATTTTAAAAGCAGAGGGCAAGCCGATTTCTGCAATTTCAGAAAAGCTTGGGCTTAGACCTTTTGTTCAGAAAAAATATGCTGAGTTTGACAAAAAGTTTTCCGAAAGCTTTTTACAACAAATGATAAATGAGTGCGCTAGGTGCGACATTGGTTTTAAAACGGGCGAGATGGAAGGGTATACCGGACTTTCGCTGTTAATAGGACAATTGTGTAAATGAAAAGATGTGATGAAAATCACATCTTTTTTTATGAATAATGAAGGAGCAAACGCTTTGGCGTTTGCTTTTATTTTATGGGGGTTGGGTTGTTGGTTATGCCTAAGATGTAGTCAGAAGATACGTTATAAAGTTTTGTTAGTTTGATTACCATTGAAACCGGAATTTCTCTCAAACCACGTTCATATCTTGCATACACTTGACGGTTACAGGTAAGGTACTCGGCTACCTGTTCTTGTGTTAAGTCGTTATCCATTCGTAAATCATACAAACGTTTAAAAAACATTAAAACCACCTCTTGACTTTAATGTTACCATATGGTATCATTTATGTTATTAATATGGTACCAAACGGCACCTTGGAGAAAGGATATAATTATGAATATTAAAGTTGAATTATTAAAAGAGTGGGTGGCGGACCGAATTATAAACAATATGAATGATTTTGAAATTGACGCTAATGAAATTGCAGACAGCACTGCCATTAGGGCACTTTCGGAAATTCAGAAAATTTTGATAAGCGATGATTATGATGAAGAAATTGTGGAGCAGATTGTGTCGGTTTTTTCAAAATATCATTTGGATTTTGGTTCTTGTCACAATTATTAAAAGTTTTTATAATATGGTGCAAACGCTTTGGCGTTTGCTTTTTTTTTCGCTTTGCGACAAGGTTTTACAAAATAAGTGCAGTCTACTTTGAAACATGTCCTTGAATGTCACATTATAGTAGTGGTATAATGCGCCCAGTCGAAAGGAGAGGCGATATGCAAAATAAAGTTTTGAATAAGACCGAGATACTTTTTAACTTAAGCTTAATTGCAAAAGATGACGCAGTTGCACCTAATTACAGAATAAAAGCTTTGGAGCTTTTGGGTAAGGCAAAGGGGATTTTTGAGAGCGACGAAAAGGTTTTGGGTACTGTTAAGATAGTGGATGATATTTAAGTGAATTTAAAAGATGCTGTAGCACCAAGCTTTTTTAGTGTTCACGAAGCAATCAAAAAAGAAAAGTATACCCATTACTTTTTAAAAGGCGGAAGGGGTTCTGCCAAATCATCTTTTGTTTCTGTTGAAATTATTTTAGGTATTATGAAAAACAAAAACGCTAATGCGGTGGTTTTAAGATGCGTTGCGTCTTCGCTCCGTGACAGCGTAATAGAACAGCTCAGCTGGGCGGCCGACCTGTTGGGCGTTTCGCATCTCTTTAAGACGACTTTTGCTCCTGCTGAAATGATTTTTTTACCGACGGGTCAGAAAATTATTTTCAAAGGGGCAGACGATGTTAAGAAAATCAAATCCACAAAGGTTAAAAACGGATACATAAGATATGTTTGGTTTGAAGAATGTGATGAATTTAAAAGCTACGACGATATTTTATCTGTTAACCAATCTCTTTTACGAGGCGGTGAAAAGTTTGAAGTTTTTTACACTTTTAATCCGCCAAAAAATAAATCACATTGGATTAATTCGGTTAAGGGAAACAAAGACACGCTTTTTCATCACTCCACATACTTAAGCGTTCCATTTAAATGGCTTGGAAAACAGTTTTTTGAGGAAGCCGAAAGACTTAAAAATACTGATGAAGAAAGGTACCGGCATCAGTATTTAGGTGAATGTATTACTCCCAAGGAGCAGATTATTAAAAATTTTGAGGTTTTAGATGAATTACCTGAAACTGACATTAAGTTTTTAGGTCAGGATTTTGGGTTTAACCATGCAAATGCTATTTTGGAAGTGGGATTTACTGAAAACACTATTTACATTTACAAAGAGCATTATGTAAAGGGTATGGACACTTCAGAGGTTATAAAAGATGCCGAAGGCATATTCAATAAAGACCTCATTATGTGGTGCGACAGTGCTGAGCCTGACAGGATTAAAATGTGGAAAAAGGCTGGATACAGAGCAGTACCTGTTTCAAAGGAGCGCGCATCTGTAAAAGCTCAGATTGATTTTCTTCTTTCCCATAAAATTGTTATTCATTCGTCCTGCGTTAACACTGTTAACGAAATAAACGGCTGGTGCTGGATGAAGGACAAGGCTACGGGTGAGTGCAGCGATGTGCCAAACCCAATAAATGACGATTTAATGGCGGCGCTTCGCTACAGCATTGAATATTTAAGAAAGGCAGGATTTTGATTTTTGAATATTTACTCAGTTTGCGATTATTTAGGCAAGAAGCTTGGAATAAACATTCCTTGCGATTTTTATCAGAACGTAAAGCTCTGGCGTGACTGGTACAAGGGGTATTCAAAAGAGTTTCATCACTATACCGATTTTAACGGCAAAGAAACGGTGGAACTTGACAGGTACTCGCTTAAAATGGCAAAAAAAGTGTGCGAAGACTGGGCAAATCTGTTGTTTAACGAAAAGACTGTTGTTGCATCTGATAATGAAAAGGCGGACAAGCTTTTAAAAAGCATATTTTCTGCAAGCTCATTCCGCCAGGGAATGAACAATTTGGTTGAAAAGGCGTTTGCGCTTGGTACAGGGGCGGCAGTTTTAAGGTTAAAGGGCAGTGAGATTTCGTTTGATTTCATAGGCGCAGAGTCAATTATTCCAATTTCGTACAAAGATGGCAATATTGAGGAAGTAGCCTTTGCAAGTGATTTTTATCATAGAGGCAAAAGGTACACTTACTTAGAGTGCCATTTAAAAGACAGTAACGGAAACTACGTTATTACAAACGAGTATTTAGACGATTTGTTTGGTGTGGCTGAATTAGACACGGGGGTAATTAAAAGCTACAACACAAACTCTTGTATGCCGTGGTTCTCCATTATAAAGCCTAATATTGTAAACAATATTAACGATGTAACACCTCTCGGCATCTCGGTTTTTGCTAACGCGATTGACGTTTTAAAGGGACTTGACCTTGCGTATGACAATCTTTGCACAGACTTTTTCTTAGGCGGGAAAATGATTATGATGAACGAAACGGTGATTGCAAAAGAAGAGGGCGGAAGAAGAATTCCTCCGCAGTTTTCAAGAAAGCGCCTTTTTATGTCAATGGGAGATTCTATTATTGACGGGAAAATGTATGAAGAATATAATCCTGCGCTCCGCGTTGACGAAAACACAAAGGGTATTTTTACCCAGCTTTCGATTTTGGCCTCCATTTGCGGACTTGGTGAAAAGTTTTACTCTTTTTCAAACAATGAGGTTAAAACTGCAACTGAGGTTATGAGTGAAAACTCATCTCTTTTCAGATGTGTGAAAAAACACGAAATTATCATCGAAAATGCGCTTATTGCACTTGCAAAGGCGGTGCTTGATATTTTCAAAATTGATGCAAATGTTACAGTTATGTTTGATGACAGCATTATTGAAGACAAAAAGTCTGAAAGAGAGCAGGATTTTAAAGATGTAGAGGCAGGTCTTATGGAAAAGGAAAGTTACATCAGAAAGTATCACGCATAAGGAGAAAAAATGGATTTTTTAAAAGAATTTTTAAGTGCTGAGCTTTTTGACTCTGTTAAAAAAGAGCTTGAGGGCAAAAATGTTAGCCTTATTAACAATTTCAGCGGTGAATATGCTCTAAAAAGCGAGCTTGAAGAACAAAGCAATAAAAAAATCAACGAAATTATGTTTGAAAATGCGCTCTCTAGCGCGCTTGAAAAAAGTGGAGTTAAAAGCGTTAAAGCGCTCAAAGGGTTTTTAGAGCCTGAAAAAATGAGTTTTGAAGACGGAGTTTTAAAGGGCTTTAATGAACAGATTACAAAAATAAAAAAAGAAAACGGATTTTTATTTAACGATTTTGGTATAACAGGGCATTCTCACAAAAGCGGGATGACTGATTTTAACTCAATGAGTGATGATGAATATTACCAGAGCGTTTTAAGAAAGGATGAATTTTAATTATGGCAAATCAGCTTATTACTATTAAAGAAATTGCAAGGGCGGCTCTTCCGAGACTTATTGAAAATCTCGCGTTCCCGAACCTTGTTCACAAAGATTTTTCTAACGAGTTTGTTTCAGGTAAAGGTGACAGAATTCAGGTAAGAAAGCCTGTTGTGTTATCTGCAGAAGAATTTGATGAAGCAAAAGGCACTTCTGTGCAGGATATTAACGAATCTTCTGTTGAAGTGGCACTCGACAAGCTTGCAACAGTTGATACAGAATTTTCTGCAATTGCTGCGGCAACTTCTATTGACGATATCAACAGAATTTTCATTGAGCCTGCGGCTGCGGCTCTTGCACAGAAAATCAACTCTGATGGTTTAGAACTTTATAAAGATATTCCTTATATTACAGGTGAAGCAGGCAAAACTCCGTCTTCCCTGGAAGACATTGCGGCTGTAAGAAAGGCTTTAAATGACAAAAATGTTCCGATTACTCCGAGAGTTGCGGTATGGGACACTGAAGCAGACACCAAGTTTACAACTGTTGACGCTATTGTTCACGCTGACAAGTCAGGCAGAGTAAAAGCACTTCGCGATGGTTCAATCGGTAAGATTTTCGGACTTGAAAACTATATGTCTCAGGCCGTTAAAAAGCACAAGAGTGAATTGTCAGGCACTGCCCTTAAGATAAATGGTGCGACAGAAGAGGGGGCTACGACACTTTCTGTTACAGGAACAACTCTTACAGGCAAGTTTGTAAAAGGCGACGTGCTTAAAATTGACGGCAAAACTTACACAGTTACTAAAGATTCAGATGAAGCGGCAAACAACACAATCGCTGAAGTTTGTGTTTACCCTGCTCTTGGCGCAGTGAAAGACAAAACAGAAATTACGTTAGTTGGAGACCACACAGCAAATCTTGCGTTTAATCCTATGGCGTTTGCTTTTGTAACACGTCCGCTTTCTGCTCCGTCAGGCGTTGAAAGCTATGTTACAAGCTACAACGGCATTACACTTCGTGTTGTTAAGGGATACGATATGAAGCACAAAAAGGAAATGCTTTCTATGGACGTGCTTTACGGCTACAAAACTATGTATCCTGAGCTTGCAACAAGAGTTTTGGGCTAATCCTTTAAAGGAGGAGCTTGTATGGATAAAGTAGGATTTGATTATTATCAGAACGTCTTTTTAGGCAGTGAGATTACTTCCAAAAAGGTGTTTGAAAAATTAGAGCGCTACGCACTTTCGTACGTTGATAAAATCACTTTCGGCAGAATTACTTATATGACCGAAAGCATTAAATGTGCGGTTTGCAGTGTGTGTGAGGCGCTTTTTAAAAGTAGTGAGCGAAGCGGCATTAAACACGAGGTAAATGACGGATATTCTGTGACTTATACCGATAAGGCAGAAAGCGAATTTTCTGATATTTATATGGCGGCGGCTGTGTTTTTGCCCGCGGAACTTCTTTACAAAGGTATTTAGCGGAAGGGGGCAATCCCTTTCATGCACAGATTATGAGTAAGGGGTGGATTTTTTAAATGATATGCTGCGATAAATGTATTACGGTGTTTTCGTTTAACGGGAGGGCGTATGACAGTTTTGTTTTTGATGGTGTGAGTATTTTTGGTTCTGACGGGATTAAAGAAAATAATTCGGGGTTTGAAGAAAACAACAGCTTTAAAATAAGAATCCCGACAACTCAAAAGATTAGTGTTGCACCAGGTGACAGGGTTGTTTTCGGCATAAAAGATGCTTTTGATGCAGAAAATGCTTACACCGTTATGAGTGTTAAAGACAACACCAGGGGTGTAAATAAGCACTTTTTAATTGAAATTAAATAATTTTTTGTGGGTTGGAGTATCGAAAAGGCAAGTTGTGTTTTAAGGTGGGAGAAAACACAGAATTTAAAAAGAAAGAGGGATTGATTTGATAGATAAAATTCAGGAATTTTTGCTCGGTTTCGGGCATTTCAATATAGATTATTTATCGGGAAAGATTAACGGAATGAGTGTGTATCAGGATAATTTTAATCCCGTCAAAAAGCCGTATTCCGGCGGCGGCGGACTTTACAGGTATTCCTTTTTTGTTGAAATCACAAGCCCTTATGCTGCCGATTTAAATGCAGGCAACCATATGGTGGTTGACGAGCTTATTGATTTCATAGAAAGAAAAAATTTAAAAAGGCAGCTTCCTGAACTTAAACAGGGGTTAAAGGCGCAGTCTATAAAGGTAATACAAAATTTCGGGCGTGTGAATACTGCAGTAAACAAGGCAAATTTCAGGCTAAAGCTTGAACTTTTGTACACAAAGGGGTGATATCTTTGGATTTAATTATGCTATCTGAAAATCTAGCGGCATTTATGGAAATTGATGGTAAGTTTTATAAAATGCAAGGTTTTTCAAAGCTGGATATTCTTTCTGTGCCTGAGGTTTATGCAAGAAAATACATAAACAACGACTTTAAAAGTGTAACAGTTACTGGCGGTGACACAAAAATTTCATACGCTTTTGACAGAATGAAAAATTTTAAGGTTCATGACGTTTTATCACGTATTGCAGACCTTAATTTGAGCGGTGACGAGGCGACAGTAAAAATTGTTTTGGTCGATTTTGACAATGAACAAGACGGAAAGTTTTATGCTATTAAGCAAAGCTTTGCAGTTGTGTGCAAAGATGTTCGGCCTGAGGATGGTTTTTTAGATTATTTTGGTATGTTTATTTCTTCGGGTAAGGCATCAGAGGGGGCTGTTACCTCCTGTGATGGTTTTGAAACTGCTGATTTTACAGAGAAAAGGAGGGGAATATTATGCGATTGATTTTTGAAAGCGACGGCAAAAAACTTGAAATGGGTGACGATTGCGACGCCTCTGTTATTGAAATCTCGGGGCTTGGTACGCCTGAAAGGCAATACAACACCAAAAGGTATGTAAATATTCCAGGACAGGTTACTGTTTCTTCGCACGTGCTTGCAAGAAATATTGTAATTAAGGGTGATATATGTTTAAACGGAGGGTTGCCGACAGAAAAATATCACACTTTTTTCTGTCAAAGCGGAATGCTTACCATAACAGGAAAAGATAAAAAGAACATTAATTACAATCCTGTTTCTTTTAAGACGGGCAATAGAAATGGCGAGTTTGTTTCTTTTGAGCTTAAATTAGTTTGCGATTTTCCTTACTTTTCTGACGGCAATGACATTCCGTATGAGATATACAAAAGATTAGATATGGTAACAGGTAAGTTTAGTTTACCTAAAGTTTTTACCAAAAGAGTTACTGAGGTGGATATCTACAATTCGGGACAGGCAGACTCTGAACCTGTTATAACCATTGGATGTACAAATCAGGGTATTTACTCAGGCGGCATTGTGATTTACAATGCGCTTACAAAAAAAGAACTTAAGCTGGATACCAATCTTTCTTTAGGTGAAACGATTACAATTGATATAAAAAACAGAAAAATCTCGAGTAATAAGAGAGCAAACTGCTACGGAATTTTAAATGAGAATTGTGTTTTGTCTGATTTTGTGATTGCAAGGGGAATAAATCATATTTTACTTACAAACTTAAACGACGGAGAAACAGTTACAGCATCAATTTTGTTTAATAATTTATATGCGGAGGCGGAGATTGTTGAAAGAAATTAAAATTTATGATTTTGACTTTAACCTGATTGCTTCCGAGTTTAAGTGCGTTTCATTTAAGTGGGATGTAAGATTTAATTCAATTGGCGGCTTCGAGGGGGTATTTACCCTTGATTCTGACATTTATTCTACGTGTGCAAACAAGGATTTTTTGGTTTGCGTTCAAGGCGAAAATCAGGGAATTGTAACCTCTGTGAGAATTGAAAACGACCAGATTATAATTAGCGGGAAGTCTTTAAACTTTTTGCTTGAAAAAAGGGTTTGTCTACCTTTTTCAACTAAAGATAGCGGTATTTTAAAATCTGCTCCCGAGCTTGTGTGCGAGTTGGTTTTAAAGTATTGCGGTGATTTTATGGAGGTTTTAAGTGCACCACAAGGATACGATAAATCGCATTTTACCAGGATTGAAGCAAAGCCTCTTTGCGAGATTGTAACAGATTTGCTAAGCGGTGTTAATCTTGGACATTTTGTTAAGTTTGACATAAAAAACAAAAAGTGGATATTTGGCATAATAGAGCCTGAAGTAAAAAACATTGTGCTTTCAGAACCTGACAAAACCCTTTCTGATTGCGATTATGTAAGATATTTGTCAGACTATGCTGCGTCAGGCGTTTATCAGCAAAAAGTATATTATCAGGGCTTGTGGAATGCTGAGACAAACACTCCTTTTTTGTGGGACAATGAAAAACCCAATTTTGCAAAAGCTTACAAGGTGGAAGAGGCCGGTCAGATGTTTGGCATAAGTTTTGACAAGGGTGATTACATTATTTGCAAGGATGAAAGCGGTAAGTGGCAAAAAAGTGCAGATTGCTTACCTTTTTGGTACAAGGTTACACCTAAAAACGCAAATGGAGCTAAACTTTGGGAGTGCGCTTTATCCTGCGATGATATTTCAGAGGCTTACGAATTGACACTTTTAAGAGAAATAAGCGAAAATGTGGTAGCACTTACCGAGGGTGAGGTTAAAAACGAGTTTAAAGTGGGCGATATAATAAAAATTCAGCTTGGCAGAGGCGATGCTCTAAAGGTTTTTACAAAGCAGGTTAAAAGAATGGTGCATCACAGCGACGCTGAGGAAAGTTTTGTAAGACCTACATTCTATAAGTTAAAGGAGAGGGAAGATGAGTAATTATAAATATACTTTTTTTGATAATCAGACGGTTGGCGTTGACCATTTGAACGAAATTACAAAGAGGCTTGTGTCAGGGGGGATTTCTGCAGTTTACAGCGGAGTAGATTTTAATGTTGCAGACATTAATGATAACAATAAGGCGATTTTAACAGGCGGTGTTGTACCTGGAAATGATTTGAATTTAAAGGTAACGGCGGTAGGAAGCGGAAAGTACCTTATAAATCAGGGACTTTGCTTTTTTAACAACGGCACTACTATGGAGATTTTATCGGGCGGAGAAGAAATTGTTGTACCGCAAGGGGTAACAAGCTACATTTATTTGGTGTCCGACAGCAATAAAATGGCGTGTTATGTCGAAGTTTTGCAAAGTGAAAAGCAGACGGGTGAATTTATTCTTCTGGCTGTTATAAATGTTGACGGGACAGTTGTCGATAAACGCACCTATGCGAAAGGTAAAGTTCCCGGGTTTTATGCGTCTTCCGAGAGCATGCAGGTAAATATTACCCAAAAATATGAGGGAGAAAAAAATATAGAAATTTCGGTTGGTATGGGCAATTTTAAGCATCTTTGTATCAGGGCAGAGTCAGGCGCTTTTCATAATGGTTCTGGGTATAACATTAATTACGGGGGACTTTTTTATTGTGATTTTGAAAACTCAGTTGCGGTAAATCCTTCTATGTGTTCCGTGCTTGCAGGCGATAGTTATATTTATTATGACAGAAACATTGGCTCCTGCCGTCTTGGGTCTAATATTAGATTGGAAAACGGAAAGCTCATTATACCTGTGATAGAGGGTAATGTAAATAAGGGGTATGAAGTACGGTTTTCATATCATTTATGGTAAGGAGGAGTTTAGATGAAGAGAAAAATTATTCCAAAACAAAAATATACAACCTATGCTTCGTTTCCGCTTGTGTCTGGCGACGTAAGGGCATACGAGATAGAGCTTGATTTAGGTGAAAATGTTTCGGGGGCGGAGTTTAAGGTAGTTGCAATCCGCGCTGACGGCAAGGCTATTGAGGATTTGGGAACAGTTGAAAACGGAATCGCAAGATATACTTTATCAAACAGTATGTACGCCGTACAGGGTGAGCTTACTGTAAGATTGCAGATACTTCATAATTCAAGTGTTTTAACTGATAGGGAAATTATTTTTGAGGTTAAAAAAGGTGCGACTGATACTACAGCGGCACAAACTGTTATGCCTCTTAACGACAGTGTGATTTTAAGAGTTTCTGCATTTGAAGATAAGCTTTTAAGCAAGGTTGACAAACAAGCGGGCATGGGACTTTCGACAAATGATTTTTCGGACCAGTACAAGCAAAAACTTGATAACTTAGATGAAACTATGGGAGCAGAAATAGAGCAAATATCAGAAACGATTGATAATTTGTCAGATAGTTTTGATGAACACACAAAAGACAAAGCAAACCCCCACAATGTTACGGCGCAGCAGGTTGGTGCATATTCAAAATCTGAAACAGATAACAAGCTTTATAAAAAAGCGGATAAATCAGATATTTCTAATATATACTCATATCAAGGCTCAGTTGATACTTTTGAGGATATTGAGTGTATCAGCATAACGCTTGTCCCCAATGGCGAGCCTACTTGCAAAGGACAAGTATGCGGGTCGTTTAATGAAGATGATGGGTGTGTGACTATCGATGAGATAGCAGAAGAAGATTTTGATACAATTATTATTCCAATAAAAGAGGTAACGCTTAAAAAGGGGTATTATGCTATATCAAGCGAGCTGAGAGATGGTATGTATAAGTCAGGAATTGCAATTGATATTTACCAAATGGATGAATTTAATGTGCAGGAAGGATATGTTTTCAAAGTCGAAAATGACACGGTTATAAATCTGGCTCATATATTCAGACATAGTGATTCACTATTTGGTGGTTGCACAGGAGATGTTGTATGCACACTTACCAAAATGCCAAATATACTTGTAGATGAATCCAGCTATAACGAACAATATGGAACTTGTGAAGCGTATGGCATTTCTCCGTCAAACGGCTCAGTATACAACGTCTTAGACACGGGTATAAACTATGCTTGGAATGGTACTGAATGGGACGCTTTAGGCGGTGAGCATAAGGATTTAGAGGCTAGAGAAGAAATTAAAAAACTGTCTGATAGTTTGGACTGTATTGATATTAGTGATAATAACATTTCGTTTAACAGAGATAAAAACACAGTCGGCATAATAAAAGAGATTGGTAGTTTCACCTGTACTGCGATTGATGAAAGTACAAACAAATACACCTTTGATGTTGCTGACACGTCAGTTTTTGTTTCATACACCGAGTACAAGGTTACGGTAGATGATACTGACTATCTTATAAGGTCAACAACAATAAACGAAGATAACGTTGTGTTTGAAGCGGTTGATGATGCAGTTCCTTTTGAGGTTGGAAATACATACAACATAAGATTTGAGACAAAAAATGCAACCTCTTTTGGTGTGGATAATACAGTTTTGGCAAATGAGGGCTTTGCAACAGGTATGGCTAATTTCATTGATGAAACTGGCGACCAAGGTGTTGCTCACGGATACGGCAATAAGCTCTCAGGAAAGGCACATTTTGTTGCAGGTTCATCAAATGATGTTTCAGAAGGCAGTACTGATACAATATTTGGCAGTAACAACATTGTCAAAGGCAGTAACAAACTTGTTGCAGGTCTAAACCTGCTTGCGGAATTAACTGCTTCGGGAAGTGCTGTATTAGGAAAATACAACATTGATGTAAAAGATGCTTTGCTTATAGTTGGTATCGGATATGATAAAAACCACAGACAAAATGCTTTGGTTATGGACAAAAACGGCAATATTGTAGCTTATGGTACTCTTACTGTGGATAATAATGTAAGTATTAACGGAGAGCTAAATGTTTGCAATAAAGCTGTTATGTCTAAGGGGTTAGAGGTTAACGGTGAAACTACGATTGATGGCAGTACAAATATTAAAGGAGCAATGGCATATAAAGAGTCTGAGGTTGTGAACCTAGAAATGTTATCCAAACATACAGGTATCGATATTGGCAGAAAAGGTGCAGGTTATATGTCTGTCGTGTTTAATCACGACGGTAATGAAGGAAGCGGGTATGCTTCGTTTACTGCAGGCACAAGTAACAAAACAACTGCAGGACAGGCAGCAACCTTTGGGCACGCAAATGAAAATAGCGGTTTTTCTGCTTTTACTGCAGGCTCGGGCAATATAACTACAAAAGACCAAGGTGCTACGTTTGGCTATTCAAATGAAAATCACGGATGGGCTTCTTTCATAGCCGGTGCTTTTAACAAAATAAAAGGAGCTTTTAACGCCTGTATTGCTTTAGGTAGGGATATATTAATAAATGCAGATAACGCTATTGGTATTGGAAGAGGACTTAATGTTGATAAGGCTAACCAAGTAGTTGTTGGTGCATATAACAAGTCTGATAATGAATCTGTGTTTATAGCAGGCTGTGGTACGGATGATAAAAACCGCAAGAACGCAATAACTGTAAGAGAATCTGACGGACGTACCAAAATCCATAATGGGCTTGATGTAGAAGGTTTAATAAACGGTGTGGATTTACAAGAACTTAAAACGCAAATGGGTGACATTAACACTGCACTTGAAGCCATTATCGAAATTGACAATAAACTGATTGGCGGTGATGGTGAATGAGTAACAGTATAGAGCAAAACCTTGTGACTATTGCTGAAAACCGACAAAAGATTTATGATGCAGGGAGAAATGCCGTTATAAACGAACTGAAGGAACTGCAAAAAGGCACTGCAAATGGTGAAGTTGTTGCCATTTCTGATATATCACCTATCCCACATAATATTGATGTTAAAGTATCAAGCAAAAATATAGTTAATGCTGATGTTTTATGTGGCAAACAATTTACTAAAAATGATGATGGAAGTTATACCTTTACTATGGGTAGTGGCGGTAATAGATTTACTGCAATGGCTAATATATTTATTCCAAAAGGCTCAAAAGTTGTGTTTTCTATAACTGGTTTTGAGAGTGATAATATTGCTTTGGTTGGTATTCAAACACTTTATGCTAATGGCACTTATTTAAGTAGTTATGATGTAAAGCCTGGATATTTATCAAACAAAGCAATTAAAACAGAAGATGATATAGTAGGCTTGCGCTTATATCTTAATCAAGGCACTGCTGAAGGAGCAACAGTAAAACTAACTGGTATTCAATTGGAATATGGCACAGTAGCAACCGCTTATACACCTTATGTAGATGTAAGCACAGTTAAGTTAGATGCTCTTGGGAAAAATCTGTGGGATGCAGACTTAAATAAAATAGCACCAGTGCAATATACATCTGCGACAAGCGGTGGAATGGCAAAAAGAAATGGTTGGGAAATGGAATTGGTTGCAGGTGTTACATACACAGTAAAAGCAACACCAAAAGAAAGCAGTTTTACAGAAAGTTATTTGTACGGATGTGTAACTGATAAGGATGATAAAGTTAAAAAGACTACACCTTTAGTAGCAAATCAACAGTTACAAACTCACACATTTACAGCAGAAGATGGTTGGAAATTAAAGCTGTATGACGGGATTGCGCAAAACGGACTTACAGATACTAAGACAATGGTGTCAAAATTTAATATTCAGCTTGAAATCGGTGAAAAAGCAACACCTTATGAACCACATATCCAGCCTGTAACATATATACCGAATGCAGACGGAGCTATAGAGGGGGTAAAGAGTGTTTGCCCTAATATGACTCTTTTAACTAATACTGAAGGAGTAATGATTGAGTGCAACTATAAGAAAGACATAAACCCGATTTTTGATAAATATGTGAGAGATTAGGAGTGATTTTATGAGAATCTGTGTAGATGCAGGGCATAATTATGATGGGTTTGACACAGGAGCAATTGGCAACGGCTTAAAAGAACAGAATGTTACATTTGAAATTGCAGACAAACTTAAAACCCTTTTAACCAAAGAAGGTATCGGCGTTACAATGACAAGAGCAAAACTTACTGACAATGTTGGGGTTAATGCAAAAGACAGCATAAATCAAAGGGTGAGAATTGCCAATACTACAAGATGCGACTATTTTATATCAATTCACTGTAATTCAAGCACAAACAAAGGTGCAAACGGAACCGAAACGCTTATCTACGGGTTTGGTGGACAAGCTGAGAGAATAGCAAAAGCGGTAAATGCGAGTATTGTATCAGAGTTAGGTACTTATGACAGAGGTGTTAAAGTAAGAACTGATTTGGGCGTTTTAAGGGATACTTCAATGCCTGCAATTTTGGTTGAAACGGCTTTTATTTCAAATGAGAAAGATGCTAAACTTTTAAAAGAAAAAACAGATGATTTTGCACAAGCAATTTTTGAGGGGATTTTAGAGCATTTGGACAAGAAAGAAGAAGTTGATATCATTGAAAGACTTTCAGAAATTATTGAAATTAATGATAAAACAACTGCAAAGGCTCAGCTTTTGAAAGAAAAAGAAAAAAATTCAAGTCTGTATTGGATTTTATACAAAATTGCAAACAAGGAGGGGACATAATGGATGTTGGTCAGATTACTGATATGATAATGAATCAGGGGATATGGTGTGCACTTTTCTGCTATCTTTTTTATAGCGTGCGAAAAGAATCAAAAGATGACAAAGCACAGCTTATGGAACTTTTAAGTCTGCAGAGCGAAAAGCTTTCGGAGATAACCGCGGCACTTGAAAATCTTTCTAATAAAATAAAATCAAATTAAAAATTTAAAAAAACTCTTTACATTTTGATAATAATATGTTATTATACCTTGTAAACCTTTTGCTATGGTTCGGGAATCTCCGACCCGAATCGTTGTGAAATGGCGATTTTATATTATTTTTTGGAGGTATTTCAAAATGGAAAAAGAAGTAAAACAGCAGATTATCGCGGATAACAAAATCCACGACACAGACACAGGTTCACCTGAAGTTCAGATTGCAATTTTAACAAACAGAATCAATCACTTAAACGAACACCTTAAAGTGAACAAAAAAGACTTCCACTCAAGAAGAGGTCTTTTGAAAATGGTAGGTAAAAGAAGAGGTCTTCTCTTATACTTGCAGAAAAAGGACATCGAAAGATACAGAGCTATCATTGCTAAGCTCGGTCTTAGAAAGTAGTAAAAAACGGAGGGAGAATTTTTGCTCCCTCTTTTTTGCGTTAAAAGCCCCGAAAAATTTTGGAGGTTTAACGGAGAAAAGAGTTAGTTTTTTATCCTTGTTTACAATTTAAAAATTATTATAAATGCACCTGTGAGTGCAAAGCGCATGGACAAGTGTCCGTGCAGAAAGGTTGGTATTTTATGTTCAAGGTTTTTGAAACCACATTAGCAGGCAGACCATTAGTTGTTGAAACCGGCAAGATGGCTCAGCTCGCTAACGGCTCATGCCTCGTAAGATACGGTGATACAGTTGTTATGGCAGCAGCCACTGCATCTGCAAAACCGAGAGAAGGCGTGGACTTTTTCCCTTTAAGCGTAGACTACGAAGAAAAGCTTTATTCAGTAGGTAAAATCCCTGGTAGCTTTATTAAAAGAGAAGGAAAACCGACTGAGGCGGCAATACTTGCTTCACGTTGTATTGACCGTCCTATGAGACCGCTTTTCCCTAAAGATTTAAGAAACGACGTTTCAATCGTTACAACTGTAATGAGCGTTGAACAGGATAATTCTCCTGAAATCGCTGCTATGGTTGGTGCTGCAACAGCAGTTGCAATTTCAGATATTCCGTTTAACGGACCTGTTGCAAGTGTGTTTGTTGGCTTAATTGACGGCGAACCTGTTATTAATCCTACAGTTGAGCAGAGAGAAAAAAGCACAGTAGAGCTTACACTTTCAGCTACAATGGACAAGGTTGTTATGATTGAAGCAGGTGCTAAAGAAGTTCCTGAAGATCAGATGCTTAAAGCAATCTTTGCGGGTCATGAAGCTTGTAAAGAACTTTGCAAGTTCATTCAGTCAATTGCTGATGAAATCGGCAAAAAAGAAAAAATTCAGTATACACCTGTTGTTGTTGCAGAAGATGTGTATGAAGCAACAAAAGAAGCAGTTATTGATAGAATTAAATGGGCACTCGACACAGACGATAAAAATGTTCGTGACGAACAGCTCGCTGTTGTTATTGAAGAAGCTCACGCAAAGCTTGATGAACAGTTTCCTGAAAGAGAGTCAGAAATTGACGATGCTATCTACAAGCTCCAGAAATATGTTGTTCGCCGTTGGATTTTAGACGAAGGCAAACGTGTTGATGGAAGAAACTTAAATCAGATAAGACCGCTCGCTGCTGAAGTTGGCATACTGCCAAGAGCACACGGCTCAGGTATGTTCACAAGAGGTCAGACACAGGTGTTGACTGTTGCAACACTTGGCTCAATCAGCGAAAATCAGATTTTAGACGGTATTGATGAAGAAGAAACAAAGAGATATATGCATCACTACAACTTCCCATCATACTCAGTTGGTGAAACAAGGCCTTCAAGAGGTCCTGGAAGACGTGAAATCGGTCACGGAGCGCTCGCTGAACGTGCACTCGTTCCTGTTATTCCTTCAGTTGAAGAATTCCCTTATGCTATAAGACTTGTTTCAGAAGTTTTGTCATCAAACGGCTCAACTTCACAGGGAAGTATCTGTGGTTCAACTCTTGCACTTATGGATGCAGGTGTTCCGATTAAAGAACCTGTTGCTGGTATTTCAGTTGGTCTTGTTACAGAAGAAGACAGATTTGTTACAATGCTTGACATTCAGGGATTAGAAGACTTCTTCGGTGATATGGACTTTAAAGTTGGCGGTACTAAAAATGGTATCACAGCTATCCAGGTAGATATTAAGATTGACGGTTTAACACCTGAAATCATTAAAGAAGCTTTTGAAAAAACAAAGCAGGCAAGACATTATATCTTAGACGAAGTAATGCTCAAAGCTATTCCTGAAACAAGACCTAGCGTTTCAAAATATGCTCCTAAAATCATTCAGTTTAAGATTGATGTTGAAAAAATCCGTGAAGTTATTGGACCGGGCGGAAAAGTTATTCAGAAAATCATCGCAGATACAGGCGTTAAAATTGATATTGAAGAAGACGGAAGTGTGTTTATTTCAACACCTGATGATGAAGCAGGCAACAAAGCACTCGAAATTATCAAAGGCATCGTAGCTGAACCTGAAGTAGGTACAATCTACAAAGGTAAAGTTACAAAGATTATGGACTTTGGTGCTTTTGTTGAATTCTTGCCAGGCAGAGAAGGTCTTGTTCATATTTCAAAGCTTGACACAAAACGCGTTGAAAAAGTTACAGACGTTGTAACAGAAGGCGATGAAATTATGGTTAAACTTGTTGAAATTGATCGTCAGGGCAGAATGAATCTTTCAAGAAAAGATGCTTTAGCACCTGCTGAACAAGAGTAAAAACAGTTTATTTAAACCAAAAACTTGAAATTTATAAATTAAAGTATTATAATACTTTTGATAAACATTAAGGAGGAAATTAATATGTCAGTAAAAGTTGCTATTAATGGTTTCGGCCGTATCGGTCGTCTTGCATTCAGACAGATGTTTGGTGCAGAAGGTTATGAAGTTGTTGCTATCAACGACTTAACAGATCCAAAAATGCTTGCTCACCTTTTGAAGTATGATTCTTCACAGGGCAGATATGACGGTCACACCGTAGAAGCAGGCGAAGACTTCATCAAAGTTGATGGAAAAGAAATTAAAATTTATGCTATTAAAGACGCTAACGAATGCCCATGGGGTGCTTTAGACGTTGACGTAGTATTAGAATGCACAGGTTTCTACTGCTCAAAAGATAAGAGCCAGGCTCATATCAATGCAGGTGCTAAAAAAGTTGTTATCTCAGCTCCAGCTGGTAACGACCTCAAAACAATCGTATTCAGCGTAAATGAAAACACTCTTACAAAAGAAGATACAATCATTTCAGCTGCATCATGCACAACAAACTGCTTAGCTCCAATGGCTAAAGCTCTTAACGACTACGCTCCAATCCAGAGCGGTATCATGGCTACAATCCATGCTTACACAGGCGATCAGATGATCTTAGACGGTCCACACAGAAAAGGTGACTTAAGAAGAGCTCGTGCTGGTGCTGCTAACATCGTTCCTAACTCAACAGGTGCTGCTAAAGCTATCGGTTTAGTTATTCCAGAACTCAACGGCAAACTTATCGGTGCTGCTCAGCGTGTTCCTGTACCAACAGGTTCAACAACAATTTTAACAGCTGTTGTTAAAGGCAAAGATGTAACAAAAGAAGGTATCAACGCTGCAATGAAAGCTGCTGCTTCAGATAGCTTTGGTTACAACACAGATGAAATCGTATCTTCAGATATCATTGGTATCACATACGGTTCATTATTTGATGCTACACAGACAATGGTAACATCAATCGGCGATGACCTCTATCAGGTACAGGTTGTTTCATGGTATGACAACGAAAACTCATACACAAGCCAGATGGTTAGAACAATCAAATACTTCGCAGAACTTTAATACACAAAAAACAAAACGGCGAGAAACCTCGCCGTTTATTTTTTTCTCAATGGCGAATATACATTCGTTTTGTGCCTCACTTCGTTTGGCACAATCAAATTTATAGGTATAAAAAGTCAGGTACACGCACTCTGACGCGGAACTTTTTCTAATATTTGCCGTCAAAAAGGGGCGCAGAAGGATTTTATACATAATATATATAGAAGAAACACCAAAAAACTGTTACAAAACCGCCGTAATATTACATAAATTTCGGTAAATTTGCAGTTATTTTACAATTATGTTACAAAGTGCGTTTTTGTATTGACATTTAATTGGCATTTGTTGTATAATTTCAAGCGTAAAGTAAGCTACATATCCGTGTAGCAAAAAATTATTATGAAAGGGGATTTTTTACTATGAAAAATCTTACAAGAGTTCTTGCATTAGTATTAACTTTTGCTATGATGATCAGCACAGTAGCTTTCGCTGCTTCATTCGCTGATATCGAAGCTGGTTCTACTTATGCAGAAGCTACAGCAGTTCTTGCTGACCTTGGTATCCTCAAAGGTTACGAAGATGGCACATTCGGTGCTGACAAAGTTATCACAAGAGCTGAAGTAGTTGCAGTTGTTAACAGACTGCAGGGATTATCAGATGCTGCTAAAGCAGCTGGTGGTGCAACTCAGTACACAGACGTTCCTTCAACAGAATGGTTCGCTGGTGACGTAAACCTCGCTACACAGATGGGTATCGTATCTGGTGACGGCAATGGTTTATTCAGACCAAACGACCAGGTTAAGTATGAAGAAGCTGTTAAAATGGTAGTTGCAGCTCTTGGTTACAACCAGGAATATGTATTAAAGAGAGGCGGATGGCCAACAGGTTATCTCGTAATCGCTACAGAAGCTGAAATTTCAAAAGGTGTTGCTGCTGGTGCAGGCGAACCTGCTTACAGAGGCATCGTTGCTAAGCTCGCTTACAACGCTTTGACAGCTCCTACATTTGCTTTCAATTCATACTCAACAGATGGCAAAGCTATCTACACAGTAAATGAAGAAAAGATTACTCTCGAAGAAAAACTTCAGGTTTCAAAATTAACAGGTAATGTTGTTGCTAACTCAATTACAGCATTAGCTGGCGCTAAAACTGAAAATGATGAAGTAGCTTTCAATGTTACAGACAACAAAACAGGTAAAGCTGCTAACACATTTGCTCTTGGCGTAGACACATTCAAAACAGCTACAGATGTTGCTGATACACTCGGTTACACAGCTGATGTTTATGTAAAAGCTAACGCTAACAACGAATACGAAATCATTTCTTACGTTGTAAACGCTGGTAAGAATAAGACAGTTGCTATTGCTGATCCTTCAACAATTCAGTCAACAACTGCTCTCACATACGCTTCAGATTTCGCAAGCGCTAACAAATTCATCTCAGTTTATGATGATGAAAAAGATGTTATCAACACAACATATGACATCGCTGACGCAGCTAAAGTTATCGTAAATGGCCAGGTTGCTGGTAATGCTACAGCATTAGCTACAACAAACATGTACGATATCGCTGGTTTGGCTGCAGCTGAACTCGGTTTAATCTGGGCTCCTGCTTACGGCGAAGTTGAATTACTTGACAACAACAACGATGGCAAATACGATTATATTTTCGTTACATCATACGTTGTATCAGTAGTTGACGAAGTTATCGACACAGCTACATCAAAGAAAATCTATGCTAAAGACGGCGTTATCGACCTTCTTAAGCACATCGAAGGCGAAAAAGGCTATGCTTACAAACTTACTTTAGATGGTAAAGAAGCAGCTATCGCTGACCTTACTGAAAAAGACGTAATCGCAGTTGCTATGGCTAAAGATAAGTCTTCATACGACATCAAAGCTACAAGAAAAACAGCTGCTGGTATGGTTACAGAATTAGATAACACATCAGCTAACAGAGCTGAATGGGTATTCACAGTTGACGGTACAGAATACAAAATTGCTAACCTCGCTGCTAAAACAAATGCAGGTATGGACAGCGTAAACGCTGGTGACGAAGTTACAATGTTCCTCGATGAATTTGGTAACATCGCTCTTGCTGACAAAACTTCTACAACAGCTAAGAACTACGGCTTTATCGTAGGCGCTGGTGTTGAAACATCAATCGGTGATGCAACATACCAGGTAAGACTTCTTAACAAAGAAGGCGAAATCGTAACATACGAACTCGCTGACAACGTAAGATTTGCTGGTGCTGGTGCAAACGGTGTTGTAGCTACAACACCTGCAGCTACAGTTTACTCTGCAGTATATGCACTCAACACACATGGTTGGGTAATTCAGGCTGCTAGCGCTTCAACAGCTCAGATCCAGAGCTACGCTAACAGAGTTGTTACTTACAGAGCTAACTCAGAAGGCAAAATTACTGAAATCGTTCTTACATCAACAGGTACTGACAAACCATACATCACATTTAACGCTGCTGACGCTGTTACAGCTCAGTACAACGGCAAAACTCAGACATTCATCGGCGAAGCTGCTGTTACAGAAGATACTGTAGTATTCAATCTTCCTATCACAGCTACAGCTACAAGAGATGACTTTGAAATTTCAACAATCGCATCACTTTCACACGAACAGTCATACGATGTTGCTTTCTTGTCAATCGACGATGAAAACGTTGCTGGTGCTCTTATCGTTGTTAACAACGACGCTACAGTAGCTTCTGGTTCTAACCTTGCTGTTGCTACAAAGATTATGGCTGCTCAGAATGCTGATTACGAAGCTATCTACAATGTAACATTCTTACAGAACGGCGAAACAAAAACATTAGCTACAACAGCTGACGTTGCTGGTATCATCGCTTCTAAGATGGCTGCAGGCGTAGTATTCGAATATTCAGTAAATGAAGAAGGCGCTATCAATGCAATCGCATTAGGCACAGCTAAAGACGCTGCTTGGGCTGGCGATGTTGCTACACTTAACAACAATGGTTCTAACTTCGTATTCAACGGTGCTAAAGAACAGTATGTATTTGGTGTAGTATACGCTAAGACAAACAACAGAGTTCTTGCTATCGGTGCTGCTCAGGATACACACGCTATCGCTGCTGACGCTAACTTCTACCTCGTAGACCTTACAAAAGCTAAGAACAACGTTTCTGTTTCATCATTCGCTGAAATCAGAAAGTTCAACGCTTTAGGCGGAACTGATTACGACTATGCAGTATTCATGAAATACTTCAATGACGAAATCACAGACGTTGTAATCTACAAAGGTTACACAACAATGGGCTATGACGCTCTTTAATTCCTAACTTAGGAGTTAACATAAAAACCGAGGACTTAGGTCCTCGGTTTTTTTATCCCTTACAAAATGATTTGTTTCTTGACCAAAGGTGTTAATTTTGGTATAATCAAATAAAAAACGGAGAGAGATATGCACAACAAATTAACTAAGGCTGATATAAATAAGATGCAGGAAGAAATTGAATACAGAGAGGTTGTTTTAAGACCGAAAATTTTAGAAGATGTAAATGTTGCACGCGGATACGGCGACCTTTCTGAAAATGCAGAGTACAAGATTGCAAAGCAAGAAAAGAATCGTAATGAAAGCAGAATAAGACATCTTAAAAATATGATAAAGACGGCAATTATTATAGAAGACAACTCAAAAGATGATGAGGTAGGCTTATCCGACACCGTTACGCTTTATATTGAAGACGAAGAGGTTGAAGAAACTTATACAATAGTTACAAATATAAGAGTTGACTTAACGGGCAGTTATATCAGCTACGAGTCGCCCGTAGCAAAAGCGATTTTAGGCAAAAAACAGGGCGACAGAGTGAAAGTTAAAGTGTCAGATGACTATTCTTATTACTGCGTGATAAAAGAATTAAAAAAAGGAACGGAAGACGATTCAAGACCAATCCGTGGTTATTGATTAAGAAAAAAGGCGATGGGAAAACCATCGCCTTTTTATATTAAAAAATTTAATCGTTGTCGATTTCCCACGAGATTATTTTTCCGTCTGACACTGAAATTTCTGCGCTATATTCTGTTCTGCCTTTACGAAATTCAATTTCATACACTAATATACCATTCTCGTAGTCTTTTTCTGTTCTTTCAAAGATTACATCATTTTCTGTAAGCCCTGCTTTGTCAAGGGCGATTTTTTTAGCGTCTGCGTCTGTTATTTCGCTTTTAGTTTGTTGTATGCTCTGTTCGTTTTTTACATTAGGAATACCGCCTGACTGGGAAACGGGATTTCCTCCACCTTGAAGTTTTGTTGCTGTCATTCCGACAAACAAGCAAGCAAATGCAACAATTACTGTTAGCCATAAAGGAACGCTATTTTTCATAAAATTACCTCCTCTTAGAATTATAAGCAAAGCTTTTTAAATTTATTCATAGCGGGGAAGTTCTACAACTTTATATGTATGATTTGTATAGGGAACTAATTTTTCAAAAATATCTTTTGTTCTAATTTTAAGGCTTGAGGTATTTATATTTGGGTGGCAACCGATAAACTCCGACTCTAACAGTTCTTTGTCCACCAAAAGAGTAACATTGTTTTCGGTGTCAAAAATAAGTCCTGTTACGCTTGCTGAACCTGGCATTAATCCAAGATATTTTTCCATAGCGCAAGAATCTGCAAAAGAAAGTCTTGAAGAATTTATCTGTGCCGACAAATCTTTGGTTTTAAACGGCTTATCGCCAGGCATCATCAAAAGATAAAAATCGGTCTTTTGGCGGTTGCACAAAAACAAATTTTTGCATATAGCACAACCTAAGGCTTTGTCGATTTCAAGACAAAGCTCCATTGTGTCAGCCTTATCGTGATCAATTCTTTCATATTCTATTTCTAAACTATCCAAAACATCATAAACTTTTGTTTCTTTTTCGCCTCTTATGTCTTGCGGACGTCCTTTTTGTAAAATCATAAAATCAACTCCTGATAATTAAAGTATACAACAAAAAGCTCGCGCTTGCAAGCGCGAGCTTTTTAAAAATAATAATTATTGTAATTTGTTGCTTTTAGCAGCTTTTGCAACAAGTGGTGCTAAAGCAAAGAGTGCGATGGCGTTAGGAAGTACCATAAACTGATTGAAGGTATCCTGAGTGAGCCAAACGAGTTCGTTTTCCTGAACAACTGTTCCTACAAATACAAACACAACAGAAATTATTGAGTAAATAATTTTTGATTTTTTGCCGAAGAGATAGTTGAAGTTGATTTCACCAAACATATTCCAGCTGATGATTGTTGTAAATGCAAAGAACATAAGGCAGATTGCAACGTAAGCATTACCAATAGATGAGCCAAATACTCCGCCAAATGCCATCTGTGCGACATTTGTTTTGTTAATTCCTGCGTCTGCCATAAGCTGAGCGTAAGATGCACCGTCTGCACCAGCGAGTGCTCCGTTACCTGTGTAAGTGCATGTAATAACAACTAAAGCTGTCATTGTAAGAACTACAAAAGTATCAAGGAATACACCCATCATAGCAGAAACACCCTGATCGTGTGGCTTTTTAACGTTTGCCATAGCGTGCGCGTGAGGGGTTGAACCCATACCAGCTTCGTTTGAGAAAAGACCACGTTTTGCACCCTGGCTGATTGCAGTTTTAAGAGCAATACCGATACCACCACCGATTAAAGCCTGAGGCTGGAATGCATATTTAAAGATTGCGCCGAATGCTTCAGGAACTCTTGCGATATTAACTGCTAAAACAACAAGACTACCAACTATGTACAAAATTGCCATAAGTGGAACGATTTTTTCTGCAGTTGCTGCAATTCTCTGTGCACCACCGATAACGATAAATGCAACGATAACTGCCAAAACAAGACCTGTTACCCATGTTGGGATTGCAAATGCAGTGTTAATTGTAGCACCGATTGAGTTTGACTGAACCATACCGCCGATAAAACCGAGCGAAATTACAGTAGCAATTGCGAAAAATCCTGCAAGGAACTTACCAAATGCGCCTTTAAATGCTGACTTAATGTAGTAAATAGGACCGCCGTGAACAGTACCGTCGCTATCCACCATTCTTGTTTCCTGAGCCAAAACTGCTTCTGCGTAAATTGTAGCCATACCTAAAAATGCGATAATCCACATCCAGAAGATAGCACCAGGACCACCGGTAAGAATAGCACCAGAAGCACCTACGATATTACCTGTACCAACCTGACCTGCAACAGCAGTTGCTAACGCCTGGAATGAACTCATACCGCTTTTTTGTTTTCCGCCCTTTAAAGAAAAGTTGCCGAAAACATTTTTCATTCCTTCGCCAAAACAACGAACCTGAACAAATCTTGTCTTGAAAGAGAAGAAAAGTCCAACTGCTACGAGCAAAATAATAAGCACGTAGTCTGCCATGTAGGTGTTAATTACACCCATGACATCAAGTAACCATTTTTCCATTTTAAATTCCTCCTAAAAAATTTTTGGAAAAAAAAATTGCCGATATAAAACCAGCAACTCCGGAAAACATAGGGGCATTATAAAGAATTTACCCACTCTGTCCTTTCGCCTGAGAGATTCAGCATATAGCTTTGCACCTTCGGCACTCATTTAAGAGATTCTCCAGAGTTCCCTACGCAAAGCGGTCTTAAAAAATTCCGCTCGCATCAAAGGGAATATTCAACTTTAGCATAGTATATCACTAAATTCTTGCTTTGTCAACACAAAAATAAAAAAAAGAGCAAATTTTGCTCTTTTTAAAGTTGAATTTGGTTTTTGCGCTCTCTGGAATTAAACATATTGTCAAAAAATTCGATATTGTCAAGTGAAGCACCTGTGCCTACTGCAACACACGATACTGCGTCGGGTGCAACTTCTACTTTTATGCCTGTTTCTCTTTGCAAAAGCTGGTCAAGGCCGTAAATAAGGCTTCCTCCGCCAGTTAAAACAATTCCTCTTGTACTAATGTCACCGATAAGCTCGGGTGGGGTGTCTTCTAAAACAGTATGAATTGCATCGCAAATCTGAAGAACAGGTTCTTCTAATGCCTCAAAGGTTTCTTCAGAGGTTATCGTAATAGTTTCAGGAAGACCTGACACAAGGCTTCTTCCTTTAAAGGTACAGCTTACAGACTCGTCCCTGAAATAAACACTCCCGATTTGCATTTTTATATCTTCTGCAGTTCTTTCGCCGATTGCAACAGAATATTTCTTTCTTATATATTTAATAATAGCTTCGTCAAACTTGTCGCCCGCACACTTAATTGATGTGCTTGTAACAACTCCGCCAAGCGAAATTACTGCAACGTCTGTTGTTCCGCCGCCGATATCAACAACCATTGAGCCGTAAGGTTTGGTGATGTCAATTCCTGCACCGATTGCAGCAGCAATAGGTTCTTCGATTAAGTGAACACTTCTTGCACCTGCATTCATACAAGCATCAACTACGGCACGCTGTTCAACCTCTGTTACTCCGCTTGGAACACAAACTACAACGCGCGGCTTGAAAACTTTTGATGCGTTAACCTTGCCCAAAAAATACTTGAGCATTTTTTCAGTTGTTTCATAGTCCGAAATAACACCATCGCGAAGCGGACGGATTGCAATTATATTCCCAGGGGTTCTGCCTATCATCTCCTGAGCCTCAATTCCAACCTTTAATACCTTTTTGGTAGTGCCGTCAAGGGCAACAACAGAAGGCTCTCTTATAACAATTCCCTTGTCCTTTACATAAACCAAAACAGTTGCGGTGCCAAGGTCAATTCCTATATCTGTGCCAACCCCAAATAAATTTTTAAAAAACTCAAACATACTTTAACTCCTTATCATTGTATATCTATTGTACCATATTTTTTAAAAAAAGCAATAATATTTGACTTGATTTTTTGGTTTTTTTATGGTATAATAACAGAAGATAATTTTTCGGGGAGATGAATATTATGAAAAAGGCAATTGCTTTATTGCTTGGAGCTATTATGATGCTTTCGTCCGTTTCATGCTTTGCGGTGGAAGCGACACATAATGAATTACATAAAAATGTTTATGTAGAAGGGAAAGTTAAAGAGTATATTGAAGACAAAGAACTTGTGTTTACATTAACGGTTGGCGATGAGATTGTGTATGTTAATGAAGGTGTTGTTAACAAAGATGGCACTTATAAAATTAAGTTTTACCACACAGGAAGCCTTGACGATGCAAAAATTAATGTAAAATATGCAGATGAAGATGTTACTACATCAGTAGTTAATGTTAGTGCAACAAGTCAGATTATAGAGGCTGATGTTTATGTTACTGACAAAAATGATAAAAGTTATGACGCAGAAATTGACAAAACCATTCCTAAAAAGACATATGCCGAAAAAACTGTTAACGGCGTTACTTTGCCCTATCGTGAATATACAAGCGTGTACGCTCCTGAAACTCGTGATGGCTTGAAGGCGGTTGTAAATCTTAAAAATAAATTTGCTTTTGAAGATAAAGTTACAGTTATGGTAGCGGCTTACGATATAAATAACAAGCTTTTGGGTTGTAAAATTGAAAAATTTGATGTTATGTATGGTTATAACGGCGAAAAACAGGTAGTTGAAACTGCAGATGTTGTTGTTCCTGAAGGAACTGTAACAGCTAAAGCATTTTGCTGGAGTTCAACATCTGACCTTTTTGCTTATGGAAAAGAAGCGGACGGAACGCTTCCAAAGGTAGATATCTTCTGTATAGGAGACTCTTTCTGTCAGGATTATTTAGACAGAACATGGTATCCCGAATCTGGTTGGGGAACACATCTTATAGATTATTTTAATGAAGAATATGTTACAGTAAAAAATTATGGTAAATCAGGTGGATGGGCACAGTCAATTATGAGTAACACCAATGACCCTATTTATCAGAATAATATTGCAGAGGGCAAAGAGCCTACAGACGGAATGTATGGTTGGGGTTACTGGAATAAGATGCTTAATGATAATGATTTTAGTGAGGGTGATTATATTATCGTATCTCTCGGTCTTAATGATACATATCTAAAAGGACCAAATGGCATGCCTGCTGTTGATTGGTATGGTATGGGCATTGAAGAAATGGTTAAAAGTGCGCAAAAAAATAAGGCTAACATTATCCTCTGCTCACCAATGCTCCGTGCAAGTGTTGAGGCACCTACAGAGACAAGAGCACTTATCACAAGAACCGAAGAGATTGCTAATAAGTATGGTGTTACTTACCTTAACGTAAATGATGCGTTGGAAGCACAGTACGCAGAAGAATTTGGTTATGTTAAAGGTGAAACAACTGAAGCAGAAAAAGAAAAAATAGTAAGAGAAATTTATTCAAAATATTATCTTGACAGAGATGCTTTAAAAGATAAGAACCATGAATTCCATCTTACGGATGAAGAACGTGCAAATCATATGCAGAGCACTATGAAAGATGAACATACAGACGGACTTAATTCTCATCCTAATTTAAGGGGTGCAGATAATATGGCAAGATGGATTGCAGTGCTTTTGAAAGATACTGATTCAGATTTGCGTTTCTACGTAAAATAACAAAAACAAACCGCGCTTTAAAGCGCGGTTTGTTTTTGTTATTACAATATTGATTTTTTGAGTTTTTTATGGTATTATTTAATGTAGAATAAAAAGGGGTGATAAAATGTCGATACAACAAAATCTGGAGAACATTAAGGCTCAAATCGGCACGGCACAGCTTATATGTGTGAGCAAATATCACACCGAGGAAGAAATTATGCAGGCGTACAATCTGGGGCAAAGAGATTTTGGCGAGAACAAAGTGCAAGACCTTGTTAAAAAGCGGGAAAATCTTCCAAAAGACATAAGATGGCACTTAATCGGGCATTTACAGACCAATAAGGTTAAATATATAATAGGAAAAACTCATCTTATTCAGTCGGTTGACCGATTTGAACTGGCGGAACTTATTAATAAAAAGTCTTTTGATGCAGATGTTGTTACAGATGTGCTTGTTCAGGTTAACTCAACGGGCATTGAGTCAAGGTTTGGCGTAGATCCCGAAAAAACAGTTGAGTTTATAAAACAGATTTCTGAGTTTAAAAACATAAATATAAAAGGCATTATGGGAATGGCACCCATTTGCGACAACCCAAAGGATTATTTTGACAAGCTGAAAAAATTATTTGATGAGTGCAAGGCACTTGGAATTTTAAATGGCGATATTCTTTCCATGGGTATGAGTGGTGACTACAAAAGTGCAGTACAGGCGGGCAGCACAATGGTGAGAATAGGCAGTAAAATTTTTGCATGAGGGGGCAATAAAAATGAAATATGTTGTATTTTTAGGAGACGGAATGGCGGATTTCCCTGTAAAAGAATTGGGGAATAAGACGCCTTTAGAGGTGGCAAATAAGCCGAATATTGATTTTCTTGCATCAAAGGGAATTTCGGGAATGATTAAAACAGTTCCTGACGGAATGAAACCCGGCAGTGATGTTGCAAATTTAGGAGCGATGGGTTTTGACCCTAAAAAATATTACACGGGACGTTCGCCGCTTGAGGCAGTGAGTGTTGGTATAAAACTTTTAGATGATGACATTACTTTCAGGGCAAATCTTGTAACGCTTTCAGATGAAGAAAATTACGAAGATAAAACAATGATTGATTACAGCTCGGATGAAATTACAACACAAGAGGCGACAATTCTAATAAATGACCTTGCAAAAGAGCTTAACACAGATGTTTATAAGTTTTATCCAGGTTTTTCATATCGCCACGTGCTTGTGTGGAATGGCGGACACACCGATTTTGAATTAACACCGCCTCACGATATTACGGGCAAAAAAGTAACAGATTATCTTCCTAAGGGTAAAAACAGCGAAGCACTTTTAAATTTTATGAAAAAAAGCTGTGAGATTTTAAAAGAGCATCCGATAAACAAAAAGCGAATTGAAAAAGGCTTAAGACCTGCATCAAGTCTGTGGGTATGGGGAGAGGGCAAAAAAGCGGTTCTTCCGGAATTTGAGAAAATGAGAGGATTAAAAGGTGCGGTAGTTTCTGCGGTTGACCTTATTAAAGGTATCGGAATGAGTGCAAAAATGACTTGCGCCGAGGTTGAGGGTGCGACAGGTAATATTCATACCAATTTTGATGGCAAGGCAAAAGCTGCAATTGACCTTTTAAAAGACCACGACTTTGTTTATATTCACGTTGAAGCACCCGATGAGTGCGGACACAGAGCGGAAATCGAAAACAAAGTTAAATCTATTGAAATTATAGATAAGAAAATCGTAGGACCTGTTTTGGAATATCTTAATCAGACAGGAGAAAATTACAAGGCGTTGGTTATGCCTGACCATCCTACACCGCTTGAGTTAATGACGCACGTTTCAGACCCAGTTCCTTTCGTTGTTTATGAAAAAAATAACGAAAAAGAGAATGAAATTAAAGTGTATACCGAAGAAAGTTGCAAAAAAAGTAAAATTTTCTATCAAGACGGATATAAACTTATGGATGATTTTATTGGTTAATTAAATATATGTAAAAGTCAGGACGTATGCCCTGACTTTTTATGATTTTAAAACTTATCTGTTTTCGTTGTTTTTCTGGTTGTTGTTTTTTTGCTGATTGTTGTTCTGGTTGTTTTGTTTGTTGTTTTTGATTTCTTTGTTCTTTTCCATTTTTAAAGCCTTCTTTCTTTAAAAAATTTGATATATATAAAGGTTACGTAACCAATACTATTGTTAGCTTAATTTATAAAAAATATTATAATTTTTGATTAGCAAATATTTCAAAAATTTGGTTAAAATTGTTGATTTTTAAAATGTTTGGTGATATAATATACGTTGGGTTAAGTTGTGAAAGTGTTTTTTGATAAAAGCACTTTAAGATACATAATACTATTTTCAAAAAGGAGGCTTTAAAATGACCGGAATACCAAACTGGTTCGTAGTTGTAATGGGTATAGGCACAGTTTTCGTTGGTCTTATCTGCATTATTTTACTTTGCAATCTGCTTGGCGCAGTATGTAAAGGTCTTGTAAAAGAAAGTCCTGTAAAAGAAGCAGAAGCACCTGTAAAAAGCAGTTTACCAATGCCTGCTAACAAACAGGAAATTTTAGCCGGAGTTTGCGCAGTTATTGCAGAAGAACTCGGCACAGATGTAGAAGCACTTAAAGTAGTATCATTTAAAAGAGTATAATTTTGGAGGTAATTTAAAATGAAAAAGTATAAGGTTAATGTTAATGGAACAGATTATGAAATCGCAGTAGAATTAATTGGCGAAGCAGAAGCTAAAGCAGCACCTGCTCCTCAGGCTCCTGCAGCTGAAGCTCCAAAGGCAGCAGCTCCTGCGCCTCAAGCTAACGGTGAAGGTGAAAAAGTTGAAGCTCCAATGCCTGGTAATATCATTGATATCAAAGTTGCAGTTGGTGACAGCGTTAAAGCAGGTCAGGTATTAGTAATTTTAGAAGCTATGAAAATGGAAAATGAAATTATGGCAGGTGTAGACGGTACAGTTACTTCAATCGGAGTTACAAAAGGTTCAACAGTTGAAGCTGGCACTGTGCTTTTAACAATTAAATAATAAACGGAGCGAATTATCATGAAAAAATTATTTGCAGCACTTTTAGCATGCCTCATTGTTTTCTCAAGCTTTTTGGTATGCTTTGCAGATGGTGAGATTATTTCTGTTAAAAATGCCAAATACGAAGAAGGCATTTTAACATTTGCTATCGCAAACACCACAAAAACAAATATTTCTGATTCTATGATTGCTTTTGTATATGATGAAAACGAAGTAGAAATCATAGATTATATGGGCGGCTTTATGACCGGCGAAATTAAAGGCGGCATGGAAAAAGACGTAAAAGTTGCAGTTAACATCAAAGATTTTGATGAAAAAAATCCGCCGAAAATCGGTCTTGAATTTCAGTACATAGAAGAAATGGGAGCGGTTGATACAACGGCTCAGCAGGGAATAAAAGCGCAGTCAATTGATAACATCTTCCCTGAAAGCACAACTCCTATGCAGGCAGTTAAAAACTTTTTAGGACAGACAGGCTTTAAAGCACTTGCTGACAATTACAAGCTTATCATTATGCTTTTAATTTCATTTGTGCTTATGTACCTGGCTATTGTTAAACAGTTTGAACCGCTTTTGCTTTTGCCAATTGCATTTGGTATGATGCTTACAAATCTTCCTGGTGCTGGTATGTTTCACGAAGAATTGTTTGCAGATGGCCATGTTCACTGGGAGCTTTTCTCAGCATCAAACACTATTACTGTAGGACTTATTGATATTTTATACCTTGGCGTAAAGCTTGGAATTTATCCTTGCCTTATCTTCTTGGGCGTTGGTGCAATGACAGACTTCGAGCCTTTAATTGCTAATCCTAAGAGTCTTTTGTTGGGTGCAGCGGCTCAGCTTGGTATCTTTATAACATTTATTGCAGCAAGTTACTTAGGCTTTAATGCAGCAGAAGGCGGTTCAATCGGTATTATCGGCGGTGCAGACGGCCCTACAGCAACCTTTGTTACATCAAAGCTTGCACCACATCTTTTAGGACCTATCGCGGTTGCAGCTTATTCATATATGGCGCTTGTTCCTGTAATTCAGCCGCCTATTATGAAAGCTCTTACAACAAAAGCAGAAAGACAGATTGTTATGAAACCGCTTAGAAAGGTTTCAAAAACAGAAAAAATCTTGTTCCCAATTGCAGTTACAGTTTTTGTAACACTTTTAGTACCATCTGCAGGTCCGTTAGTTGGATGCTTGATGCTTGGTAACCTTGCAAGAGAATGCGGCGTTGTTGACAGAATTTCAAAAACTGCTCAGAACGAACTTATGAACATTGTAACAATTTTCCTTGGAATTTCTGTTGGTGCAACAGCTACAGCTAACACATTCCTTTCATTTGCTACAATTAAAATCATTATTATGGGCGTAGTGGCATTTGGTGTTGGTACAGCAGGCGGTGTGTTACTTGCTAAATTTATGAACTTGTTCTTAAAGAACAAAATCAATCCTTTAATCGGTTCTGCAGGCGTGTCTGCTGTTCCGATGGCGGCACGTGTTTCACAGACAGTAGGTCAGAAGGAAAACCCGAAAAACTTCCTTCTTATGCATGCTATGGGACCAAACGTTGCAGGCGTTATCGGTTCTGCAATCGCAGCAGGTGTGTTAATCGCATTATTCGGTTAAGAAAGGATGATTTAAATGTCAAAATTATATATTACAGATACAATATTGCGTGATGCTCATCAATCACAGGCTGCTACAAGAATGAAGCTTGAAGATATGCTTCCTGCTTGTAAAATCTTAGATGACATTGGTTACTGGTCATTAGAGTGCTGGGGTGGTGCGACATTTGACGCATGTATGAGATTTTTGAATGAAGATCCATGGGAAAGACTTCGCGAGCTTAAAAAGGCTATGCCAAAAACAAAGCTTCAGATGTTGTTCCGCGGTCAGAATATCTTAGGTTACAAGCACTACGCAGATGATGTTGTTGAAGCGTTCTGCAAAAAGTCAATTGAAAATGGTATTGATGTTGTCAGAGTTTTTGACGCACTCAACGACCCAAGAAATATGGAAGCTGCGATTAAATATGTTAAAGAATATGGCGGAATTTGTGAAACTGCAATCAGCTACACAACAAGCCCTGTTCACAACGAAGAATACTTTGTAAAACTTGCTATGCAGCTCGAAAAAATGGGTGCAGACGTTATCTGTATAAAGGATATGGCAAACCTTTTATTGCCATACGATGCATACAGCCTTGTTAAAAAACTTAAAGACAACGTTTCGGTTCCAATTCATCTTCACACCCACAATACTGCGGGAACAGGTGATATGACCAACCTTATGGCGGCTCAGGCTGGCGTTGATATTGTTGACTGTGCACTTTCACCAATGGCAAACGGTACTGCACAGCCGTCAACTGAAGCTATGGTTGCAACAATGCAGGGTACAGACAGAGATACAGGTCTTGATCTTAAGAAATTAAGCGAAGCAGCTGCTCACTTCAGAGGTATTGCAGAAAAGATGAAAAAAGAAGGAACACTTGACCCTAAAGTGTTAAATGTTGATCCGAACGCGCTTTTATATCAGGTTCCGGGCGGAATGCTTTCAAATCTTATTTCACAATTAAAGCAGCAGAATGCTGAAGATAAATATTATGAGGTTTTAGCTGAAATCCCAAGAGTAAGAGAAGACTTCGGTTATCCGCCGCTTGTTACACCAACTAGCCAGATTGTTGGTACTCAGGCAGTATTAAACGTACTTATGGGCAGATACAAAATGATTTCAAAAGAATCAAAAGGTGTGCTTCGTGGTGAGTACGGTGCGCTTCCTGGTAAGGTTAACGAAGAGGTAAGAAAGCTTGCTATCGGCGACGAGCAGCCTATTACCTGCCGTCCTGCAGACCTTATTGAACCAGAAATTGAAAAATATCGTAAGGAAACTGAAGGCGTTGCAAAATGTGAAGAAGATGTACTTTCTTATGCACTCTTCCCACAGGTTGCTTCAAAATTCTTTGAAACAAGAGATAAAAAGCCAGAAGACGAAGTTAGAACACTTTACGTTAAGGATTTATCATAAGGAACGCTCTGCATTCCTCAAAGTGAAATTATCATTTCACTTTGGTTACAAATTTGTCCGTTCGCACAAAGTCCCCAATGTATATTGGGGACTTTCAAATTTATAGGAATAAAATTCCAGGCACACGTCCTGGAATTTTATGATTTTATACTTTTTACCTGTTGCAGTTATGTAAACAATGGTTGGTTGAACTTCTTCAACATCTTGTATTTGGGTATAAACCTCATTAGTAATAGGTTCATATGCAGCAACATTTGTAGAGGGGTTGTCACTGCAACCGATACAGGTTGTGATTATAAATAAGAGCAAAGCTATTATAAATAACTTCCGCATATAATTCTCCTTTAATTAAAAAAGTGTGTAGCCTTGAAACAAGAGCCACACACTAAAAAACGCAGGGACTCCCATTCAAAGTTTGCTACAACTTATGAATATATCTTAAACCCCAGAGGACAAGAAGTGAGAGTATACGCTTTTTACAAATAGCGTATACCTCTAGAGTTAAATATATTCAAATCCAAGTTGTAGCACTATTAGTATATCACAAACTTTTTAAAATTACAACTATAAAAATCATATCAAAAATAAATGGGCGAATGTATTTATTCGCCCGTATGCTAAATTTTCACAAAATTATTTATTCACCAAACAAAGCCTTGTTTCTTTCTTCAACTTCTTTTCTCTTTTCAAGTTGCTCTTCCTTATAATTGGGATTTGAAGCTTTAACCTCAAAAATCTGTTTTGTTAATTCTGCTACATTTAATGTTCCTTTTTCGTTTGAGTAGGAGGACTGATTTTTCGATGCTTTATCCATAGTATATTTGCCTTGCAGGCATCCGACTACAACATAATAGTCTTCGTCTGTTGCAACGTCGCTGTCAGACCTACAAAGAAACAGCAACACATTTTCACCTTTTTTGAATTCTGGACTTTCACTGTTTGTATATATGGTGGTTTTATCTTCTCCACCGTCAATTCTTACAGTTACCTGCTTGTTTTTATCCTCTCCGAACAAGACATTATCTACATTGATTATAACATCCGTCTGCAAAATATTTCGTATTTCTTTACCTCTTTTAAAATCTGAGTTACTCCACTTGCTGTCTGAAAATTCTTGTACTGTACCTTCTATTATTAAATCTGAGTTTAAAATTAAATCAGGTACATCCATGTTTGCAATTATGCCCGACGAGTGTATTAGGATTTTACCTGTGTTTGCTTTGTATATTTTTACTCCTGTATGTGCTGCGCAAACAACTAAAATTATACATAAAACTGAGATTGTGATCTTTGCTTTTTTCATATTTTCCTCCTAATATATTGCAGCTATTCCTGCAATATCGTCGTCTGTTATAGTTCTTGTTTCACCAGGATTTAAGTAAGCGTACATAACGGCTGAACTAATATTGGTATGTTCTAAACCTAATAAATGACCTAATTCATGAGTTATTGCAGTTTGTGTATTAAATGATGTAGTTGCTGTTCCCCAGTCACAACTTACATTTATATCTATATCGGCTTCATAAATTGTTTCTGTTGTTATAGATTTTTGGATATAATAAGTCTGCATTAAATATGTTTCATTATATGATCCTCTATAACCTTTAGTTATTTCATTTGTGTTATTTTTAAGTGGGTACATTGTGTTAGAATGAGTTGCAGTATTGCGATATACTAACGCACTACTATGTGTTCCATTCCATGCAACGCATGAGTTATGGATAGCTGATAAAGTTGCGTTAGAGAAGCCGTCATAACATTTAACATAGGTAGGAACAGGGTCAAACCCTGAAGAATAACCAATATTATAAGCGTGTCCAACATATATTGTTCCAAATATTGCAATAAGCAAAATAATGATTGTTATATATAACTTGATCTTTTGCATTTTCATATTTTTTTCCTGTATAAGTTTTGTTATATTTTATTATAAGCCAAGTTTTATTTATTCCACATGACACATTATCACACCTTTCAAATAAAAAGCACAAGTCAATCTTTGAGACTGACTTGTGCTAAATCTTATGGTTAATGTTTTTATTTTTAATAACTTATATAAGGAACATAACGATGATTTAAATTAAACAAGCCAATCCGTTTTGAAGTAAACAATAAAACCATCGTTAACACCTCCAGTACAACTGTTTGGTTTCTCTATCTAGTTAAAATATAGCATATCTTTCATTAAATGTCAATAATTAATATTGCAGTGGTAGACAAAAATCTGTCCTTGTACTATTTATTCTGCATATTTAAATTTACGGCTTACAAACTGTGCAAGGCGTAAGTCCCGCTTTGATTGCATCAGATGTTTTTATGGCAGTTATGTACCCTTTATGTCTGCAACTGTTTCTGTGGTACTGCTTGTTTCCTTTTGCCTTATAAACAATTTTGTCTGTAGTTCTTTTCCCGTTTATCCTTGTGTTATGTATTGGCGTGTTTAGTGTTACCTCGCTGTTTTTACTTTCGCAGCCTACACAGCTTGATATTGTTATCATAAGTAAAAGTAAACTTAAAACTTTTCTCATATAACTCCTCCCTTTAAATAAAGTATACCATAATTTCTAAAAAACTCCAATGGAAAAACATTCCTTTAAAGCAGGTTTCTCAGTGTTGTCAGCACAGCAAGGAAAAGCAACACTAAAAGCATAATTTTTAAAATCCGTTTCATAATTTGTCCTCCTTAACCAATTATATTAAAATTTTAGAGGATTATTAGCATTTACCTTGAAAAAATATGTAAAATGGTATATACTAATAAAAAAGTATAATTGTATTAAGCAGAGGTAGTTATGATTTTAGAAAAAACCGAAAAAAACTTAAGAGAATATGAAGAATTTGTAAAGAATTGCCCCAAAGGTCATTTTGCGCAAACGCCTATGTGGGCAAAGCTAAAGGACAACTGGAAAAATGAGATTGTTGTAAGCTATGATGATGAGGGAAAAATCAACGGTGCAATGAGCATACTCATAAGAAAAGTGCCTGTTTTCAAAAGCACGCTTATGTATAGTCCGCGCGGACCTGTTTGCGATGTTCACAACAAAGAAATTCTTAAAAATCTTTTAGAAGGTGCGAAAACCTTAGCTAAAAAATATAATGCTTACGTTTTAAAGCTTGACCCAGATGTAAAAATCTCGGATACAGAATTTTTAGATATTATGAAAGACCTTGGGTTTAAGGTTAAGAGCGCGGGCAAAAACTTTGAAGGTATTCAGCCTAAATTCGTATTTCGCCTTGATGTTGAGGGAAAAACCGAGGACGAAATCTTTGCTGCATTTCATAACAAAACCAGATATAATATAAGAGTGGCTATCAAAAACGGAGTAACCACTTCAATCGGCACAAGAGATGATTTAAAAAGATTTCACGAAATTATGGTTGAAACAGGTGCACGTGACGAATTTGTTATTCGCCCGCTGGAATACTTTGAAAAAATGTATGATGCAATGGCGCCGACTGATAATTTAAGGCTTTATCTTGCACATTATGACGGAAAAATAATTTCTGGAACAATCGCTATAAAATACGGCGATAAGGTATGGTATCTTTATGGTGCAAGTTCTAACAGCTATCGTAATGTTATGCCAAACTACCTTTTGCAGTGGGAAATGATTAAGTGGGCAATAGAACAAAAATGCAGAATTTATGATTTCCGCGGTGTTTCGGGCGATCTGAGCGAAGACAATCCGCTTTATGGACTTTACAGATTTAAAAAAGGTTTTTCGGGTGAATTTACCGAGTTTGCAGGAGATATTGACTATGCTTTCAACCCTTTGATGAAGCTGATGGTCGAAAAAGGTGAACCTGTTTTCAGAAAAGTTAGAAGAAAGGTAATGCTTTTAAAGAAATGATTAAATACGTTGTTGATAAAGATATTTTAAGAGAAAATATAAGCATTATAAAATCCCTTGCAGGCACAACTCCTGTAATTGCAGTTTTAAAATGTAACGGCTACGGTTTGGGAACAGTTGAGCTTGCCAAGTTTTTGCTTTATCGTGGGATTGAGATTTTTGGCGTTTCTGATTTGAGTGAGGCGCTCACTTTAAGAAAAGCGGGCATTTTAAATGAAATAATTCTGCTTTCTTCAAATGCAGTTCCTGAGGACAACGAAAAGATTGTTGAAAATGATATTATAGCAACAGTCGGCTCAACAGATGCGGCAAAGGCGCTTGATGAGGTAGGCAAAAAGCTTGGCAAAACACCAAAGGCGCATATTAAAATTAATACAGGCATGGGAAGATATGGCTTTAACTGCGAGGATTTATTGTGGGTTAACGAGCTTAAAAAAACCGAGATTGATTTTTGCGGAACATTTACACATTTCTCGTTTTCTTTTTCGAAAGATGAAAAAGATGTGTCAAATCAGCTTGCAAAGTTTAAGACATGCATTAAAAAATTAAGACAAGCAGGTTTTGAAACAGGTGTTGTTCATGCTGCAAATTCACACGCGTTTTTAAAATATCCCAAAACCCATCTGGATGCCGTGCGTGTTGGCTCTGCATTTTTGGGCAGAGTAAATGGCGCTAAGGCATACGGACTTAAACCTGTCGGCTTTTTAGAAAGCAAAGTAAGCGATATAAATCACCTGAAAAAAGGCGAAAATATCGGATACGGAAACACATATAAAGCAAAAAGAGATATGAAAATTGCAATTGTTCCTGTTGGGTTTTCTAACGGATATGGAACAGAAAAATCAAGAGATACCTTTCGCATAAGGGATATTTTAAGGTATATTTTAAGTGACATTATCCCTAAGAAAAAGCATGTTAAGATAAATGGCAATGCCTATAAACTTGTTGGAAGGGTTGCAACGCTTAATGTTATTGCCGATGTAACGGGTTCTGATGTAAAGCCAGGCGATAAAGTTGTTTTAAGCGCAAATCCGCTTCTTGTAGATTCCGGCGTGGAAAGAGAATTCAGGGGACTTGACTTGTAATACAATATTTTAAATATAAACAGGGACTGTTGATTTTTACAGTCCCTGTTTTGTAATTTGAATATGAAAAGACACTTTATTTTTACTTTATTGGTGATTTGCTTGCAGAGGCTTTATACTTGCTTGGGGTAATCCCAAAAGCCTTTTTAAAACTTTGGGTATAGTGGTTTTGCGAAGAATAGGACAAAATTTCCGAAACCTCGCATATAGGGATATCGCTTTTAAGCAGTTCTTTTGAGTATTCGAGTTTTAATGAATTAAAGTGGTGGATTGCCCCGTTTCCTGTATACTTTTTAAACACCTTTTTTAAGTTTGCAACACTGGTGTTGGAGTATTTTGCAATCTCGTCTATTGTAATGTTGCGCCTTATGTTTGAGTTCATAAAGTGAAGTGCTTTGTAAAAAATATCACCTGTTGTTGAACTAAAAACAGATGCCTCACGGCGCTGTCTTAATAGCGAAAGAACAAGGCACTCGATTAAGTTTTTAAGCATCTGGCCGGTGCCGAATGGCGCAGTTTCGGTATCGCTTCCAACCCAAGGAAGGCCTTCTGACAAAATTCTTTCTATGTAAATAAAGTCTGTTTGCGAGATGTTGTAAACCGCGTTGTCAGGAATTTTAGCAGAAAATGTCTGCATATCAAACGACATAACCAAAAGGCGCGCTTTCTCTTGTCCCACAACCCAGTTTTTGTGAAAACAGTCAGGCTTTATGATAAATGCCTGCCCTTTTTTTAGTTCAAAAAGTTTGTCGTCTGCGGTTGTACCTACAGAGCCTTCCAAAACAATATTAATTTCGTAAAATGGGTGCGTTTCTCCGTAAAAAATGTAGTCTTTTTGCAGAGAAAGGTCATATAAAGTGTAAATCGAAGAAACAGAAATCACAGGGTCAAGTATTTTTTTTGAACGCATAATCTCACCTCGAAAAGTAGCCGAATTTATAAATCTTGTAGCTAAATAAGTGTAGATTTTTGGCAAAAAATCTATTACAATTATTATGATAACAAGTAAAATTTTGTTTGTCAATAGTTTTTTATAAAGGTGAGGTATTTATGAAAAAAGTTAAAGTTGTTTTAATTGGTGCAGGTCTTCGTGGCATGGGGTATGCCAAGATAATGGCGGCAAGTCCGGAAAAATTCGAAATTGTTGCTGTAGCAGAACCTATTGAAAGCAGAAGAAATTTAATTAAGGAAATGTATAACATTCCTGAAGATAAGTGCTTTGATGATTACAAGCCTCTTTTAGAGCTTGGCAAAATTGCAGATATCGCAGTTATTGCAAATCAGGATCGTCAGCATTTTGACTGTGCAATGATGGCAATTACATTAAAGTATGATCTTTTGCTTGAAAAACCGATTGCACCAACACCTGAAGAGTGCGTAAAGCTTGCAGCTTACGCAAAAGAAATGGGCGTAAGGGTTATTATTTGCCACGTTTTGAGATTTACACCATTTTTTGTTACTCTTAAAAATATTATTGACAGTGGAAAAATCGGTAAGCTTATGAACATTCATCACATGGAAAGCGTTGGAAATGTTCATCACAGCCACAGCTTCACAAGAGGTAACTGGGGCAATTCAGAAAGATCAAGCACAATGCTTTTGCAGAAAACCTGTCATGATATGGACATTTTGCAGTGGCTTGTTGGCAAAAAATGCAAAAAGGTAAGCTCATTCGGTAACCTTACATACTTTACACAGGCAAATGCTCCTGAGGGCTCAGCAGACAGATGCCTGGATTGTAAATATCAGGATACATGCCGTTTCAGTGCTAAAAAACTTTACTTAGAAAGTGATGACAACGAATGGTTCAGACCAGCTTGTGCAAGAAAAGTAGAACCTACAGATGAAGATATTTTAGAAGCACTTAACACAACACAGTATGGCAAATGTGTGTATAAGTGTGATAATGACGTTGTTGACCATCAGGTTGTTAATATGGAATTTGAAGATGATATTTTGTGTGCATTTACAATGTCATCCTTTGGCGAAAGCGGCAGATTTATAAACGTTATGGGAACAGAGGGCAACATCAATGTGAAGATGGAAGATGCGTCTGAGAAAATTCCTGTTTATAACTTTAACACATGGAAAACTGAGTACGTTGACGTTGTTCAGGATGGTCTTAGCATGGGTTCACACAGCGGTGGTGACACAGGTATCATTGAAACACTTTATCAGTTTATCACAGGTACATACCAGGGTAAATCAATTTGCACAATCGAACAGTCAAAAGATAATCATATGATTGTTTTTGCGGCAGAAAAAGCGAGAGAAACAGGAACTATCGTTGACGTTGACGAATTTGTAAAAGATTATCAGTATTAATTCTATAAATAACCTTCGCGGAGGTGTATGGATTATGAATAAAGTTAAGGTGATTTTAATTGGCGCAAGCACAAGAGGTATAATTTATACCGATATTATGGCAAACCATCCTGATAAATTCCAGGTGGTTGCAGTAGCAGACCCGTCGAAAACCCGCAGAGATTACATAAAAGAAACTCACGGGATTTCAGACGATATGTGCTTTGACGATTACAAACCGCTTTTAGCACTTGGTAAAATTGCAGACGTTGCAGTGATTGCAACACAAGACCGCCTGCATTTTGAACCTGCAATGATGGCGATTTCTTTAAAATATGACCTTTTGCTTGAAAAACCGATTGCTCCAACTCCCGAAGAGTGTGTACAAATTGCAAGAAAAGCAAACGAAATGGGGTCAAAGGTTATAATCTGCCATGTCCTAAGATTTACACCGTTTTTTAATACTTTAAAAGATATTATTGACAGCGGAAAAATCGGCAGAATTATAAACATCGACCATGTCGAAGGTGTTGGAAATGACCATTACGCCCACAGCTTTGTAAGAGGCAACTGGAGCAACAGCAAAGTGTCAAGTCCGATGCTTTTGCAAAAATCCTGCCACGATATAGATATTTTGCAGTGGCTTATCGGAAAGCAGTGCAAAAGAGTAAGCTCAGTAGGCATGCTTACTTATTTTAAAGAAGAAAATGCCCCTAAGGGCTCTGCAGAAAGATGCATGGATTGCAAGTATCAAGACACTTGCGGATACAGTGCTAAAAAGAAATATCTTGAAAGTGACGATAACACATGGATAAGACCTGCGTGCACAAACACAGTAAATCCAAGCGATGAAGAAGTTTTGCATGCCCTTAACACAACCACGTGGGGCAAGTGCGTGTTCAGGTGCGACAACGATGTAGTTGACCATCAGGTTGTAACTATGGAATTTGAAGATGACATTTTGTGTTCATTTACAATGTCAGGTTTTGCAGGCATGGAAAGACATCTCTTTATTATGGGTACTGAGGGCGACATTAAAACAACCGCGACATCTGATAAAATTGCAGTTCACAATCACATAACAAACCAAACCGAATATATTTCGCTTCCCGATGATGCACAAGAGAGTGCTCATGGCGGCGGTGATATAGGCATAGTTGATGCCCTTTACGAAGTTGTAAATGGAACATATAAAGGAAAATCAGTATGCTCAATCGAACAATCCAAAGACAACCATATGATAGTTTTTGCAGCCGAAAAAGCAAGAGAACAAGCCGTATGGATTGATATGGACGAGTACCTAAAAAGTTTTAACTAAAAAAGCGATGCTTTAAGCATCGCTTTTTTTAGTTATTCGACATATTTCTGACCCTTAATAAAGTCTTTTATCTTTCTCGGGATGGTTGTAAGGAACCAGCCAAGTTTGTAACTTGTCGAACTTCTTATTTCTTTTATTGTTGCCTCTAAAGTCTCAGCGTAGTGGGATTGACGCAACCAATCTTTATTTGGGACTTCTAAAGGAACTTGCTGATATTGAATCTGAGGCTGTGTATACATTCTTGCAAGTATTCCCTGCCCGGTGTAATGAACAAGAGTGTTTATAGCAGACTGCTCAGGTGTCTTTTTAATTTCTGCTGTGTCAGGATTCAAAGTTTTTTCAAATATGTAATCCCAATGTTTTGCAAGGTCAATGCTCAGTATCTCTTCTGCACTTTCTCTTGCCTCTTTGCCCATCTGCTTTTTAAGTTTGTCATCGGATAATATTTCAATAATCTTTTCTGCAGCAGCATCAATATCATTTTGCGGAACTACCGCCATACCCTTTGCATCTCTTACGGTGTCAAGATTCGGAAGGTCATAAATAACAAGAGGAAGGCCGCAAATTTTACCTTCTAACAAAGATAAACAAAATCCTTCAATTTTACTAGTTATAAGCATAACATCAGCAGACTGGTAATAGGGCAGAACATTTTTCTTAAAACCAACCATTTTTACAATATCATCGAGTTTATGCTCTTTTATATAGTTTGTTAAATCATTTTTGTAACATTCATCTCCGCCACCTACAATGGTGAAAGTAACATCTGGGATTTTAAGCGAAACCTGTTCAACTATTTTTATTGCATCCAAAACTTGCTTTTCCTGAGATATTCTGCAAGTCATTACCACATTGTTGGATTTAAGCTGAGAAGTTTTGGTGTTGAGCGGAAGAGGTGATGGATTTGTTGTTTGTATAGCATTAAGATTAAAGCTTTTCCAGTATGCCTGATCTGCTTGGGTGAGAGTAATAACATTATCACATAAGGCATACATCTTAGGAAGTTTCGTGTTTATAAAAGCACAATAGCTGTCAGTGCTTTGAAAATCGGTACAACATACGCCATGAGTGTGAGAAATAAACGGTATTCCGAGACTTTTTACAATTAATTCATCATATACAATGTAGTGAAACATCCATGCGTGGTATACCATAATATCTACGTTATACTTTTGAAGATTTTCTCTAAAATCTTTTACCCTGTCAGCGTATGAGGAATATTTGTCAAACACATATTCCGGTAAAATAACACGTTTTATTTTAGGGTTTATATAGTAATCGTCATCGCTTTTTGGTTGGTCGGTGAATAATACCACATTATAGCCGTTTTTTACCCATATATCAGTTAGTTGCGATATAACATTTTCAATACCGCCGTTATATACCCTGAAATAGAATGTGCCTATAGTTCTTTTATCTTTTCGTACAGTCTTGAAAATATCAAGATTTGCACATATTTCAGCAAGTTCATCTCGTCTTTTAATACATTGGTTGTTAACCATATACGAAATAATGGAAATAAAGTTTTCAACAGGACAATATTCAAGAACACGATTTACAAAACTGTTTTGTTTTTCTTTTGGACACTGAACCAAAAGAGCATAGCCTATATTTTCCAACATTTGCATTTTGAGTGATTCGAGACGGGTTTTGCATATTTTCAAAGCTCCGTTCTGTTTTGTCCAGTTTTTCAAATAATCATAAATGAAATAACATTTCGCAATTGCATTAAGCCTTGTTTCGCTAATAGTTTTGCTGGTTGAGATTCCGCTTCCGAATCTGTAATTATATAACTTTTTGTTAATATAACTATATGATTTGGCAAGGAAGCAAGCAATAAATGAGAATAATACGTCTTCTGCTACAATTAAATGTTCGTTGGGGAGTTGTGAATTAGCAGCATCGACAAGTTGCTTTTTGAAAATCTTATTTCTCATTGTGAAATTTAATTTATCTTTTGAAAGTTTACTACCCAAAAGACCAGCTTTACCGGGAGCAAATATTTTCATGGAGGGGCCTTTCAAGTATTTATATGCACTTTGTATTTCTCTGCTTTTTTTCTCAAGCACTTCTTTTTCTGCAAAAATGTTCATCTCAAATTGCAAGATATCTACATTTTCTTTATTGATGGCATTGTACGCTGTTTCACATGCCTTAAAGTCAAGTATATCATCGCCATCGAGAAACATAATGTATTCTCCTGTTGCAGCGTCGCATCCATATTTACAAGTAAGCATAGTGCCGGAGTTTTGTTTATTTTTAATAACTTTTATTCGATGGTCGGCCTTTGCTAATTCGCAGATTATTTTGTGTGTTGTATCTGTTGAGCCGTCGTCAACAACGATAAATTCGACATCTTCTAATGTCTGGTTTATAAGACTGTGCAAACATTCTTCTATGTATTCTTCAACATTATACGCGGCAACGATAACGCTAACTTTTGGCATAATTTTATCTCCTTGCTTTTTGACAGATTATTTTAATACAGCATGTTTGATTTTACGTAGCTTTAATAATAAGCGGTCATACTTTTGTTTTGCTTGGTATTTGTATATTTTTTTATTGTTTGAATAGTATTGCTTGTCAACACGACAAATCAATTCGATGGTTTTGGTTTTTTTAATAATGTCAGGACTTAAGTTAATCCACGCGAAAACACCGCAGTTTTTGGGAGCGGTGGGATAAATGTCTGAAACATCATATCGGGAAGATTTTTGAGAATCAAACAGATATTCTTTGCCTGCCGTATCTGTCAGGCGTACATAAATCTCACTTTCCTGATTTTTACAAAAACCCCAGCCTGTTAAAAGAATCATGTCGTCTGAATAAAGATTTACCGAGTCAATAGCATACAAAAAGTCTGAATTTTCGCAAACATTCGAAAAAATTTTTGTTTGCAAAATACTCTTTTGCATATATTTGTTTCTGATTTCTTTTTCGTTAAGTCTGAGTAAAGCAGTTCTTTCCTTTGTGGCAAATGCGTTTGCGGGCACACGATAGACAGAGGTGGTTTTTTCAATAAGGAAATAGTCGGCAAAGGTTGAATATTTTAGCCACAAATCCCAATCTTCCAAATATTCATATTTTGTGTTAAAGCCCCCTATCTTTTCGTACACTTCTCGCTTGAAAAAGACTGACTGAATTGGAAAGAGGTTGTTAATAACAAGGTTTGATTTTGTATATTCAGGTCTTTGAATATCTGCATAATCCTTGATTTCGTAGATATATGGTTCCTTGGATTTAATTTCAATGGGAGTTTCATAGCATTTTGCGTAAAACATTTTTTCTGACGGATACTTTAATGCTTCGTTTATCATAGTTTCAATATGGTCGCAGTAAAACACATCATCGTCATCAAGGAAATTGAGATACTCTCCCGTTGACATGGAAAGAGCAAGATTTCCTGCATAACTTCTCCCTTTCTTTTCGCCTGTTGAAATATATTTAATGTTCAAATCCGGAAAATTTTCTTTAATGAAATTTTCCGAATAGTTTTCACCGTCTTCTGCTATGCAAACTTCTACGTTTTTGTATGTCTGATTTCTGATTGATTCAAGACACTCCTTTAAAACGTATGGTCTTTGACATGTTCGTACAATAACCGAAACCAGTGGGGTGTTTGATTCATCATAACGCCTGCTTTCATAAAAAGCGCCGCACCTTGCATATTCGTACTCAAATCCGATGAATTTTGCGATATTAAAGCTTGCTTTTTTGAATTTATTCCTGAAAGGAAAGCCGTTGATGAGCGAGTTAAATATAATTGAAAGGACCTTACATCTTGCTTTCGGGAAATGATTTGGTTTTATAACATATCTTGCTAAATTAACATATCCCGTAAGAATATCTTTGAATTTTCCGTATCTCCATCTGAGTAAAATGTTTGCCCTTAAAGAACCAAAATATTGCAATGGTTTTACTTCATTTGCCTGGGTGTATGAATAATGGTTTATACAGCAACTGGGCAAATACATAAGCTTGTACCCAAGACTGCGAATTCTCCAGGAAAGCTCCACATCTTCGCCATACATAAATATATCTTCATCAAATCCGCCTGTTTTTTCAAAAATATCCCTTTGTAAAACAAAACAGGCACCGCTTACCCATGATGTTTCCAAAGTTGCAGGATTATATATTTTCGGATGCTCATAGGGGAGTTGGCGCATTTCCCATGCACCTACATCATCACTTGAACTATCAATGCTTTCACAGAGTCTGATAAGGGCATCTTTTTCAATGCAAGTATCAATGTTGACAAAAAACACATAAGGACTTTGACCTGCACTTGCAGCCTTATTACAGCCAGCGCCGAACCCGGCATTTTGTTCATTGTTGATTATTTGGAAGGTCCCAAAGGCCCGTAAGGATGGGTGATTTTTTAAAGTTTCTACAGTATTGTCGGTTGAACAGTTATCCACAAAATAAAAATGCAGTTTCGACAAATCAACCTCTTGTAAATTTTCAAAAGAGGTCAAAAATCCATCAATCCATTTTTCAGAGTTATATGTTACAACAGCAATATCTATATCTATCATAAAAAATCCTTAATTACTATTTTTGTATGTATTACATACTTGGTTCGTTTCACCAATCATTTTCATTTTACCTTTTTCGAGCCATAAAACACGGTCGCACAGTTTTTTGATTTGCTCTAATGTGTGCGAAACGATTATTACCGTAGTTCCGCCGGACATCATTTCTTTGATACGTTTTTCACATTTTTCCTGAAATTTGTAGTCACCGACAGAAAGAATTTCATCAACAATCAGGATGTCGGGTTTTACTAGGGTGGCGATTGAAAAACCTAGTCTTGCAACCATGCCGGAAGAGAAATTTTTGATGGGAACATCTAAAAATTCTTCAAGCTCAGAAAATTCAACTATTTCGTTGAATTTTTCGTTTATATACTGTTTGGTGTAACCAAGCACATAACCGTTTAAGTATATGTTCTCTCTTGCGGTAAGGTCAGGGTCGAAGCCTGCACCAAGCTCAATCAGAGGAGAAATATTTCCATTTACCATAACATTTCCGTTGGATGGTTTTAAGATTCCCGAAATTATTTTCAAAAGTGTTGATTTGCCAGAACCATTTAATCCGACAATGCCGAAAACTTCACCTTTTTTTACTTGGAATGAAACATCGGTAAGGGCTGAAAACTCTGTATATAAAAGTTTGCCTTTAACAAGTTTAACAAAGTATTCTTTTATACTGTCTATTTTTTCTTTAGACATATTGAATTTCATTGAAACATTATTAACTTCAACTGCAAATTTCAAATTTGGTCACCTCATTAAATGTACAAGATAAATTTGTCCTGTTTTTTCTTGAAGAAAGCAACTCCAATCAACAGCATTATAGCAGAGAATCCAATACAAATAAGATTTGTGCGAAGATCAGGGATGTGATTGTCAAGAATCAGTGCTCTAAAATATAAAATGTAATGATAAAGTGGGTTGAATGTAATAAGTTCTTTCATAAAGTCAGGGAGCATGTCCATAGGATAAAAGATAGGTGTTAAATACATCCACGCCGTTGTGAAAACACTATAAAGATGCGCAATGTCCCTGAAAAAAACATTTGCTGCCGCAAGGAAAAAGCTTAATCCTACCGAAAAAACGAATAAATACAGCATTGGAATCGTGAATGCAAAAAAAGATGGTGTTATCGGCACCTTGAGCGCTATCATAACTATAATTGTTGCTATAAAAGAAAACAGCATATTTACAAAGCTGAAAATACATTTTTCGAGAGGGAAAATGTATTTGGGAACATATACTTTCTTTATCAGCGAACCGGAACTGATAATAGAAGTCATGCTGGAGTTTGTGGATTCCGTAACAAATGAAAAGAAAAGGTATCCTGTAAGATAATATATCGGGAAATTTTCTATATTTGAACGAAACAAATTCTGAAATACCGCCGTGATTACAACCATCATTAACAGAGGATTTAAAATACTCCAGGCAAAGCCGAGTACGGAACGACGGTACTTGATTTTTAAATCTCGCACAACAAGATTCCAGAGTAAGGATTTATATTTTAATAAATTTGATACATATTGTTTCATGTTAAGATACCTTTCGACAAGTTATATAAATATTATAGCACAAGGAACTTGATAAATCAACAAAAATGGGAGAATTTTATACAATAAAGTAAACTTGCCAAGAGGGCGGATTTATGGTACAATTTATATAACAATGTTTTAAAAGAGGTGTTATAATGAAAAAAGCTACTTGCGATTATCCATGGAATGAAACCGTAAAGACTGATTCTTTATACGAAATGATTTGTATGGCAGAAAACGAGGTGCCCGACAGGGCGGTTTTCAAATACAGACAGGGTAAAGACAATATAATTGAAATTACAAACAAGGAACTTAAAAGCAGTGTTGATGCTATGTATCTTGCGTTTAACAATTTAGGGGCAGAAAGCACACATATTGCTTTAATCGGGCCATCAAGCTATAAATGGTTGCTCGCATACATTTCAGGGCTTTGCTCGGAAAATGTTGTTGTTCCTGTTGATAAGGACTTGCCTGAAAGTGATTTGATTTATGTTATTAATCACTCAGATGCTGAGTATGTATTTTGTGCAACAAAAAAATACGAGGACTTTTTCAAAGAAAAAAGAGCGGAATTTCCAAACATCAAGAAATTTATTTCTTTCGACAAAGAAGAAGACGAAGGCGACTTTTTGTCATTCGATAAGCTTTTCGAAGGGGGAAAAGCGGCACTTGAAACAAGTGAAAAAAGACCATACTTCCATACAGAGGTTGACAAACTCAAACTTTTGGTTTACACATCAGGAACAACAGGCAGAGCAAAGGGCGTTATGCTTTCTGAAAGAAACATTACATCTTGCTGTTGCTACGGCCTTATGATTTCAGACATTGAAGGTGTTTGCCTTTCTGTACTGCCTTATCATCATACATACGAAGCGGTTATTGGTATCTGGGTTGCAATTCACAGACATAACACGATTTGTATAAATGAAAACTTAAAAACGGTAGTTGGAAACCTTAAGCTTTACAAACCTAATTATTTGTTGCTTGTTCCTGCCTTTGTTGAAAGCTTTTATTCAAAAATCTGGAGCACAATTAGAGAACAGAAGAAAGAAAAAGCATTTAAAATTTTAATTAAGCTCAGCAATTTTATGTTAAAACTTGGTATTGATAACAGAAAGAAACTTTTTGGCTCAGTTCATAAAGTGTTTGGTGGCGAGCTTGAAAAAATTGTTTGCGGCGGCGCACCAATCAGAAAAGAGGTTGCGGACTTTTTTGAAGCAATCGGTATTGCACTTTTAAACGGCTATGGAATTACAGAATGTTCACCGCTTGTAAGTGTTAACCGCGACTATTTCAACGATCCTGCAACAGTTGGCGTTAAGCTTCCTTGCATTGAGGTTAAGCTTGATGACATCAACGAAGACGGAAATGGTGAAATTTGCGTATCCGGTCCAACTGTTATGCTTGGCTATTATAAAAATGAAGAAGAAACTGCAAAAGCTATTGTTGATGGCTGGTTCCACACAGGTGACTATGGTATGATTAACGAGCACAAGCAGATTATCATTACCGGCAGAAAGAAGAACCTTATTGTATTAAACAACGGTAAAAATATTTACCCTGAAGAAATCGAGGATTATATCCAGGGCATTGACGAAGTATCAGAAGTTATTGTTTATTCGCCAAAAGATGAAAGCGGGATTCAGAAGGTTTTAATTGCAGAAGTATTCTTAGGTGAAGAAATTTCAAAAGAGGCTTTGGAAGCTAAAGTAAAAGAAGTTTTAGCACCTCTTCCGTCATACAAACAGGTAAGTGAGGTTATAATAAGAGAAGAAGAGTTTGAAAAAACCACTTCAAGAAAAATCAAAAGAGCACAGTATAATGCTTAAAGGATAGCTTATGACAGATTTAATAATAATTGGAGCAGGCCCTGCGGGGCTTGCTTGTGCAATATACGCTATTCGCTCAGGGCTTAGCGTTAAAGTTTTTGAAGAGCTTTCTCCCGGCGGTCAGGCGGCTGTTACACCTGAAATTGAAAACTATCCCGGAATTAAAAAAATCAGCGGTGCAGATTTTGCACTTGGGCTTTTTGAACAAGCTACAGAACTTGGGGCAGAAATCGCATTTGAGTCTGTTTTGGCGATAGAAGAAAATGGCAAATATAAAATTGTTAAAACTGCATCTTCGCAATATGAGACAAAGGCGGTTGTTATCGCAAACGGAGCAAAAAGAAGAAAGCTTGAGATAAAAGGCGAGGACGAGTTTTCCGGCAGGGGAGTTTCGTATTGTGCGGTTTGTGATGGCTCATTTTTTAAAGATAAAACAGTTGCCGTAATAGGCGGAGGAAATACTGCGCTGGAAGATGCCCTCTACCTTGCAAATATTTGTAAAAAAGTGTATCTTGTTCACAGACGTGATGAGTTTCGTGCGGTTAAAAGTCTTGTTTCAAAAGCAAATCAAAACGACAAGATTGAAATTTTATATTCTTTTGTCCCTGAAAAAATTGAGGGTGAACAAAAGGTAAATCGGGTAGTTTTCAAAAATGTAAAGACAGGCGAATTTTTAACAAAAGAAATCGACGGAGTTTTTGTTGCAATAGGCTTGGTCCCGGAAAACTTACGCTTTGAAAACGTTGTTGTTTTAGAAAACGGATATATCAGCGCGACGGAGAATTGCAAAACTTCAAATGAAGGCATTTTTGCAGCAGGTGATACAAGGACAAAAACTGTAAGACAAGTTGTTACTGCAGCATCTGATGGTGCGGTGGCGGCAACGGCAGCACTAGATTATATAAATCAGAATTTTTAAAGAAAAGGGCAAACTGGTACGTTTGCCCTTGCTTTTGAGGAGTGGAGTTTTTTGAATAAAAAATATATGCTTACAGCCATCTGGATGTTTCTGTCGGTGGTAGTTATTTATCTCCTTTTGGATAAATTCATTTTAACGCCTGTGATTAACTGGATAAAAGTGTATTTGGGATGGTAATAGATTATGAAATTTATAAAATGGAAAAGTCTTATTGTAACTTGCATAGTGTGTCTTTTGCCTATTATTTTAGGATTGGTATTATGGAATGATTTGCCTGACAAAATAGCAATTCACTTTAATTTTTACAATCAGCCTGATAATTTTACATCAAAAGGGTTTTCGGTATTTGGACTTCCTGTAATGATGATGTTTTTGCAGATTGTTTGTTGCATTATCAATGATGTAGATGCAAAAAAGCACGGCGACTGTAAAAATTTTGAAGCACCAGCAAAATGGTTAATTCCGTTTATGGCTGTTGTTTTGCAGACAGTAATTTTATGCTATGCTTTAGGATGGAACATTGATATAAGAAAAGTAGTTGCAGTAATATTAGGCGTGGTATTTCTTGTGATTGGTATCTGTTTGTCTAAATGCGATTATGTTAAAAATCATGATGTAGATACTGAAAAAGCGAGAAAAATAAACAAATTTATAGGGTATGAAACAGTAATTATGGGCATTTTAATACTTTTGACAATTTTCTTGCCGCCCGTTGCGACGATAATATGGTTAATTTTGTTATTGCCTTATACTGCTTTAGGTATCATATACGGAATAAAAGTAGCTAAAAACGACTGATATAAACCGGCTTTTAGACTTGCCTCAAAGCCGGTTCTTTTTTGAGTAATAGTATTGACAATTATAAACTTAAATGGTATAATTATCTCTATCTATGAACACTTTACAAGGAGATGTAGATTATGGATATTTTAAAGAAAATTTCTGACATTGGTATTGTTCCTGTTATTAAAATTAATGATGCTAAAAAAGCGGTTCCGCTTGCAAAAGCATTAATTGACGGCGGACTTCCGGTTGCTGAAATTACATTCAGAACAGATGCGGCTGAAGAAGCTATTAAATTAGTATCAGAAGCTTATCCTGAAATGATTGTTGGTGCAGGTACAGTTTTAACAATCGAACAGGCTGAGCGCGCTAAGAATGCGGGTGCTAAATTTATCGTAAGCCCTGGATTTAACCCAAAAGTTGTTAAATGGTGCGTTGAAAATAACATTTTGGCAACACCCGGATGCACATCACCATCTGAAATTGAACAGGCTTTGGAACTTGGACTTAAAGTTGTTAAATTCTTCCCTGCTGAACAAAGCGGCGGACTTGAAAAAATTAAGGCACTCTCTGCTCCTTACGGAAATCTTAAATTTATGCCTACAGGCGGAATTAACCTCAAAAACTTAACCGAATATATGGCTAACAAGAAAATTGTTGCTTGCGGCGGAAGCTTTATGGTTAAAGAAGAGTACATAAATGATGATCAGTGGGATAAAATCACACAGCTTACAAAAGATGCTGTTGATATTATGCTTGGATTAGAAGTTGTTCACATCGGTATCAATTCAGCTGATGAAAACGCTGCAAAAGAGACAGGTTTAAAACTTTCACAGGTTATCAGCAAGCCAATCGAAAGAGAATCAGAAAAAGGCATGTTTGTAGGTCCTCAGTTTGAAGTTATGAAATCTATGGGCAGAGGAACTCACGGTCATATCGCAGTAGGAACACCAAATGTTGAACGTGCTATTTACCACTTGTCACAAAGAGGTGTTAAATTTGATGAAGCTTCTGCTACATTTAATGCAGACGGTTCAAGAAAATTCATCTATTTGGCTGAAGAAATCGGCGGATTTGGTATACACTTGGTAGAAAAGAAATAATCGGAAAGGACGAAAAATATGAAAATTGTTACTTTAGGCGAAATTATGTTAAGACTTAAATCTCCTGGTCTTGAGAGATTTATGCAGTCACCTGCTTTTGAAGCTACATTTGGTGGCGGCGAAGCAAACGTTGCAGTTTCACTTGCAAACTACGGAATGGATGCTAAATTTGTTACAGCGCTTCCTGAAAATGCTATTGCAGAAGCTTGTGTTAGAGAATTAAGAGGCTTTGGTGTTGATGTTTCTGACATTCAGTACACAAAAGGCAGAGTTGGTATTTACTATTTGGAATCAGGCACAAACCAGAGACCTTCAAAGGTTATTTACGACAGAGCAGATTCTTCAATCGCTCTTGCTACACCTGATGTTTTTGATTTCAATAAGATTTTTGATGGCGCAAACTGGCTCCATATCACAGGTATCACTCCTGCACTTTCACAGTCATCAGCTGACGTTTCACTTGCTGCTGTTAAAGCTGCAAAAGAAATGGGACTTACAGTTTCTTGCGACTTAAACTACAGAAAGAACCTCTGGAAGTATGGCAAAGAAGCAAAAGAAGTTATGAGAGAGCTTGTTAAATACGTTGACGTTATCATCGCAAACGAAGAAGACTGCCAGAAATCACTTGGTATGGAAAGCTCATCAAACGTTGAAAGCGGCGAACTTGATACTAAAAAGTATGAAATTTTAGCAAAAGACGTTTTAGACCTTTATCCAAATGCACAGAGAATTGCAATCACACTTCGTGAAAGCAAGAGCGCAAATCACAACGACTGGGCTGCATGTATTTATGACAGAAAAGAATTTTATGTTTCTAAAAAATATGAAATCAAGAATATCTTAGACAGAGTTGGCGGCGGCGACAGCTTTGGCGGCGGACTTATCTATGGTCTTTTAAACTACGACAATCAGAGAGATGCTCTTGAGTTTGCAGTTGCTGCAAGTTGCTTAAAGCACTCAATTTCAGGTGACTACAACAGAGTTACTGTTAAAGAAGTTGAAGCATTAATGGGCGGCGACGGTTCAGGCAGAGTTCAGAGATAATCAAGCATAATTTGGCAGGGACAGGTTTGTCCCTGCTTTTTACTTGGAAGGTAATTTATGATAATAGATTTTCATACCCACATTTTCCCCGACATAATAGCAAAAAGAACGGTTGAGGCTTTAAAAAAACAGTCAACAGACAATGGTTATCCTATCGAAAACCATTCGTCTGCCACACTTTCGGGGATTTTAGGCTCAATGCAAGAAAAAAGCATAGATATTTCGGTTGTTCTTCCTATTGCAACAAAGCCATCTCACTTTGAGTCAATGAACAGGTTTGCATCAGAGGTCAATAAACAACAAAATGTTATTTCTTTTGGTGCAATTCACCCCCAAGATGATGACTTGAAAGCACGTATGAAGCAAATCAAAGATATGGGCTTTAAGGGGATAAAGCTTCACCCTTATTTTCAGAACGTTAAAATTGACGACATCAAATTTATAAAAACTGTTGAAGAAGCGGTTAAAAATGATTTGATTGTTGCAATTCATTCGGGACTTGACAGTGGCTTTAAAACTGATATGGCAACCCCGAAAGATACATTAAAGCTTGTAAAAAACATTGACTGCTCAAAAGTTGTGTTTGCTCATATGGGCGGATGTATGCAGTGGGATTTGGTGGAAGAATACTTGGTTGGAGAAAATGTTTTATTTGATACAAGTTACTGCTTAGACATTATAAAAGATCAAGACCAATTTTTTAGGATTGTAAAAAACCATGGGGCAGATAAGATTTTGTTTGGCTCAGATTTTCCTTGGACAGATGGCAGACAAAACGCACACAAAATCGACCAAATGCCGTTTTCACAAGAAGAAAGAGATGCCATTTTTGCAGGTAATGCAAAAAGGGTTTTAGGATTATAAAAAAAGTTGCAAGAAGTTCATATTTATGGTATACTGAAGTGGACACATATTTTTGAAAGGAATGGTTAGATGTCAGGACACAGTAAGTGGTCTAATATTAAACACAAAAAAGAAAAAAGCGATAGTCAGAAAGCAAAAATCTTTACAAAAATGGGTAGAGAAATTGCTGTTGCAGTAAAACTAGGAGGTCCTGACCCCGATGCCAACTCAAGACTTAAAGATATTATCGCAAAGGCAAAGTCAATGAATGTGCCTAATGATAACATAGAAAGAAGTATTAAAAAGGCTGCAGGCGACGGAGATACAAACAATTACGAAGATATCGTATACGAAGGCTATGGTCCGTCAGGAGTTGCGGTTATTGTTGAAACTCTTACAGACAACAGAAACAGAACAGCATCTGATATGCGCCACTATTTTGATAAATTCGGCGGCAACTTAGGTCAGATGGGTTGCGTTAGCTTTATGTTTGACAAAAAAGGTATTATCATTATTGATAATGAAGAAGCGGCTTTGGACGAAGAAGAAGTTATGATGGATGCATTAGATGCAGGTGCGGCGGACTTTATCGCAGAAGAGAACTATTTTGAAGTACAAACAGAGCCTAATGATTTTTCAAGCGTTGTTTCTGCTTTGGAAGCAAAGGGCTATAAGTTTGCTTCAGCTCAGGTTGAAAATGTACCGCAAACAACAGTAAAACTTGAAAAAGAAGAAGATATTATCAATATGAACAAGCTTATTGATATTTTAGAAGACAACGACGACGTTCAAAATATTTATCACAACTGGGAAGAAGACGATGAGTAGTTTAAATATTGTTTTAATAGAGCCCCAGATTCCTCAGAATACGGGGAATATCGCAAGAACGTGTGCGGCAACCAATACCATTTTGCACTTGGTTGAGCCTATGGGTTTTAAAATTGATGATAAAAAGTTAAAGCGAGCAGGACTTGACTACTGGCACTTTTTAGACATCCGCTATTATGATTCCACGGAGGATTTTTTTGAAAAAAATAAAGGCGGTGAATTTTTCTACTTCACCACCAAGGCGCTTTTAAGACATTCTGATGTAAAATATCCCGACAACGCATACCTTGTTTTCGGCAGAGAAGATGCAGGGCTTAATGAAGCGCTTTTGCATGATAACAAAGACCATTGTGTAAGATTTCCGATGCAAAATGAAGCAAGGAGCTTAAATCTTTCAAATGCAGTTGCAATCGGGGTTTATGAGGTTTTAAGACAATGGGATTACCCCGAGCTTTTAACAAAAGGAAATTTAACAAAGTTTTCGTGGGACGAATAAGTTTTTAAGAGGGTGATTTTTACTTAATATAAAAATCTTCCTCTTTGTTTTTCTTTATAAGGAGTAAATCATGTCTTTTACACTTAAAATCAAAAGAGAAATATGTAAAAATTACCCCAAAGACAGGCAAACAGCTTTAGCTGAACTTTTGGGGGTTATTTGCTTTGGCGCAAACATTAAGGGTACTTCTTTAAACGTAAAAATTGAAAATGCTTTTGTGGCAAAAAGAATTTTTTCCTTGGTAAAGCAGTGTTTTGCGGTATCGCCAGTTATTAAGACAAGCGGGACTAAAACCAAAAACATTTATTTTGTTGAAATTGCAAATGGAATGGAAGCAATTGATATTTTATCAGAACTTTTGATGGTTAAAAACTCACACGAGATGAAGAATTTTGTGTCATTTGGTATTGACGAAATATTCATCCCCGATGAAGAAACAAAGCTTGCGGTGTTAAGAGGTGCGTTTTTAATGGCAGGGTCTTGTGCGCTTCCTGAAAAAGGGTATCACTTAGAAATTGCAACAAACAAATTAAAGCTTGCAAAAGAACTTTTGCGCATAATGGAAAGTTTTGATATTTATCCTAAGCAAATAAGAAGGACATCCAACTATGTAGTATATTTAAAGGATTCCGAGCAGATTTCAGATTTTCTGGGCGGAATTGGCGCGACTACAGCAATGTCACATATGCATGACACAATGATTGTAAAAGAAATTAAAAATAATATAAACAGAATAGCAAACTGCGAGTCTGCCAATCTTGAAAAATCAATGGATGTAGGGTTTAAACAGGCGACAAAAATTGAAAAAATCAAAGACAACATCGGTCTTGATTCGCTTGAAAGCTCACTGAAAGAGATAGCAATTTTAAGACTTGAAAATAAGTCGGCATCATTAAAAGAACTTGGAGAAATGCTTTCAAAACCGCTTTCAAAATCGGGAGTTAATCATAAACTTAAAAAATTAGAAGAAATTGCAGATAGTATAAAGGAGGTAAGGTAATGGCATTTGTTCATCTGCACGTGCACAGTCAGTATAGCTTACTTGACGGCGCGTGTAAAATAACCGACCTTGTGGATAAGGTAAAAGCACTTGGACAGACCGCTGTTGCCATTACTGACCATGGTGCAATGTATGGTGCGGTGGATTTTTATAAATATGCAAAAAAACAAGGAATTAAGCCCATTATAGGGTGCGAGGTATACACCGCAAAGAGAAATTTAGAGGATAAAACGGCAGAACTAGACTCTGACTATGGACACTTGGTTTTGCTTGCTGAAAATCAGACAGGTTATAAAAATTTAATAAAGCTTGTTTCAATAGGCTTTACTGATGGATTTTATTATAAACCCAGAATTGATATGAAAACCCTTAAAAAATATTCTGAGGGCATAATTGCGCTTTCAGCGTGTTTGGCGGGTGATGTACCTGGAAGGCTTGTAAAAGATGACTACGAGGGTGCAAAACAAAAAGCAAAAGAATATCTTGAGATTTTTGGAAAAGAAAACTATTTTATAGAACTTCAAAATCACGGAATAGAAGAACAGATTAAAATAAATCCGCTTTTGTTAAAGCTTGCAAACGAACTTGGTGTGGAAACAGTTGTTACAAACGATGTTCACTACATAAATAAAAAAGACGCGTTTGCACAAGATGTTTTAATGTGCATACAGATGAATAAGCTTGTGACAGATGAAACAAGATTAAAACACGAAACGAGCGAGTTTTATTTAAAATCGGAAGAAGAAATGAAAAAGGTATTTCCAAACCTTGAAAAAAGCTTTGAAAATACTGCCGAAATTGCAAAAAGATGCAATGTTGAATTTGATTTTTCACAAAGATTTTTGCCTGAATTCCCCGTGCCTGAAGATTACACTTCAGAGCAGTATTTAAGACACCAGTGTGCGCTTGGTTTGAAAAAGAGATACGGTGAAAATAATAACGAGGCGAAACAGCGCCTCGAATATGAGCTTTCGGTTATATCGTCTATGGGCTTTGTCGACTACTTTTTGATCGTGTGGGATGTTATAAAGTACGCAAAGGATAACGGCATACCTGTCGGACCGGGCAGAGGTTCGGCGGCAGGAAGCATTGTTTCATACTGTCTTGAAATAACAGATATTGACCCTATAAAATACAGCCTCTTTTTTGAGAGATTTTTAAATTCAGAGCGTGTTAGTATGCCTGATATTGATATGGATTTTTGTTATGAGCGCAGACAAGAGGTTTTGGATTATGTAACACAAAAATATGGCGAAAATAGAGTTGCTCAGATAATAACTTTCGGTACCATGAAAGCAAGAAATGCCGTGCGTGACGTAGGACGTGCTTTGGGGTATCCTTATGCTATGTGCGATGAAATTGCAAAGTTAATACCAAAAGAATTAAACATTACAATTGAAAGCTCACTTGAAAAAAGCAAAGAACTTAAAATGCGTTATGATGAAGATGATGAAGTCAGAAAGCTTATTGACACTGCAATCACATTAGAGGGAATGCCGCGTCATGCTTCAACTCATGCGGCGGGGGTTGTTATCACAAAAGACCCCGTTTCGACTTACGTTCCGCTTTATCGTAACGGCGACCTTATTTCAACTCAGTACACAATGGTAACATTAGAGGAATTGGGACTTTTAAAGATGGACTTTTTGGGATTAAGGACGCTTACTGTTATCAAACACGCGGCAAATCTTTCGGGCGAAAATCTTGATATGGGAAAGATTGACTATTCAGATGCCAAAGTCTATGAAATGATAGGAAATGGTGATACTGAGGGCGTTTTTCAGCTTGAAAGCGGCGGAATGAAAAGGTTTATGCGCGAGCTTAAGCCAAAAAGCTTAGAAGACATTATAGCGGGAATTTCACTTTACCGACCAGGGCCCATGGATTCAATTCCGACTTATGTAAAAAACAAAAACAACCCTGATGAAGTAACATATCTTCACCCAATGTTAAAACCTATTTTAGACGTAACGTATGGATGTATAGTGTATCAGGAACAGGTTATGGAAATAGTTAAACAACTTGCGGGCTTTTCGATGGGCGGTGCGGATATGGTACGCCGAGCGATGAGTAAGAAAAAAGCGGCTGAAATGGAAAAGGCAAGAAATGAATTTTTGCACGGTAAAAAGGACGAAAACGGAAATGTTTTGGTTGATGGCGCAATAAGACGCGGAATAGATGAAAAAGTAGCGGGCGAGATAATTGACCACATTATGAGTTTTGCAAGCTATGCGTTTAACAAATCTCACGCGGCGGCATACGCAGTTGTTGCGTATCAGACTGCTTATTTAAAATGTCATTATCCCGTTGCATTTATGGCAGCGCTAATGTCAAGCTTTTTGGAAGACACCGATAAAATCACTGAATATATTGAGCTTTGCAAAAAGATGGGTATGGAGGTTAAAAAGCCTGATGTTAACAAAAGCTTTTTGGAGTTCTCGGTTGAGGATAACAACATAAGATTTGGCCTTGCTGCAGTTAAAAACGTTGGAAGAAACTTTGTAAAAGCACTCACCGACGAAAGAGAGCAGGGGGGCGAGTTTGAAACCTTTAATCAGTTTGTTGAGAGAATGATAAAGTATGACAGCTTTAACAAGCGTGCGGTTGAAAGCCTTATACTAAGCGGTTCTATGGATTGCTTTGGACTTAATCGCTCACAGCTTGTATTCATATATGAAAGGCTGATTGATGCAAAGACAGATGATATGAAAAGGGTTTCTGAAAATCAGATGTCGTTTTTTGCAGACGATAAACCGACAGAGGTTGAAATTCCAAAGCTTGATGAAATGGACCTTATGCTTCGTCTTTCCCATGAAAAGCAGACGCTTGGAATTTATATTTCAGGTCACCCTGTAGAGCGTTATAAAGAGCAATACAAACCTCTTGTAAACTGCAACACACTAGATATTAAAAGAACGGCTTTTGAAGAAGAAACTGATCTTAAAGACGGAGATTTGGTGGCATTTGCTGGAATAGTTTCGTCGAGAAAAATAAAATACACCAAGAAAAACGAAGAAATGGCATTTATTTCTTTAGAGGACAAGCTTGGTTCGGTTGAACTTGTGGCTTTTCCTAAAGTGTTTGCAGAGTTTAAAAAGAACTTGGCAGAGGGTACGGTTATTGTTGCAAAGGGCAGACTTCAGATAAGAGATGAGCAAGACAGTACAGTCATTTTAAACCACGTAACAGAGCTTAAATCAAATGTAAAACCAAGAAGACTTTATATAAGATTTGAAAAAGGACAGACTCACTCAGAAGAAGAAATTTTAGCGGTTTTGGATAAGTACAAAGGGGATATTCCCGTTATACTTTACGACGAGAAAACAAAGGTTACCAAAACGGCAAGAGCCGACCATTTTGTTACAATCAGCGACAGGCTTATTGATGAACTCTCTGATATTTTAGGTGCAAGAAACGTTAAAATCACGGGAAATTCGTGACTTTTGGAGTATTTTGCCCTTGACAGAGGGAAAAAGTTATTATATAATAAGTAATAATAGCCGATTTATGCACTTTTGCATATTTCACATATTTGACAAAAAAATTAAAAATACTTAATAAAAAGATGTAATTCGTTAGGAGGAAAACACATGGCAATCGATTTTGTTGCTGACGGCATGAACGTTACACAGATTAAAGTTGTAGGCTGCGGTGGCGGCGGAAACAACGCTGTTAACACAATGGTTCGTGCAGGTTTAAAAGGTGTTGAGTTTATCGCAATCAACACAGATAAGCAGGCTTTACTTACTTCTGAGGCAGACGTTAAAATACAGATTGGCGAAAAGATTACAAAGGGTTTGGGCGCAGGTGCTAATCCTGAAATCGGTGCTAAAGCTGCAGAAGAAAGCCTTGAAGAAATTTCTCAGGTATTAAAAGGCGCAGATATGGTATTTGTTACTGCTGGTATGGGTGGCGGAACAGGTACAGGTTCAGCTCCGGTTGTTGCAAAGCTCGCAAGAGAAATGGGTATTTTAACAGTTGGTGTTGTAACAAAGCCTTTCTCATTTGAAGGTCAGCTCAGAGCTAAAAACGCTGCATCAGGAATTGAAAACTTAAAAGACAGTGTTGATACACTTATCACAATTCCAAATGACAAGCTTTTTGAAATCGCTCAGAAAAATACACTTTTAACAGACGCATTTGCAGTTGCAAATGATATTTTAAGACAGGGTGTTCAGAGTATTTCTGATATTATCACAGGTCACGGATACATTAACCTTGACTTTGCTGACGTTAAGACAATCATGAAAGATTCTGGTTATGCTCATATGGGTATCGGCAGAGCAAAGGGCGACAATCGTGCAGAAGAAGCGGCACTTGCTGCTATCAACAGCCCAATCTTAGAAACTTCTATCGATGGTGCAAGAGGCGTACTCTTAAAAATTACAGGTGCAAGCCTTGGCATCTTGGAAGTTCGTCAGGCTGCAGAACTTATTCAGCAGTATGTTGACCCATCAGCTAACATCATCTTTGGTGCTACTATTGATGAAAGCCTTGGTGAAGAAATCGAAATCACTGTTATTGCAACAGGTTTTGACACTAGAAAAGGCGGTCTTCCGTTTGGACAGAAAAAAACTGAAGAAGGCCCTTACGTTCGTCCTACAGGCTCAATATTTGAAACTTTAAAGCAGGAAAATGCTGAAAAAGAAACAAAGAAAGAAGCGCCAGCTGAAAAAGATGACGAATACGAAATTCCTAACTTTTTAAAGTGGAATAAAAACGACTAATCTAAAAAAAAGCACCGCAAGAAAGTATCGCTTGCGGTGTTTTTTTATGCAGTTTTATTTATTTTCTTGTTCAAAAAAATGTTCTAAAATACTGATTATAACATTATTGAAGCTTGTTTCATTTTCTATTGCCATTTTATTAACCTTTTCAGCCAGAACATCAGAAATGTAAAGAGTTTTATATCCGGCTTTAACCTTTTGTTTTGTAGGTTTAAGTTTAAATTCCATGTAATTCACCTCTGGATATATTTTAATATAAAACAAAACATTATAATATATTTTAAATTTCTGTTGTATTTTTAACATTTATATGCTAAAATATGTATGAGGTGATAATATGGATTTAAGATTAGAGCTTATTTCAAAAGAGCTTATGTCAAGGATTTGTGAAGAAATAAAGGGTATTGACATTGACGTTAATCAGATAGCACAAAGTGCGGCTATAACTGTATTGGAAAGAATAAAAAAAGTAATAATCACAGATGATGATGTACTTGATGATTGCGAGAAAATTGACAAAATACTTTATATTTTTGAAGAATATAATATTGAAACAGGTTCGTGTCATGATTATTAAAAAATACCCCCCACACTTTGTGGGGGGATTTTTTCGTGTTTTATCTTACAACTACGTTTACAAGCTTGTTAGGAACTGCAATTACTTTTACAATTTGCTTTCCTTCGGTAAGCTCTTTAATTTTTTCATTTTCAGTTGCAATTTTTTCCAGGTCTTCTTTCGAAGTTCCTGCAGGAACATTTATTTTATCTTTGATTTTGCCGTTAATCTGAACAACAATTTCAATTTCAGCATCAATTGTCTTTGCCTCGTCATATTTAGGCCATGGTGTTGCCGCAATTGTATTTTCAAAGCCTAAGATTTCCCACATTTCTTCTGTGATATGAGGTGCGGTTGGATTTAAGAGCTGAATAAATGTTTTAAGTTCACCCTTGGTAATAGATTTTTTCTTATAAAAATCATTAATGAGTGCCATAAGAGCAGCAATAGCAGTATTAAACTTCATTTTTTCGATATCGTCAGATACTTTTTTAATTGTTTTGTGCATACTGCTTTCTAATTCTTTTGAATATCCATTTTCATCAGTTACAAAGTCTAAAAGCCCCCAAACTCTCTCTAAGAATTTATGGCAACCTTTAACGCCCTGTTCTGACCATGGTGTTGCCAGGTCAAACGCACCTATAAACATTTCATAGGTTCTGAAAGTATCAGCACCATAGTTTTCAACAATTTCGTCGGGGTTTACAACGTTTCCTCTTGATTTAGACATCTTTTCGCCGTTTGCACCCAAAATCATACCATGGCTTGTGCGTTTTGCGTAAGGCTCTTTTGTGTTTACTACGCCGATATCATATAAGAATTTGTGCCAGAATCTTGAATACAAAAGGTGAAGTGTGGTGTGTTCCATACCGCCGTTGTACCAGTCAACAGGCATCCAGTAATCCAAAAGCTCTTTTGCAGCAAGTGCATCATTATTATCAGGGTCGATATATCTTAAGAAATACCAAGAAGATCCTGCCCACTGAGGCATTGTATCTGTTTCCCTTTTAGCTTTAGCACCACACTTAGGACAAACTGTTTCAACCCAGTCTGTCATTTTAGCAAGTGGTGACTGACCATCATCGGTAGGTTCGTAGTTTTCAACTTCGGGAAGTGTTAAAGGAAGCTCGCTTTCAGGAATCGGAACGTAACCGCAGTGCTCACAGTGAACAAGCGGAATAGGTTCGCCCCAATAACGCTGTCTTGAGAACACCCAGTCGCGAAGCTTGTAGTTAACTTTTTTCTTGCCAACACCTTTTTCTGATAAAAATTCAATCATTTTGGCGATTGCATCTTTAACCTGAAGGCCGTTTAAAAAGCCTGAGTTTATCAATGTGCCTTCGCTCACATCGGTAAACGCTTCTTTTTCTAAATCACAGTCATCGCCTGCAACAACCTGAATAATAGGAAGATTGAATTTTTTTGCAAATTCAAAGTCACGTGTGTCGTGTGCTGGAACTGCCATAATAGCGCCTGTTCCGTAAGTCATCAAAACGTAGTCTGAAATCCAGATAGGGATTTCTTTATCTGTTACGGGGTTGATTGCACGGATGCCTTTGATTTCAACGCCTGTTTTGTCTTTTGCAAGCTCAACACGTTCAAAATCTGATTTTTTGGCAGCCTCTGCCTGATAAGCCTTAACCTCGTCTAAGTTTTCAATTTTATCTTTATATTTTTCAATAATCGGATGCTCAGGTGAGATAACCATGTATGTAGCTCCGAAAAGTGTATCTGCACGGGTTGTATAAACTGTAAGATTTTCGCCTGTAGTAAGCGCAAAATCAATTTCAGCGCCCTCAGAACGTCCTATCCAGTTTTTTTGCTGAATTTTAACCTTTTCAATAAAGTCAAGCTCATCTAAATCGTCAATAAGTCTTTGAGCATACTCTGTGATTTTAAGCATCCACTGGCTCTTTAACTTTTGCACAACTTCGCCGCCGCAACGTTCACAAACACCGTTAACAACTTCTTCGTTGGCAAGACCGCATTTGCAGCTTGTACACCAGTTAACAGGCATTTCCTGTTTGTAAGCAAGACCTTTTTCAAATAATTTAAGGAAAATCCACTGTGTCCATTTAAAATATTTGGGGTCGGTTGTATTTACTTCTTTTGACCAGTCAAAAGAAAAACCAATACTTTTAAGCTGACGCTTGAAGTTTGCAATATTTTGGGCTGTAACATCTTTTGGATGAACTTTGTTTTTTATAGCAAAGTTTTCTGTCGGAAGTCCGAAAGCATCCCAACCCATAGGGTACAAAACATTGTATCCTTCCATACGTTTTTTTCTTGAAACTATATCAAGTGCGGTATAGCTTCTTGGGTGACCAACGTGAAGTCCGTGACCTGACGGGTAGGGGAATTCAACAAGACCGTAAAATTTAGGCTTTGAAAGGTCTGTGCCTGATTTAAAGGTCTGGTTGTCGTCCCAGTATTTTTGCCATTTTTTTTCAATTTCATTAAATTTGTAATCCATTATCCTTAAGTCCTTTCGGAAAAGTTTAATCTATAAGCCAGTTTGATATATCAACTTCTTGAGCATCTGACCACAAACGCTCTAAACTGTAAAACATTCTGGAGTCTTTTAAAAACAGGTGGACAACAGCAAAGCCATAGTCCAAAAGAATCCATGAAGCGCTGTCGTATCCTTCAATGTGGAGAGGCTTGATGTCATCTTTTGCAAGCTCAAACTCAATTTCACCAGCGAGCGCTTTTAACTGAGTTGTGTTAGATGCGCTTGCAATAACAAAATAGTCAGACAAAACTGTAAGTTCGTCAATTTTTAAAAGCGTAATATCGCTTGCTTTTTTGCTATCTAAGGTTTTTATAATTTTTTCGACTGATGTCAAAATTTCCATACATTACCTCCGTGGGTTTAATACTATTATTTTATCACATTTGACCTGATTTAGTCAACAAAAAATTCCTTGTTTTTACAGACGGATAGTGTATTTTTTTGTTTGTTTTTATAAGGTGCAAAAGCGTTGAGTTAAGACAAGCCAGAACTGCCTTGTCAAGGTCAGTTTTTGCAAGCGTCTTAATTTCATCAAGACCTGAAAAATCCCTTGATGGTTCTATCATATCAGACAAAAAAACTATTTTTTCAAGTTTTGTCATATTCTCTCTTCCTGTTGTGTGATATCTGCAGGCGTTATAAACCTCAACAGGAACGCAAAAAAGATTTTTTGCAAGCTCAGCCCCTGCAATTGCATGCATCATAGCTTTTGAACACCTGATGCTTTCATCAAGGTCGAGCTCTTTGGTGATTTCATTCATCTGCTGTAAAGTAAGCTCTTTTGCAATATCGTGAAGATACCCTGACATTTCCGCATAAAGCTCATTTTCACCGTAAAAGCACGCAAGGTCCTTTGCAGTTTTTGCAACACCTGTTATATGAATAAATCTTTTCTCTGAGAGATTATTTTTTACATATTCTATAATTTCAGTTAAATCGGTCAATTTATTCGCTCCTTAAATATAAACCATGGGTTTTGATATAATCTGCGACTTCTTTTGGTACAAGGCCTGATATGTCTCCATTCTGCTGGACAATACTGCGCACCAAAGTTGAAGAAATATCGGGAGTTTTAACATCTACCACAAAAGCGCTTGCAAGAGATAAAATTTCTTCAAAAAGCTGTTTGTTTTTGTTGTCTTTAAAAAAACCGTTTCTGTCAATTGCAATGAACTTGAATTTTTGTATCAAATCGTCACTTCTGTACCATTTTTTTAAAGATAAAAACATATCAGCTCCTGTAATAAAGTAAAACTCATCATCGGGGTTTTGCTTAGATAAACAAGTTAATGTGTCATAAGTGTAATTTGTTTGTTTATTTAGTTCAATGTCCGATGTAAAAGTTTTGATGTTATCACATACAAGCGACACCATATTAAATCGGTGAATAGCACTTGTTTTTATTTCTGATTTGTGGGGTGGGTTTCCGGCCACTACAAACATAATTTTATCGACAATTTGGCTTTGTAAAATTGCCTCTGCCATTTTTATGTGTCCGTTGTGGATAGGATTAAATGTTCCCCCAAAAACACCTGTTCTCATAATTTCACCTTAGTAAATAAACTCAAATTCAAGGTCATACATACGAACCAAGTCGCCTTCTTTGATACCCCTTGCTTCAAGAGCTTTTATAACACCATTTTTACGCAGGGAGTTTTGGAAATAACTTAAGGATTCGTAGTCTTCCAAGTTACAAGAACCAAGAAGTTTCTTGATATAGTCGCCCTCAACCACATAAACACCATTGTCATTTACAACAGTAAACGGAGTTTCTTTTTCAAATGTATAAACCTTTGTTTCAGGTTGTTCAATTTCAATTTCAGGGACAGGAATGTCTTTTAGCATACTTCCTGCATACATTATAAGTTCTCTGACACCTGATTTAGTTGCGGCTGAAATTTCAAAAACTTTAAAGCCCCTGTTTTCAATTTCAGCTTTAAAATCGTCATACATTTTCTGGTCGGTTAAAATATCTGTTTTATTCGCGGCAACAATTTGCATACGATTTTCTAAGTCCGCATTATAGCTTTTTAGTTCGTTGTTAATGGTATCAAAATCTTCTATGGGATTTCTGCCCTCAATTCCTGAAACGTCAACAACGTGAATTAAGAGTCTTGTTCTTTCAACGTGACGCAAAAATTCGTGACCTAAGCCCAATCCTTCGCTTGCACCTTCGATAAGTCCCGGAATATCTGCAACTACAAAGCTTTCGCCTTCGCCTGCTTTTACAACGCCGAGGTTTGGAACGAGTGTTGTAAAGTGATAGTTTGCAATTTTAGGTTTAGCATCGCTTACAACAGATAAAAGTGTTGACTTTCCTACATTTGGAAATCCTACAAGGCCAACATCAGCTAAAAGCTTAAGTTCAAGTTCCAACTCTTTTTCTTCACCGGCAAGACCCAGTTTTGCAAATTTGGGTGCTTGTCTTGTTGCGGTTGCAAAATGACAGTTACCCCAACCACCGTTTCCGCCTTTTGCGGCAATAAACTCACTTTCTTTGGAGTTAAGGTCTGCAATAACCTTGCCGTTTTCTTTTATAACTGTTCCCACAGGAACTTTTATATATAAATTTTCGCCGCTTTTACCATTACAACGGGCAGCACCACCGTCAGCACCATTTGCGGCGGCATATTTTTTCTTATATTTAAAATCAAGCAGGGTGGATAAATTATTATCGGTAACAAAAATTACGCTGCCGCCTTTTCCACCGTCACCACCATCGGGACCGCCTGCTGCAACATATTTTTCACGGTGAAATGACATACTGCCGTGACCACCGTTTCCTGCTTTTACATATATTTTCGCTTTATCTGTAAACATAGTATCATACCTTTCTCAAGGATGTTAAAAAAACAAGCGCCGATATTATTATCGGCGCTGATTTCGTGTATTATTCTGCTGCGTAAACACTTACTTGTTTTCTTGTTTTGTCTTTTCTTTCGAATTTAACGTGTCCGTCAACAAGTGCAAAAAGTGTATCATCTCCGCCTTTTTTAACATTAAGACCGGGATGGATTTTTGTTCCTCTCTGTCTAACAAGAATGTTTCCTGCTAAAACAAACTGACCGTCAGCTCTTTTAACACCAAGTCGCTTGGATTCGGAATCTCTGCCGTTTTTGGTACTTCCGACACCTTTCTTATGAGCCATTTATTGCACCTCCATTTTACATGCAAATTTTTAACTTATTATAAGTTGATTTTTTCGATTTTAACCTTTGTATAAGGCTGTCTGTGTCCCTGCTTTTTGTGGTAGCCTTTCTTTGGCTTGTACTTGTAAACGATAATTTTCTTATCTTTACCGTGAGCAACAACTGTTGCATCAACAGAAGCGTTTGCAGGATTAACACTGAAGTTTCCGTCTGCATCAGATACTGCTAAAACTTCTTCAAATTTAACAGCTTCTCCGATCGCAACATCTTTCTTTTCGATGAAAAGTGTATCGCCTTCAGAAACCTTATACTGCTTGCCGCCTGTAACGATAATAGCGTACATAACGGTTCACCTCCTAAAACATTAGACTCGCTGACACAAAGGTAGCCATAAAGCATTTTAAAACCTTTATCACGCGGTTGCCGTAATATAATATCACTTTTTGGTATGTTTGTCAATAGTTTTTTTATAAATTTTGGTGAAAGCTACATATATAATATATTAATGCATATTTTGAAAATTTTGGTGCGATTTTTGTTATTTTTTTTTGAAAAAAGGAAATGTGAAGAAAATGTAGAATATATTTTAAGGCACAAAAATAGTTTATTTGTTTTCGGAGGTACGCTGTTGGCAATTCCAAGTCAGATTATTCAGGAGATTACTGATAAATGTGACATAGTTGACTTTATTTCAAAGTATGTTCGCCTGAAAAGAAGTTCGGGCGAATATGTGGGGTTATGCCCGTTTCACGGGGAAAAGACCCCTTCTTTTCATGTTTCGGCAGATAAACAGCTTTATCACTGCTTTGGTTGCGGTGAGGGCGGAACCATTATAAACTTTGTTATGAAGATGGAGAACTTAAGCTTTGTAGAAGCAGTTAAGTTTTTGGGAGAAAGAGTTGGGGTTGCTATCCCTGAGACCACCGATTTTGATGATAAAGCAGCAAAAAGAAAGCAAAGGCTTTATGAAATAAATAAGGAAGCGGGAAGATTTTTTTACTCGCAACTGGGAACAGATGAGGGTAAAATTGCAAGGGAATATTTTAATGGTCGCGGACTTTCAAAAGAAACTATTGTAAAATTCGGGCTTGGCTTTGCGCCTGACAGCTGGGACAAGCTTTTTAAACACCTAAAGGCAAAAGGCTTTACCGAGTACGAGGCACTGGATGCAGGGCTTATTGTAAAAAGTCAGAAAGGTTCGGTTTACGACAGATTCAGAAACAGAGTAATGTTTCCTATTTTTGATATAAGGGGAAATTTAATTGCATTCGGCGGACGTGTTTTAGATGATTCAAAACCCAAGTATTTAAACACAAATGACACGCCGGTTTTTGACAAGAGTTCAAATCTATTTGCACTTAATCTTGCAAAAAAATCTAACAATAAAACATTTGTAGTGGTAGAGGGGTATATGGACGTTATAACCCTCCATCAGTATGGAATAGACACTGCGGTAGCATCGCTTGGAACATCACTAACTGACGGACATGCAAACCTTTTAAAAAGGTATGCTGAAGCTGTTGTACTTTGTTACGATTCAGACGAGGCGGGCGTTAAAGCAGCAAACAGGGGAATGGAAATTTTGTCAAGGCACGACATAAAAACCAAGATAATTACGTTGCCCGGCTCTAAAGATCCTGACGAATTTTGCCGTAAAAACGGTGCAGATGCGTTTTTAATGGCAATAAGCGGTGCGAAAAACCCCATTTTGTATAAAATAGGTAATTTAAAGGCAAAATATGACTTAAATGAACCCGACCAAAAAGTTGAATTTATAAAAGAAGCGGCTTTGGAGCTTGTAAAGTTAAACTCGCAGGTGGAGCAGGAAATTTATGCAAAAGAAATTTCTGTTTCCTGTGATGTTTCATTTGAATCTGTAATGGCTCAGCTAAAACAAAAACGAAAAAGCTTTGTTAAAAAAGAAACTAAGAAAGAATTAGAAGCAACAATCCGCGATTTAAGTCAGAAAACCATTGTTAAAGACGGAAAGAATATACTTTTGACAGAAACAGAAGAAAAAATTATAAATCTTATGTTTTACAGTCATCAGGCATTTGAATTTTTGTCGGCAAAGTATAAGGAAACTGATTTTTCCGACGAGCTGTTGGGAATGATGTTCAAAAAAATCACCGAGCTTAAAATTGATAAATCAGATATTTCTGAAAGCGAATTTATTTCGCATTTTGAGATGGAAAATGCAAGCAGGATTGCAAAAATATTAAACATAAAAAACTCTTATCCGGACCCGCGTATTGCGGCAACGCAAATATCTCAGAGTTTGGATAAATTAAAAAAAGACATACAAATCAAGGACTTGGCAAAGTCGCATGATATGGAAAAAGTGAAACAAATGATTTCGGAAAGAAATCGCAAGGAGGATTAGCCGATATGGCAGAGGACAAAAAAAATGTTATTAAAGCTCTTCTGGAAAAAGGAAAGAAACAGGGCAAAATTTCTTACCAGGAGATAGCAGACACATTGGAAGAGGTAGAGTTAGACCCTGAAAAAATTGAAAAGGTTTATGAAACTCTAGAGCAAATGGGAGTTGAAGTTATAGGCACAGATTTGGAAATTGAAAAAGATGACGACATCCCATTTGACGAGATTGAAGAGGTAGAGATTGACCTTACAATTCCAGAGGGTGTAAGCGTTGAAGACCATGTAAGAATGTACTTAAAGGAAATTGGCAAGGTGCCGCTTTTGACAACCGAAGAAGAGATAGAGCTTTCAGAAAGAATGTTAAAAGGCGATGAAAGTGCAAAACAACGTCTGGCAGAAGCGAATTTACGACTTGTTGTAAGTATTGCAAAAAGATATGTTGGTCGCGGAATGTTATTTTTGGATCTTATTCAGGAAGGCAACCTTGGTCTTATCAAAGCAGTTGAAAAATTCGACTACACAAAAGGATTTAAGTTTTCTACTTATGCAACCTGGTGGATAAGACAGGCTATCACCCGTGCTATTGCTGATCAGGCAAGAACAATCAGAATTCCTGTTCATATGGTTGAAACTATCAACAAGCTTATGAGAATTCAGCGTCAGCTTATCCAGGAATTCGGTAGGGAGCCTCAGGTTGAGGAAATTGCAAAAGAAATGAATATGTCGGTGGACAAAGTGCGTGAAATTATGAAGGTTGCACAAGAGCCTGTTTCTTTGGAAACCCCGATTGGCGAAGAAGAAGACAGCCACTTAGGAGACTTTATCGAAGACGTTGATGCTCCGCCTCCGGCAGATGCGGCATCTTTCATTCTTTTGAAAGAACAGCTTGCCAACGTATTAGGAACACTTACACCAAGAGAAGAAAAAGTGTTAAGATTAAGATACGGTCTTGATGACGGAAGATCAAGAACTTTAGAAGAAGTAGGCAAAGAGTTTGATGTAACAAGAGAAAGAATTAGACAGATTGAAGCAAAGGCATTAAGAAAATTACGTCATCCGTCAAGAAGTAAAAAGTTGAAAGACTATTTAGATTAAAGAAGGACATAAAAATGGACAAATTTGAGAATATTGGATTTATTCCTTGTGATATCTTACTTCCAAAAACAGAGGATTTTTCAAAGTGGAGCGTTGTTGCGTGTGACCAGTATACATCACAGCCTGATTATTGGGATAAGGTTAAAGAGTATGTCGGCAGTGAAAAAAGCACACTGGGTATGATTTATCCTGAAATTTACTTAAATGAAAATGATGGAGATAAACGAATTGAAAATATAAATAAAACAATGAAGAGTTATTTAGACGGCGAAGATTTTAATTGCCTTTCAAACTCGTTTGTATATGTACAAAGAACTGTTGCGGGCGGGAAAGTACGTCATGGTTTAGTTGGTGCAATTGATCTTGAAAAGTATGACTATGAAAAGGACTCAAAGGCACATGTGAGAGCAACGGAAGGCACAGTTAAAGAAAGAATTCCTCCCAGAGTAAAAATAAGAAAAAATGCTCCCTTGGAGCTTCCGCATATTATGCTTTTGATTGATGACCCTGATGATTTGGTTTTTGGCGCAGTAGAAAAGGCAGAAAAGACAGCGGTTTATGATTTTGACCTCATGATGAACTCAGGCAATATAAAGGGATATAAGGTTGCTCCAAGTGATGAGATTGCAGATGCGTTTTTAACACTTAAAAATGTGCAGGATAAAGAAAACACACTTTTGTTTGCTGTAGGTGATGGCAATCATTCTCTTGCAACCGCAAAAGAGTGCTGGAATTTAATTAAAGCAAATCTTTCGGAAAATGATGCAAGAAACCATCCTGCAAGATATGCGCTGGTTGAGGTTGTAAACATTCACGACAGCTCTTTAGAGTTTGAACCTATTCACAGAATAGTGTTTAATGCAGATTACAAAATCATGGAAAAAGAATTGTTTGAATTTTATCCTACAGCTACTTATGAAAAATCGGACAGTCAGAATTTTGATGTAGTGGTAGATGGCGTAAGTAAAACAATATACATAAAAGAGCCTGAATTTGAACTTGCAGTTGGCAGTTTGCAGAACTTCCTGGATGCCTTTGTTAAAAAGCATCCTGAGGCGGAGATTGATTACATTCACGGCGATGATGTTACAAAAGACCTTTCAAAAAAGGAAAATTCGGTTGGATTTATCCTTTCTTCGATGAAAAAAGGTGATTTGTTCAAGAGTGTAAGAAGTGATGGTGCACTTCCAAGAAAAACATTCTCAATGGGAGAAGCATTTGAAAAGAGATTTTATTTAGAGTGCAGAAAAATTTCAAAATAGGGGAATGTAAAAAGCTCAGAACATAAAAAGGCTTATATTATTACGATAAGCCTTTTTATTACGAAAAACTATAACATTCAGCGTATCTAACGCTCTTGCTCAGTTTTTAAGTTCTGAATATTTTTTCCTATTCCCTTGTAGCATTTATATGAGGAAAATATGAAAAATGGATTTTTACCAACAACTAAAGATGAATTAATTGAGCGTGGCATAGACCAACTTGATTTTGTGCTTGTTTCGGCTGATGCGTATGTTGACCATCCGTCTTTTGGTCATGCAATTATTTCAAGAGTGTTGGAGTCAGAAGGTTTTACTGTTGGTATTATTGCTCAGCCTGACTGGCATAGTAAAGAAGATTTTATGCGTCTTGGCAAGCCAAGACTTGCTTTTTTGGTAAGCACCGGGAATATTGATTCAATGGTGTGCCACTATACTGCATCAAAAAAGAAAAGAAATGATGACAGTTATTCGCCCGGAGGCAAGGCAGGATACCGTCCGGACCGTCCTGCAATTGTTTATACAAACCGAATTAAAGAGGCGTATGTCAAAGTGCCAGTTATTATTGGCGGTATTGAGGCATCATTAAGAAGATTTGCGCACTATGATTATTGGGACGATAAAGTTCGTCATTCTATTTTAATTGATTCGGGAGCAGACCTTGTTATCTACGGAATGGGTGAAAAACCTATTACAGAAATTGCAAAAAGGCTTGATATGGGGATACCTTTGAGCGAAATTACAGATGTTGAGGGAACTTGCTATTTAAGCAAAACAATTCCCGAAAAATGTTTTGCGTGTCACTCATATAACGAGGTTAGAAGCGATAAGAAAAAATACGCCGAAAGCTTTATGATACAATATAAAAATCAGGACCCGTTCTCAGGGAATATTGTAATTCAGCAACATGGCGATATGTACGTGGTACAAAACAAACCGGCAAAACCGCTTTCAACCAGAGAGATGGACAAGGTTTATTCACTACCTTATGTGGGAACTTATCATCCTGATTATGAAAAAGACGGCGGAATTCCGGCAATCGAAGAAGTTAAGTTTTCACTTGTTTCGTCAAGAGGTTGTTTTGGAAATTGTTCGTTTTGTGCGCTTGCTTTCCATCAGGGCAGAATTATTTCTGCAAGAAGCGAAAAATCACTTTTAAAAGAGGCTGAAAAGCTTGTGTGGGATCCCGATTTTAAAGGTTACATCCATGATGTAGGCGGACCTACTGCAAACTTCAGAAAACCTTCCTGCAAAAAGCAGGGCGAAAAGGGAAGTTGCCCCAAAAGACAGTGTTTGTTCCCTGTTCCTTGCGAAAATCTTGAGGTTGACCATAAGGAATACGCCTCGCTTTTAAGGAAGCTTTCAGAAATTCCAAAAGTAAAAAAAGTGTTTGTACGTTCGGGTATAAGATATGATTATTTAATTTATGATAAAGATGACACGTTTTTCAATCAGCTATGTGAGAATCATATAAGTGGTCAGCTGAAAGTAGCACCAGAGCACGTTTCTGATGATGTTCTTTATTATATGGGTAAACCGTCATTTGAGGTTTACAAAAGATTTGCTCAAAAGTATAAAGCGATAAACGAAAAACTAGGCAAAAAACAGTTTTTAGTGCCTTATTTAATGTCAAGTCATCCCGGCTCAACTCTCCACGATGCTATACTTTTAGCTGAGTATTTAAGAGATATAAATTACTCACCCGAGCAGGTGCAGGATTTTTATCCCACCCCTGGAACTCTTTCAACCTGTATGTATTTTACAGGGCTTGACCCAAGAGATATGAGCAAGGTTTATGTTCCAAAAAGTTACGAGGAAAAGAAAATGCAAAGGGCACTGCTTCAATACAGACGTCCTGAAAATTATGAAATTGTAAAAAAAGCGCTGCTTAAGGCAGGCAGAGCTGATTTAATAGGATTTGAAAAGCATTGTTTGATAAAACCGCGTGTGATCAAAGGAGGAAATAAAAATGAGCGCACAGATAATAGACGGCAAAAAAGTGTCGGCAAGAATAAAAGAGGAATTAAAGCAGGAGGTAGCAAAACTAAAAGAAGAAGGTAAAACGGTTGGTCTTGCAGTTATGATTGTAGGTAACAACTCGGCCTCAAGAGTGTATGTCGACAACAAAAAAAAGGCGTGTGCTGAAATCGGCATTTATTCTGAAGAATATGCACTTCCTGAACAGACAACTCAGCAGGAAATTCTACAGATTATCGAAAAGCTTAATAAAAAAGATGATATTGACGGCATTTTAGTTCAGCTTCCGCTTCCTAAACATATTGACGAAAAAGCGGTAATCAATACAATTGCCCCTAAAAAAGATGTTGATGCATTCCACCCTGTTAATGTAGGAAAAATTATGATTGGCGATTTTGATTTTGTGCCGTGTACCCCTGCAGGCGTGATGGAGCTTATTAAAGAAAGCGGAATTGACGTTAAGGGTAAGGAATGTGTTGTAATAGGAAGAAGCAACATTGTAGGAAAGCCTCAGGCAATGCTGTTGCTCCACAGCAACGCTACCGTTACAATCTGCCATTCAAAAACTGTTGACCTTAAGGAAGTTACAAAGCGTGCCGACGTTTTGGTTGCGGCAGTTGGAATTGCGAAATTTGTCAAGGCGGATATGGTTAAAGAAGGTGCTGTTGTAATTGATGTCGGTATGAACAGAGATGAAAACGGAAAACTTTGCGGAGACGTTGATTTTGAAGAAGTAAAAAATGTTGCATCAGCCATTACACCTGTTCCGGGCGGCGTAGGACCTATGACTATTGCAATGCTTATGAAAAACACCGTAAAATCAGCAACAATTAAATAAATATAAAAGAAAAAAACACCAAGTTTTTGGTGTTTTTTCTTTTTAAATTTTTAATAGCGGATATTACAGATGTTGTCTGCATATTCATTTAAGCACATAACCTTTTTTAGTCTTAAATTAAGATACTGTTGTTCCCTTTGGTATTATCAGGGGAATTTCTTTAGACCCGCAAAGCGCTACATTTTCATTTATTGTTACATTTTTATCAATTATTACGTATTCAAGGCGTGCACCTTTTCCTATTTTAGAACCTTGCATTACAATGCAGTTTTGTACTAAAGCACCTGCTTTTAATTTAACGTCTCTGAAAAATATAGAATTTTTTGCAATTCCTGTTAATGTGCATCCGTCGGCTATAATGCAGTTTTCCACAACTGAGTTTTTATGATAAAAAGTAGGGGCCTCGTCGCGGACTTTGGTGTAAACAGGTGCTCCTTTTGAAAAAATTTCATCACGTACTTTAAGATCCATAAGTTTAAAATTATTTTCAAAATACGATTTTATGCTGTGGTTTTTCAAAACGGTTTTTTCAAATTTGAAAACATTTACATTCAGATTTCCCAGATTAAATTCATCTTGCAGAAAATCTCTTTCAAAACTGAACCTTCCGCGTGCAACATAGTTTTGTACTGCGGTTATGAGCATCTTACGGTCAATTACAAACATTCCCATTCCCAAAAGAAAGTCATCTGCAACAGGTTTTCCTATTGAAATATCTGTTGCTTTTCCGCTTGTTTCTTTTACAAACAGGTCTGTTGGGGCAAAATTCGTCTTATCGGGAGATGCAATAACAGTTATGTCGGCTTTGGATTTTTTGTGGTTTTCAAGAACGTCTTCAAAATTTATATTGCAGATTACCGTTGTATCACACATAATAACATACTTTTCTTTGCGGGTGTATAAAAAAGAAAGCGCGTTTTCCAAAGCCTCTAAATTCCCTCTGTAAACGTTGGTAAATCCCGTTGCAAAGGGGGGGATAATGTAAACACCTGAATTTTTTCTGTTTAAGTCCCATTCGCTGCAACTTCCCAAGTGGTCCATAAGCGACTGATAGTTGTATTTTGTTATAATTCCAATTGATGTTAATCCTGAGTTCGACATATTTGAAAGCACAAAGTCAATAAATCTGTATCTTCCTCCAAATGGCATTGACGCAACTGTTCTGCGTTTGGTGAGTTCTCCCATGGGGGCGTCATACAGATTAGAAAAAATAATTCCTGCCGCGTTCATAATTAAACCTCCTGACCCTGTAGTTTTAAACCTCTTTTAACGATTTTGTTATGTTCAATTACACTTATTTTTCTGTTGTTTGTTCCCACCTGTGCATTTTCTTCAATAATGCAGTTTTCGCCGATTATTGAGTAATTTATCAAAGCGCCGCTCTTTACAACAGTGTTCGGCATTATAACGCTGTTTTGAACTATTGCATTTTCTGCTATTTCACAACCTACCGATACAATTGAGTTTAACACTTTGCCCTTAATAATACAGCCTTCTGCTACGAATGAGTTATCCAAAACTGCATTTTCTGAAATATAGCTTGATGGCTTGGCGTAGTTTCTGGCATAAATTTTAAAGTTGGGGTCTTTGAGTTGGATAGGTATTTCGGGGGCTAAAAGATCCATGTTTGCTTCCCACAGACTTTCTATAGTTCCTACGTCTTTCCAGTATCCATCAAAAAGATACGCAAAAAGGCGTTTTTCATCTTTTAAAAGCTTTGGAATAATATCTTTGCCGAAATCGTTTGATGAGAGTGGGTTTTGTTCATCTTTTATCAGATACTCTTTCAAAAGTGTCCAGTTAAATATATAAATACCCATTGAAGCTTTTGTGCTTTTGGGGTTTTTGGGTTTTTCTTCAAATTCGTAGATTTTAAAGTCTGGAGTTAAATTCATAATCCCAAATCTTGATGCTTCACTTAAAGTTACATCCAACACGGCAATAGTACAGTCTGCACCTTTTTCCTTATGAAACTCGAGCATTTTGGAATAGTCCATTTTATAGATATGGTCGCCCGATAAAATTATTACATACTCCGGATTGTATCGTTCAATAAATTTTATGTTTTGGTAGATTGCATTTGCAGTACCTTTGTACCATTCGCTTTTTTTGCTTTTGGCATACGGCGGAAGAATGTGAACGCCTCCGAAGCTGCTGTTTAATCCCCAAGGCCGACCGTTACCTATATAATCGTTAAGTTCCAAGGGTTGATACTGCGTCATAATGCCTACTGTATCAAGACCTGAATTTACGCAGTTTGATAACGGAAAGTCAATAATTCTGTATTTTCCGCCAAACGGGACAGCGGGTTTTGCGGTATGTTTTGTAAGTACGCCAAGTCTGCTTCCTTGGCCGCCTGCTAAAAGCATTGCTACACATTTTTTTCGTCTTTGACTCATTATTAATCCTCCTAATCAAAATTTTTATAGTAAACGGCACAAATCGGCGGAATTGTCAGACATAGCAAAAAGGCAGATTGTGCATAGGTGACTTTTTGCTTTTAAGTTTTTATTTATCATAGTGGTCATTCCTTATTTCTGACGTTATCATATATTATATAAATTTTGTCCAATTTTTATGTTATTTTTTTGTGTATGGAGGGAAAAATAAGCAAAACTTTCTTCACATTGAAAAAGAAATGCAAAATTTTTTAAAAAATTATTAAAAAAGTATTGAATTTTTTTTGAAAATAGTTTATTATATAAGTAAAAGTGGGGGAAAGTGTCATGAGTTGGTAACAAAGTGGGACTTTTTTCTGATATTTTAATGAAAGGAGCAGGTATATGCTTATAGGTGAATACACACATAGTTTAGACCCAAAAGGCAGACTTATTATGCCTGCTAAATTCAGAGAAGATATTGGTTCTCACTTTTATGTAACAATCGGAACTGATGCTTGCCTTCGTGCTTATTCATTTGAAGAATGGGAAAAGTATAAGGCTAAAATAGAAGCTCTTCCTGATAGTGACATCAAGGCACGTCAGTATAAAAGAGCAATCTTTTCAAATTCAAATGAGTGCGAAGTGGACAAGCAGGGCAGAATTTTAATAGCTTCAAACCTTAAAAACTATGCAAAGCTTGAAAAAGATGTTGTTATAATAGGGCAGTCGTCATACATAGAAATATGGAGCCTTGATAACTGGAATAATTACAACAAAGAGCAGGATATTAATCTTGACGAGTTAGTGAGCGGGCTTTCAGATTACGGGTTATAAAAATGGAATTTTCACATGTTTCGGTTTTACTTGAAGAGAGTATTAACGCACTTTCTGTTAAGCAAGTTGGAATATATGTGGACGGTACGTTAGGAGGAGGAGGTCACTCCTCCCGACTGCTAACACATTCAGATGGAGCTAAACTCATTGGAATTGACAGAGATAAAGAGGCGCTGTCTGCTGCAAGAAAGAGGCTTGAGTGTTTTGGTGACAGGGTTTCGTACTGTCATGGGAACTACTGCGAAATAAAACAAATTTTAAAAGACAAGGGCATTGATAAAATAGATGGTGCAATTTTAGACCTTGGAGTATCTTCGTATCAGCTTGATAATGGTGAGAGGGGATTTTCCTATAATCATAATGCAAAGCTTGATATGAGAATGGACAGATCTAAAGGTATAACTGCCTATGACGTTGTTAACGGATATGAAAAGCATGAGCTTGTAAGAATTTTTCGCGACTACGGCGAGGAAAAGTTTGCAAGCCAAATTGCAAACAAAATCATTGGTTTCAGACAAACAAAGCCTGTTGAAACCACGTTCGAGCTTTCAGAACTGATTAAGGAAGGGATTCCGGCGGCAAAGAGGCGCGAAGGTGGCCACCCTGCGAAAAGGGTTTTTCAGGCTATTCGTATAGAGGTAAATGGCGAGCTTGAGGTTTTAAGACAATCAGTTGAAGATTTCTTTGACTGTTTAAAACCCGGCGGAAGACTTGCCATAATAACATTCCATTCTTTGGAAGACAGAATAGTAAAGCAAAGCTTTAACGATTTTTGTAAAGGATGCACCTGTCCTCCGGATTTCCCTATTTGCGTATGCGGGAACAAACCAAGAGGCAGATTAGTGTTTAAAAAACCTGTTATTGCAGGTGGGGCAGAGCTTGAAGTAAACTCACGTTCATCGTGTGCAAAGCTAAGAGTTATTGAAAAATTGTAAAAAAGGAGATGATACCGTTGGCACAAACAAGTACAGCTTATGATAATGCACTATATACACCTCAGCCGACTGTTGAGGTTGAGCAGCCCAAGGTCAGAAAAGCCAGTAAACAAAAAGCAAAAGCAAATCTTGTTGTAAGAGCATCAGTGGCGGTACTTTTCCTTATGATATTTACCGTTGTGTTAAGATACACAATGATAAACGAAAGATTGGCGCAGATAAATTCGCTTGAAAAAGAGCTTCAGGAATTAACTGCCGCAAATGAACAGCATATGGTTTATTTGGACAGAAGTTCGGATCTTAAAAGTGTTGAGCAAACAGCTAAAACCGAACTTAACATGGGCGTCCCTCAAAGCCACCAGGTCGTAAATGTCAGCTTAAATATGAAAGACAAGACTATAAAACCCGTTCAGGAGAAAAACGGCTTTTTAAATTCTGCCAAAAGCGTTATATCTTATTGTCTGGAATATTTATATTAATCAAACTCATAAGTATGTAAAAGGGATTTATAAAATGTAAATCCCTTTTTATGTCTTTTTAAGACGCGCAGCAGTGTTGCGGAAAGGAAATCATAAAAAGTATGAACAAATTGGGCAAAGGTGTTAAAATAAGATTAGTAGGTTCGCTTTATTTAGTGTTTGCTCTGCTGGCACTTTTGGTTGTACGCATATCATATCACCAGTTTGTAAAAGGTGAAGAATACAGCCGCATGGCAATCGAACAGCAAACCCGTGACAGAATAATCAGTTCCAAGAGAGGAACCATTTATGACCGAAATATGAAACCTTTGGCAGTATCTGCATCGGTTGAAACCGTTACTGCCAATCCCAGCGTTGTAAAAGCGGAAAAGCAGGCAGAAGAAACAGCCAGATACCTAGCTGACATTCTTGGTGAAGAATATAATGATATATATAAAAAGCTGACTAAAAACAGCAGTTATGAATACATAAAAAGAAAAATTGAGTCAGAACAGGCTGAGCAAATCAAGAAATTAATGGCGGAAGGCAAACTAAAAGGCATAAGTCTTGATGAAGACTCAAAGAGATATTATCCTTATTCAAACTTTGCCTCCCACGTAATAGGTTTTACGGGAATAGACAATCAGGGACTTTCTGGAATTGAACTTATGTATGACAGCTATTTAAAAGGCACTTCGGGAAGAGTGGTTTCCGCAACAAATGCAATAGGACGTGATATGCCTTATGAGTATGAAAGATACTACGGCTCAGAAGACGGACTTAATGTTGTTCTTACCATTGATGAAGTTGTTCAGCACTTTGCGGAAAGAAATTTAGAAACCGCAATTTTAGACAACGATGTTAAAAATGGTGCAGCTGCTATTGTTATGGATGTAAAAACGGGTGAAATATTAGCGATGGCTACTAAACCCGACTATGACCTTAATCAGCCATTGGTTGTAACAAATCCAAGTGATGTTGAGGTTTTGGAAAGCCTTGACCAAAACAGTCAGGAGTATAAAGATAAACTTTCGGCAGCACGTAATAAAATGTGGAGAAACAAAGCGGTTGTTGACTCATATGAACCGGGTTCAACTTTTAAAATTTTAACTTCTGCAATTGCTTTGGAAGAGGGTGCGGTTACCTTAAACAGTACATTTAATTGTAATGGAGCTAAAAAGGTTGCAGGTGAAACAATCAGATGCTGGAAAGCGGGAGGACACGGTTTTCAGGACCTTGCAAAAGCAATCCAAAACTCATGTAACCCTGCGTTTATGGATATTGGTGAAAGAGTTGGAAAGGAAAACTTTTTTAAATACACAAAAGCGTTTGGATTAAGAGATACAACAGGAATTGACCTCCCAGGAGAAACACAGGGAATTTTCTTTTCCGAATCTAACTATGGTGTAGTTGAAAATGCAACGACATCATTCGGACAGGGTTTTCAGGTAACTCCAATTCAGCTTATAAGTGCCGTTGCTGCTGTTGCAAATGACGGCAAATATATGAAACCTCATATTGTAAAACAGCTTACAGACTCTAGCGGAAAAGTTGTTAAAAAGTTTGAGGGAGAATTTGTGCGTCAGACAGTTTCAAAGGAAACAAGCGACCAGCTTTGCCTTTTGTTGGAAGAGGCAGTACACACAGGTTCTGGTAAAAACGCATACATTCAAGGATACAGAATTGCAGGAAAAACAGGAACAAGTGAAAAACAGCCGAGAAGTGCAGGCAAAAAAATTGCATCAATGGTTGCGTTTGCACCTGCTGACGATCCGCAGGTTGCTGTGCTTGTTATGCTTGATGAGCCTGAGGGCGGTCAATATTTTGGTGGTGTAATAGCAGCGCCTGTTGTTGGGAATATTATGAATGACGTTCTTCAGTATTTAAATGTTGAGAGAACACTTTCTAGTGAAGAAATAGAAAATGCAGACATAACTGTGCCTGACATCTTGGACAAAACAAGGACAGAAGCAGTTGAAAAGTTATCTTCTGCAGGTTTTAGGGCAAATGTTATCGGAGACGGACAAAATATAGTAAAACAAGTACCAAAATCAGGAACAAGATTGCAAAAAGGTGCAACAGTTTTACTCTATACAACAGATACTGAACCGCAGACTGTAACTGTTCCTTCGGTCATAGGTCAGTCGGTGCTTTCTGCAAATTCAAGTATAGTGAGTGCAGGGCTTAACTTTAAGATTTCAGGTGCCGGCAGAATGACGGGTGAAGGTGGTCAGACGGCGGCGGTAAAACAAGATCCTGAAGCGGGAAGTGTAGTAGAGCGCGGTAGTGTTGTTTATGTTGAGTTCAGGCATCTGGATGTAGAATAGGGGAGTATTTATGTTGTTAAAAGACTTGCTCATTGGTGTGCAGTATAGCGGAAATGCCGATATTGAGATTAAGGATATTGTAAGCGATTCCAGGAAAGTCGGCAAGGCAAGTGCCTTTGTGTGCATAAAAGGCTACGAAACTGATGGGCATAACTATGCCAAAATTGCTGCAGCCAGTGGTGCTGCTGTAATAATTGCAGAGCATGAAACAGATGCAAACTGTCCTACTGTTATTGTCAAGGATTCAAGAAACGTTATGGCACTTTTGTGTGCAAACTTTTATCAGAACCCTTCAAAAGAGTTTAAACTTGTAGGTATAACAGGTACAAATGGCAAGACTACAACAACATATTTAATTAAAAATATTCTTGAAAAAGCAGGTCAAAAAGTAGGCTTGATAGGCACCAATCACAATATGATAGGCGACAGAATTATAGAAACTAAAAGAACAACTCCTGACTCGTTTGAACTTCAGGCACTTTTTAAGGAAATGGCATCTGAAAAGGTAGATACAGTCGTTATGGAGGTTTCCTCTCACGCACTTTTCTTAGATCGTGTGGCGTATTGTGATTTTGATGTGGGAGTGTTTACAAATCTTACTCAGGACCATCTTGATTTCCATAAAACAATGGAAAACTATGCAGATGCAAAGGCAATCCTGTTTAAAATGTGTAAAAAAGGCGTAGTTAACGCAGACGATAAATATGTAGATAGAATTATAAATGGTGCTACATCCGAAATATCAACTTTTGGTGTAAAAACCAATAGTGATCTTTTAGCAAAAGATGTGGTACTTAAAGAAAACGGCGTTGAATTTTGGGCAGGCGGAAATTCTTACAGCTTGCCAATCCCGGGAGAATTTTCGGTATACAATGCACTTTGTGCAATATCTGCTGCAAAAGCACTGGGAATTGATGAAACAATAATTGCTGAGGGCATTAAAACTGCTCACGGAGTTAAGGGTAGAGCACAGGTTGTAGATTTGGGACTTGATGCAACATTTATAATTGATTACGCCCATACGCCTGATGGTGTTGAAAATATTTTAAACACTGTTAAAGGGTTTGCAAAAGGCAGAGTTATCGTGCTTTTCGGGTGTGGTGGAGACAGAGATAATAAAAAACGTCCCATTATGGGTGAAATTGCAGACAAACTGGCTGATTTTTGCATAGTTACATCTGACAATCCGCGAACAGAAAATCCTACAGAAATTATCAATCAGATTTTAGTGGGAATGAAAGGCAAGCATCATATTGTAATTGAAAACAGACGCGATGCCATAAAATATGCAGTTGTAAATGCAAAAAAAGGTGATGTCGTTGTGCTTGCGGGCAAGGGGCACGAAACATATCAGACCATAGGAAAAGAAAATTTTCCGTTTGATGAAGAAAAAATTTTGTTTGAAATAAAAGAAGAATTGGGGGTGTGAAAAAGCATGCTTACAACAGCGGATATTTTAAAAGCAACGGGCGGCGAGCTTATCTCGGGCACGGGTGATAAAAAAATAACAGATATAAATACTGATACAAGGGTTATAAAAGAGGGTATGCTTTTTGTTGCACTTGTAGGAAGTTCTTTTGATGGAAATGACTATGTTCATCAGGCGGTTAAAGCAGGCGCTGCAGGTTGTGTGGTTTCAAGGCGAGTTGAAGCAGATACAGATGTCATTTTAGTTGAGGATACCACAATAGCACTTGGACAAATTGCAAAATATTACAAAGAAAAATTCAGTGTGCCATTTGTTGGAATTACGGGAAGTGTTGGTAAAACAACAACAAAGGATATGATTTCATGTGCGCTTTCTTGTAAATACAACGTACTTAAAACCTATAAAAATTTTAACAATCATATTGGACTTCCTCTTACTCTTTTAAGACTTGAAAAAGAGCATGAGGTCGGTGTAATCGAAATGGGAATGAGCGGGTTTGGTGAAATTGACTATCTTGCAAGTCTTGTTCATCCCGATGTTGCAGTGTTTACAAATATCGGGCTTTCGCATGTTGAAAAACTTGGATCAAGGGAAAATATTTTAAAAGCAAAAACTGAAATGCTAGCACATCTTAAAGATGACGGACTTGTTGTTTTGTGCGCAGATGATGATATGCTTTTGACATTAAAAGATGGGTTAAAACATAAATATGTTTATTATGGAATAGAAAACAAAGATGCAGACATTTTTGCTGAAAATATAGTTTCTGATGGGGTAAATACAGAGTTTGATATAGTTGAAAATTCAGAAGTATATCACGCATCAATTCCTGTGCTTGGGGAACATAATGTAAAAAATGCATTGGCGGCATTTGCAGTTGCAAGACATTTTAGGACACAGCCATGTGATATAATAAATGCGCTAAAAGACTTTGTGCCCGGCCAGATGAGACAAAATATTTTAAAGTCAGGCGGCATTACTGTGATAAATGATTGCTATAATGCAAGTCCGTCTTCGGCTGAGGCTGGTCTTAAAATATTAAATCAGTTAAGCGGACAAAGAAAGATAGCGGTTTTGGGTGACATGCTGGAAATGGGGGACCTTTCTGAGTATGCGCACAGGCTTGTGGGAAAATATGTCGTTGATTTTGATGTCGACTTTTTAATTACTGTCGGAAATAAGAGTGAGGAAATTGTAAACGGAGCGATAGAAAACGGGTTTAACAAGAACAACGCAAAAAGTTTTGCCGACAACCAAAGTGCAATTGAGTTTTTAGACAGCTTTGTAAAAGAGGGCGACATTATATTAGTTAAGGCATCACGTTCTATGAAACTTGAAGAAATTTCTGAGCATTTGCTCGATTTTTAACAAAGGAGATTTGCAAAATGGATATGGCGGTTTATATAAGTCTTGTAGTTTCGTTTGTACTTACTGCGGTAATAATGCCTGTTTTAATTCCTGTGCTTCACAAATTGAAATTTGGGCAAACTATAAGGGAAATAGGACCTAAATGGCACGAAAACAAAAACGGAACACCCACTATGGGCGGAGTTTGTTTTGTTTTGGTTATTTCTGTTGTTGCCTTTTGTATGTGTTCATCTCCCGCATTAAGACTTTCGGTTGCGGCAGTATTTTTATATGGGCTAATTGGCTTTTTAGATGACTTTATAAAAATTTATTTTAAAAGAAATTTAGGACTAAATGAAAAGCAGAAACTTGCAGGGCAGACACTTGTTTCGGCAGCATTTTTAGTTACCGCTGTAAAGCTTGGGTATATAACAACAGAAATCACAATCCCGTTTACAAGTTTTGCAATCGACTTTTCGTGGTTTTATGTGATTTTTATGACTGTATTTATGGTAGGTTTTACAAATGCAGTTAATTTGACTGATGGTTTAGATGGACTTGCAACAAGTGTTACTGCGGTTGTTACTTTGTTTTTTACAATAGTATCAATACTTTTGAGAAACTATGATGTGTCGTATTTTTCGGCAAGTATTACAGGTGCTCTGATAGGATTTTTAATTTATAATTATCATCCTGCAAAAGTGTTTATGGGTGATACGGGTTCGCTTTATTTAGGTGGTGCGGTTAGTGTACTTGCAATTTTACTTAAAATGGAACTGATTTTAATTCTTGTGGGTATAGTATATGTAATTGAGGCTCTTTCTGTAATCATTCAGGTTGCTTACTACAAGAAGACCAAAAAAAGAATTTTCCTTATGGCGCCAATTCACCATCATTTTGAAATGAAGGGATTAAAGGAAGTTCAGATTGTTTATATTTTCTCGCTTGTTACTTTAGTCTGCGGAATAATTTCGCTATTTGCAGTAGTTTAAAAAAGAAAGGTGAAGGAACATTGAATAAAAAAAAGGGGAAGCTGTCTATAAAAAAGGAACTGTTTGGTTTTTCAAAGACTGACCCTGTTTTATCCAATCTCGTTTTAATACTTGTATGTTTTGGGCTGATTATGTGTTTCTCTGCATCAGCTCCTACAGCTCAGGTGCAAAACGGTGACAGTTATTTTTTCTTAAAAAGACAGATGATTTGGGCAGTAATTGGCTTTGTAGCCATGGCTTTTACTGCAAACTTTAATTATAAAAATTACAGAAAATATTCTTTTATGCTTTATGTAATAACTATCGGACTTTTGTTGATAGTTTTACTATTCCCGGGGATTAACGGTGCAAAAAGATGGATTGGTATTGGCGGTTTTTCTTTTCAGCCGTCTGAGGTTGCCAAATACGCACTTATTATAATGATATCTCACAAAATGTCGGTCCAGGATTGGGAAAAATCGGAATTTTTTAGAGATTTTGTGCCATATCTTATTCTGTATGGCGTGTTTGCTCTTCTTTTGATGCTGGAACCTCATTTCAGCTGTACACTTTTATTGTTTGGTGTTACAGTTGCAATGCTTTTTGTAGCAGGAGCGAAAAAGAAGCATTTTGCAATATGCTTATTGGTAGCAATCCCTGCGATAATATTTCTGGCATTTAGCGGATACAGAGCGGAACGTATGGCTGTATTCCTTAACCCGATGGCAAGCGATCCGAGTGGTGAGGGTTGGCAGATAAGGCAGTCGCTTTATGCAATCGGCTCAGGCGGTATGTTTGGACTTGGAATAGGTCAGAGCAGACAGAAGTTTTTATATCTTCCCGAACCTCAGAATGACTTTATTTTTGCAGTTATTTGTGAGGAACTTGGCTTTGTTGGAGCTACAGTTGTTTTGTTATTGTTTGCTGCGCTTGTTTGGAGAGGAATTTATATAGCAGTAAATGCTCCTGATAAATTCAGTTGCTTTTTGGCAACCGGCATTACCGCGCTTGTTGCTATTCAGGTTATAATAAATGTTGCGGTTGTTACGTCGTCTATGCCTGTTACAGGTATGCCGCTTCCGTTTTTCAGTGCGGGAGGCTCATCTTTGGTATTTTTAATGGCAGGTATGGGAATACTTCTTAACATATCAAAATATATAGGAAGACGAAAGTAACCAAAAATTTAACAGTTGCATAAGATAAAGCATAGCTTTGTTGGAGGTGCAACTAATGAATTGCTTTGTTATGTCGGGAGGCAGGCGTCTTGAAGGTGAAATTACCGTTCAGGGTGCTAAAAATTCAGCATTGCCGCTGATAGCTGCCTGCCTTTTAAACAAAGGAAAGTGTGTTATTCACGATTGCCCCGATTTATCTGATGTGCGAGCGGCGGTTGATATTTTAAAATGCTTAGGGTGCGATGCAAAATATTCAGATAATACGGTGATTTGTAATTCCGAGCATGCAAACAAGCATGTTGTTCCCGAGTATCTTATGAACAAAATGCGTTCATCGGTGATATTTTTGGGGAGTATGATTTCCAATATGAAAAAAGCGATACTCTCATACCCCGGTGGATGCGAGATAGGTGCAAGACCTATTGATATACATATCGAAAGCCTTAAAAAATTAGGTGTTGATATTTTAGAGTGTGAAAATCATCTTACGTGTTTAGCAAATGGAATTGTTCCGTGCAAAATTGTATTGCCGTTTCCGAGTGTAGGCGCAACAGAAAATATTATGCTTGCAACGGCTGTTTCAAATGGAAAGACAATTATAGAAAATGCGGCTAAAGAGCCTGAAATTGTGGATTTGCAGAATTTTTTAAATTCAATGGGCGCACACATTTTTGGTGCGGAAACAGGTACAATACAGATAGATGGAGCGGATGAACTTTTTAACACCGAATACACTGTTATTCCTGACAGAATTGCTGCAGCAACTTTTATGTGCTCGGCTCTGGCAACAGACGGAGAAATTGTTTTAAACAACGTAAGGTGCGACCATTTGGATGCAGTAATAAATGCACTTCGCAAATCAGGTGCGCAGATACACACTGATACAACTCAGTTGAGCATAAAAAGAGGTAAATATTTTTCAGGCATTGGAAGTCTTGAAACAGAGGTTTATCCCGCGTTCCCAACAGATGCACAGCCTGTTCTTACAGCAGCTCTTTCGGTTGCTGACGGAAAAACTGTTTTAAGAGAAAAAATATTTACCGACAGATTTCGCCATGTGCCTTATATGAACAATATGGGTGCAGACATAAAAGTTTTTGGCGACACTGCAGAAATAAACGGTGTTGAAAGCCTAAACGGCGATATGCTGCTTGCTCATGAACTGCGCGGAGGTGCTGCACTTGTGATTGCGGGACTTTGTGCAAAGGGCAGGAGTACTGTTGGCAATATTCAGTTTATTGACAGAGGTTATGAAAAATTAGAAAATACATTTAAACGCCTTGGTGCTGATATACAAAGAATTTAAAGGTAAACATAATGGAAAAAAAGAAACAAACCAGCGGTAAAATAATTGATATTAACCGCAAGGAAATCAGAAAACGAAAAAAAAGAGCCGCCAGAAATCGATTTATATGTTTTTTGGCGGTTATAGCTGTTATATGCTTTTTGATGACGCCTGTTTTCAATATCAAATGGATTGATGTTGAGGGTAACCAGAAAACCAAATTTGGTGAAATAGTAAAGGCATCAGGGGTTGAGTATGAGCAGAATATGTTCAGGTTGAATATTAAAAAGAGCAAACAGCAGATAAGGACGATAGCTTATATTGATGATGTTAAAATAGCCAGACATATTTCAGGCGGAGTAATGATAAAAGTTACTGAAAGAGAGCCTGTTGCTTGTTTAAAATACGCAAACGGCTTTGTGCTGATTGATAAGGAAGGAAGGCTTTTAGAAACATTAAAAGAACCTACGGGGTATCCTGAAATTGTAGGCATTAAACTTTCAAAGCAAAAGATTGGCGATATATTAAAAGAAACTGATGAAGCTAAAATAGCCACTATGGATGAGCTTTTGGATAAACTTAAAGAACATGAGCTTTTACAAAGGACATCTAAAATTAACATTTCAAAAGCAAATAACGCAGAGTTTGTTATTGACGGCAATAAAAATATTATAACAGGTGGGAATTACAGACTCGATTATAAACTTATGATGCTAGAAGCAACAGTTTCAGAGCTTTCAAGGTCAGAAGCAGGAACGATAGATTTGTCAACAGAAGGTGAAGCACTCTTTACACCGGACGAGTAATCAAAACAGCAAGACTTGACATAAATATAATTTAATGTTAGAATGATTTTAAGCTTCGGGGCAGGGTGAGATTCCCTACCGGCGGTTATAGCCCGCGAGCGCAAAAGCGCAGATTTGGTGTAATTCCAAAGCCGACGGTAAAGTCCGGATGAAAGAAGTTGTAAAAATTAGTATTTTTTGTGCCCCCTTGCATTAGAGGGGCATTTTTTTGTTCCAAAATGAAAGGAAGATTTAAATGAAAAAGAAAAATTTAAGAAAACTTACAGTTATGGGACTTTTGTGTGCGGTGTCTGTGATTTTGGTGTCAATTATTCACTTTCCACTTTTTGCGGCAGCACCATTTTTAGAGTATGATCCGGCAGATGTTCCGATATTTATCGCAACATTTTCGTTTGGTCCTGTGGCAGGGTTTTTGGTTACTATAGTAACTTCTGTTATTCAAGGAACAACTGTCAGTGCATCAAGCGGACTTTACGGAATTTTAATGCACATAATTTCAACAGGAAGCTTTTGCCTTGTGTCAGGGGTTACATATAAAAAGTTTCACACAAAAAAGGGCGCTGCGATTTCACTTGTTATAGGAACACTTGCTATGACGCTTGTTATGATTCCTGCCAATCTATTTATAACACCGTATTTTATGGGTGCACCTGTTTCTGTTATAAAGGGGTTACTTTTGCCCGTAATTATTCCTTTTAACTTTATTAAGGCGGCTGTAAACTCTGTTATAACATTTTTGCTTTACAAAAGAATTGCAAGACTGTGGGAAAATAAAGAATAAAAACGTGACTTTTAATTGAATTTGTGCCTATAAAGTCGAATGTATCTAGTTGACAAAACTAGGTGCAAAGTGGTATAATTTACAAAAAAGTTAAAGGGGTGCATCATGGAAAGAACAAAGCTTAAAGACAGAATTCTTCCCCCATATACAAAAGGCGAAGAAATTATGAATATGGTAACGCATATCGTAGGCGGTGCAATAGGTATTGTTGCGCTTGTTTTGTGCGTGATAAAAGCGGCACTTAATTCAAACGTTTATGGAGTTGTGAGTGGAGCTATTTTTGGTGCTACTATGATTATACTTTATACAATGTCAAGTGTGTATCATGGACTTAATCCAAACCTTACTGCAAAAAAAGTTTTTCAGATTATTGATCATTGCTCAATCTTCATTCTCATTGCGGGAACATATACGCCTATCGTTCTTTGCACAATAAGGAGTATTTCGCCTGTGATTGGCTGGGCATATTTTGGGTTTGTGTGGGCTGTGGCGGCATTTGGTATTGTATTAAATTCAATAGATCTTAAAAAATATGATAATTTTTCACTTATATGCTATTTGCTACTTGGCTGGTGCATTATTTTTAACATAAAAACAGTGGCGGCAGGTGTTGGTTTTGGCGGAATGATGTTTTTGGTAAGCGGAGGAATAGCCTATACGATTGGTGCAATATTTTATGCAATGGGCAAAAAAAGGAACACAAAGTATATCCATAGTGTGTTCCATATCTTTGTGGATTTGGGAAGTTTATTTCACTTTTTCTGCATACTTTTCTATGTAATGTAAAAAGCAGTCAGTTGACTGCTTTTTTTCTTATCAGACTCATTATTGCTAGAGTTATTAAAATTCCTGAAATACTACCAAAAGAGTCAATTAAAATGTCGGTAAACTGACAACTTCTTCCTGGCACAAATGTCTGGTGGAGTTCATCAGTTATTGCATAAAAAACACAAAATGTGAGAGAAATAATTACATTTTTTTGAAGGTAGTGGTTGCCTTTTTTAATAAAGCTTAGTGAATTGGATATAAAGATTGAAACTCCCAGTAACAAAAAAAGAAAAAAGTGTGCGGTTTTTCTTACATAATTATTTATCTTTTTGACAAGCTCATTTTTTTCTTTTTTAGAAATATTTTTGTTTTTGGTGACTGCAGTTACGATTTTTTTGGTTACTGATTTGCTTACTAAGTTTGATTTTGTGGCGGGTTGTGATGAAAAATAAAAGATAGACGCCATAATAATCAGTGTGAAAAAGTATGCAATTATTTTTTTGATAATCAGATGCGGATTTGTTCCTGAAATCATAGTCACTCCTCGTCAAACCTTGGTTCAACAAATAAGAACATAAGCTGACCGATTTTTATAAGATCTCCCGTTTTTATGGCACAAGGCTCCAACCCTATGCGCTCGCCGTTTACGAATGTGCCGTTTGTTGTGTCATTATCAACAATTGTCCACATGTCGTGCGATTTTAAAAACTGTGCATGCACAGTTGACATAAAAGGGTCTGAAATTATAATATCGTTTTTTCCACCTCTGCCTATTGTGAACTTGTGCTTGATATTATAACTTTCCTCAACTCTGAAAGGAACGGATTTTATTTTGTTTATCAGTTTGATGTATGGTGTGTCATCTAAAACGGTCCCCATACGTGAGTGCTTGATATCAAGGTAAATCAGTCTTATAATGCTGAACATAAAAAAGTAAATAGCTGTTACAAACAGGTATTTTAAAAGACCTGAAACAAGCTCAAACATAAAAAATCCCTCACTTTCTTTTTAATTAGTATAATATAAGTATTGAAAAAATGCAAATTTTTTATTATAATATATAATAGTGTAAATTTTAACTTTAATATTTACATAATTTGCCGGACATATTAAAGTCAGGAGGGAATATGGTGCGAAAAAATATTTCAAATCAGGAAGATCCTAATTTAAACAGCTCGGGGCAGACAACAGAGGTAGCGCAGGAAACAAAAGTAAAAAAAGCTCCGACAAAATTTCAAAAAGCAATTGAATATATCAAGGATAATTCTACAGTGGCAAAAAGCACAGTGATAGGGTTCTTTGTTTTTGCTGTCATATTGGCAATCGTTTCAAATATTCAGGTGGGTTATGCAGTTGTTTTTAATGATAAGACAATAGGTTATGTTGCGCACAAAGACACTGCACTTGAAAAAATTGATTTTATTTGCAAAGAAATTACCGACAATATAGCAGACACCGAAACAAATGTTACTGCTTCTTTGGTGCCTTCTGTTGCACCAGCCTTTAAATTTATAGCAGAGGACGAAATAGAACAGGCTATCAAAGAGGAGATTTCGTATTATGTTAATGCAGCGGCTGTTTATATAGATGGAGAGTTTGCGTTTGCAGCAAAAGATGCAACTGAGGCAGAAACGTTTATTAAAAAATATCAGGAAATGGTTTGCGGTGACGGAACTATTATTTCTTCTCAAAGCGAAAACAAAGTAACATATAAAGATGAAAAGGTTATTCTTACAGAAGTGCTGGACGAGCAGGCGGCAATGTCAAGACTTGCGGGAACTGACTCAAAAGATGGACTTTATACTGTTGAAGAAGGAGATACACTGTGGAATATTGGTATTGATAACGATATTGCAACAGACTATCTTATGGTGCTTAACAACTTAGATAGTGAGGTTCTTCAGATAGGAACTGTTTTGAGGGTAAAATATCCAGAACCTATAATTGATGTTAAGGTAGTAAAAGATATTACCTATACCGAAATTCATCCCTACGAAACTGAGAAAAGATATGACAAAAATCTCAACGTCGGAACATATCGAACATATCAAAAGGGCTCTAACGGCGAAACAAGGGTAAGAGCAATTGTAACTTATGTTAACGGCAATGAAATTGAACGTGAAATTACAGAAAAAACTGTTTTAAGTGAGCCTGTTACAGAAATTCTTTTGGTAGGAACAAAGCCAAAGCCAAAAACTGCGGCGACAGGAAAGTTTGCAAGACCTATTTCGGGTGGATATGTGTCGTCCTCATTTGGCAACAGAAGCCGTGGATATCATACAGGCGTTGACTGGGCAGTTTCATATGGAACACCTATTTATGCATCAGACGGCGGAACAGTTACAGCCGCCGGATGGGGTGGTGGTTACGGCAAAATGGTTAAAATTAATCATGGTAATGGGTATGAAACTTTGTATGCCCATTGCTCAAAGCTTGTCGTATCAAGTGGAAAGAAAGTTGCAAAGGGGCAGCTTATTGGTTATGTAGGTAGTACAGGAAACAGCACAGGACCTCATTTGCATTTTGAAATAAGAAGAAATGGTTCATACCTCAATCCTACTAAATATTGTGGTGAATAAAACTTTAAGCAATCTCTCTTGTATGGGGGGATTGCTTGTAGGTTTTTGTCGCAAAATTTTTAGAAAAAACACTTGATTTTGGTAAGTAGGTGTGCTATAATTATCTTACGTAGGTATAACTGTGGATTTTTTTGTGTACCAATCAATTTTTGGAAGGTGAACAGATGCGACTAAAAGATGGCTTTTTATTAAGAAATGTTGCCGGTGAATATGTTGTTGTCCCAACAGGGAACAGCATGGTTGACTTTAAGGCTATGATATCTCTTAATGAAACAGGCGCGTTTTTATGGGAGCAGCTTTTAGCAGACAAATCAGAGCAGCAACTTTTAGATGCGCTTTTGAGTGAGTATGACGTTGATGAAAAAACCGCATCTGAAGATATTAAAGAGTTTGTAGAGTTGCTTAAAGAAAAGAACCTGTTGGTATGAATATGAAAAAAGTCTTAAGTACAAAAGAGATTATGCCTCTTGTGGGAGACATCTTAAAAACGGCGGAGCGAGTTAGGTTTACCGTTAAGGGAAACAGTATGTATCCGCTTTTAAGGTCGGACCGCGACGAGGTAGAGGTTATAAAGTGCGATAGTATAGGCAAGTATGATATTGTTCTTTACAAAAGAAACAATGGTGACTATATTCTTCACAGGGTGCTCAAAGAAAATGACAACGCACTTTCAATAGCAGGCGATTTTGAACAGGAACTTGAAAGCCCTGTGTATAAAGATCAGGTTATTGCAAAAGTTGTCAATATAATAAGAGACGGTAAAAAAGTTATCTCTTGTAACAACGGCATCTATAAAACGTATTGTGTTTTGTGGGCGGCGGTATTTAAAAACAGACGAAGGATACTTAAAATACTTAAGAAACTGAGGAAATGGTGAAATTGAAAAATAAAGATATCGCTAAACAATGGTTTTTTAAGAATATCAGACAGGTTTTTGGCGGAGTTTTTGCTCTTACTTTTGTTTCTGTCCTGATTAATGTGTCAGGTGTCGGATTTGCGATTTCTTCAAAACGTGTTTTGGATGTAGCATCTAATTCAACTGAAGGGAACTTATTAACAGAAGCTTTAGTTTTGTTTTCTTTGGTTGTGATTCAGCTTATTTTGCAAATTATCCTCTCTAAGTGCTATGTTAAAACGCAGGCACAAACGAGAATTAAAATAAAAACCGACTTGTTTGAAAGCATAGTGAAAAAAGATTTAACTGAGGTGAATTTTTATCACTCGGGTGAGTTGGTTAACAGGCTCACAAGCGACGTTAACGTTGTGTCAAACGCGGTGGTGGATATTTTACCAACTGCGATAGCACTTAGCATTGGGGTTTGTTTAAGCTTTGGGGTATTGTTCAGTTTGGACCCTGTTTATGCAGTTATTTATCTGATAGTTGCACCCCTTGCACTTTTAACTGCAAGATTTTTTAGAAAAAGGCTTAAAGTGTTACATAAAGAGTCGGTTTCAACCGACGGGATTGTTAAATCGTTTATGCAGGAATGTTTCAGAAATCTGCTCGTGGTCAAGGCTTTTGAAAAAGAAGATCACGTAACCGAAAAGTGTAATGCTTATCAACTTGCTAACTACAAGGTTTTGATAAAGAAAAACGATATCAGCATTTTAGCGAACGTAATGTTCTTTTTGTCCATTACTGCAGGCTATTATTTAACTCTTATTTGGGGGGCATACAAGCTTTCGATAGGAATTTTAACAATCGGTGAAATTGTTGCAATGCTTGAACTTGTTTCACAAATTCAGTCCCCGCTAAAGTCATTATCATCACTTCTTCCGCAGTATTATTCGGCGGTAGCTTCATCTGAAAGAATTTTGGAGCTTGAAGATTTGCCTGATGAAAAACAACTAAATGCAAGCAGTGAAAAAGTTGATGACTTTTCAAAGCTTGTCATTGACAATATGTCTTTTTCGTATGATGAAAGTTTAATTTTTGATAAAGCTTCCTGCGAAATTGAAAAAGGCGACATCGTCGGAATTTACGGCGAGTCGGGAATTGGAAAAAGCACACTTATAAAACTTATTTTAGGAGTGCTTAAGCCCAATAAGGGCGAGATTTACATAGTTGACCCGAGCGGTCAAAAGATTTTGGTTGATACAGAAACTAAAAACCTGTTTTCTTATGTGCCTCAAGGTAACCTGATATTATCTGGCACAATAGCAGAAAACGTGGTTTTCGGTTCTGACAACATAGATATAAAGCTGGTTGAACGTTGCATCAAAGTGTCGCAGCTTGATGAAATGGTCAGTCAGTTGCCACTAAAACTTGATACAGGTTTGGGTGAAGGCGGCCTAGGTCTTTCTGAAGGACAGGTACAGCGATTATCTATCGCAAGGGCATTGTATCGGAATTCTGAAATACTGTTGCTTGATGAAGCAACGTCGGCTCTTGACCGAGAAACCGAAATCAGGGTGTTGGAGGAAATGAAGAGTTTGAATAAGACTTGTCTTTTCATAACTCACCGCAAAGAAGCACTTTTAAGTTGCAGCAAGCTTTTAAGTGTGAAAAACGGAAAGATTTCCATCGACAGGCAGGAAATTTTATAAAGTTTGTTTGGGAGGAATAAAGATGAAATGTAAGAGAATTATCAAAGTAGTAAGTGCGCTTGCATTAACTGTAGCTTTGTTAGTATCTGCTAGTGTTGTTTCATTTGCTGCAACATATACAACACAGACAACATACATTAATGAAGATACTATTGAAGTTATTTCAAGAGCTACAGGCTTAAACGATGGCGAAATGGCTACTTATGTTGCTTACAGAAACGGCGAGTTCTCAGAAACTAATGCAGTTTACATCGACCAGGCAACAGAGCAGGACAATGCAGTTGAATTTAGATATCAGGCAGATTCTGATGATGTAAAAGCAACAGTATTGTTCGGCGGTGAAAGCGCACCGAATACATTGGAGCCGGATAAAGTTGGTCATAAAATTACAGTATATGTTAACGAAGTGGCTCAAGGCGACCAAGTTGCTGCTTATGCTGTAGCTGACTATGACGGCGAATATCTCGCAAGAGAATTTTCGGTAAACATTGAAAACGGAAAAGCTATTAAAAAAGTTGAATTCGCAGCTGATGGAGCTGAAAAAACAACTGTAGAAGCTTGGTATGTTAAAAATGGCGCGTTGGTTGTATTAAGCCGTGTTATTGAATCAGATGGTTCATTGTACATTACAGCAGAGGATGCAACCATTTCTGTTAAACTTGGTGCTGTTACTGGTACTGAAAACACAATTACTGCATTTGCCAAAGCAGTTTGCACAGATGATGCAGACTACGGAATCTTAATTGCGGACTCAGAAGTTGAAATCGAAGCTGCTGGTCGTATTGACTGGAAAGATGCTGAAGACTACACAACTCCGGTTTATTTCAATGCTTTAGGCAAAGGTAACAATGGTGTATTTGCAGTAGAAGTAACTGATGAAGACTGCTTTGTTGCAGGTAAAAGCTTTAATGTAAAAGCTTATGCTGATTCTGGAGAGACAGAAGTGTATTCAATTGATACTGTAACTGTAAGATTATAAGAGCGACTGTATCATTTAACGATACAAATTCAGGAGGAGAATTTACTATGAAAAATTATCAAAAACCTGTTTTAGAGGTTGTTGAATTAGCAGTTGCTGAAAATATCGCTGCATTAGTGCCGAAAACTATCTATAAAAGATCAGTTGGCAAGAAGATGGCTCAGGACACCAGAATAATGCTTGTAGAAGATTTAAGTAATCTTAGCTAATTTTAGCACTGCAAATTAAATAAAAATTTGAGAGGATGTTTACTTTAATATGCAATATACTGTCGCAGGTTTTAATATTGATGTTGTCAGTGAACATCCTTCTTATCTTTTTATGAGACTCAAAGACTATGAAAGCACTTTTTCGGGGGAAGCAGACTTTACAGTCAGGTGTAAAGAAGAAAAAAATATCGCTCTCCCCGATGATATTGTGCTTATAGGTCAAAGAGTCGGAAGATGGATATGGTTTGAAAAAAAAGATGGTACGCTCGGTGCGTACATAAAATATGACGATGTCGAAAACATTGCGGCATTGGCATTGTGGGATAAAGCTTTTAAAAATATTGAATTATCTGTTTATGATATTGAGCCATACGGCAATTTGCCAATAGCTCAAAGAATTTTTTATTTACTGGGAGATGTTATTGCATACTCGGTATTAAACTGCGGTGCAGGAGTTTTCCATTCTTCTGCGATAAGTTATAAAGGAAACGGGATTTTATTTTCCGCACCATCGGGAACAGGAAAATCCACACATACATCTTTATGGAAAGATGTTTTTGGTGATAATGTTGTTATATTTAATGACGATACACCAATACTTAAGATAGAAAATGACGTTTGTTTTGCCTACGGCTCACCTTGGAGCGGCAAAACTGCGATTAATGAAAATATAAAGGTTCCGCTTAAGGCGATTGTATGCCTTGACAGAGCGCAGACCAATTCAATAAAAAGACTTACGGGGATTAGTGCTTTTTACAGAATTTTCAATGAAATGAGAAAGCCTCCGGTTGAGAGTCTTATGGACAAGAGTCTTACGGTTATGGATAGTATTTTGCAGAAAGTTCCGGTTTACGAGCTTTTTTGCAATAAAAATAAAGATGCAGTAATGACAGTTTTTGACGCTGTCGGTTTTGACAAATTATAAGAGAGGTAAAAAGGATGAATAAAAAAATATTTTTTGGTACACTTTTGTGTATGGTTTTATGTTTAAGCATTGCGACATGCGCATTTGCCGCAACATTTTCTGATTTATCAAAAAGCCACTGGGCGTACGATAATATTGTCGAATTAAGTTCACAGGGGGTTATAAACGGATACTCTGACGGTACATTTCGCCCCGAAGCATATGTTACGAGAGCTGAATTTGTTAAGCTTATAGGTACAATCGATACAATCAAAAATGGTGACTTTGACGACCTACCTAAAACTCACTGGGCATATGAATACGTTATGAAATCAGGGGTTGATGTTGACAGAAAGAACTTTCGCCCTGATGAAAATATCACAAGAGCAGAAGTTTTAGATATATTGTGGAACAGATATGGAACTGAAACAGATGCAAAAGTTCCCGGAATTATAGAAAATCAGCACAAAAATGTTCCGGCTGTTACCTGGGGATATTCTTACGGACTTATGATAGGCGATGACGGAATAAATTTAAGACTTAGTGATGATTTGTCAAGAGCAGAAGCGGTTACACTTATTTTGCGCTCCAGAAAGATTGATACATCAAAGCAAAAGTTGCTTGCAGACAATGTAAACAGCAAGATTTTGGAAAATATTTTTAATGATACAATGCTTTTTGATAAACCTTACAGTGAAAATGAAACAGTTACAGTTGGCGAAATTTCACACGCAGCTTTAAGACTTGCATATCAAACAAAGCAAATTCCATATAACAAGGATTTGTATATCGGCGATCCACAATTTGATGGTGATTATGCACTTGATATTGCTCACATGGCAAAACAAGTATTTGGTGAAGCTTCAAACAACAAAGAGTTTGCAGAAGGCAAGGCAAATCAACAGCAGGTTTTGGCAGCACTTATGTATGGTTATATGTTTAAAGCAAACGACTCGCCTGTAATCGGCAGAATGGATGATTACTACAAAGATGCAGTTGTTGCAAAAGGTCTTACAATGCAAAATATGTTACTTACATACACTAACAGACGCGGCATTTTTGCAAGCGCTGACGGACTTTTGCATAATGACAAAGCTGTAACACATAAAGAAATTGCATCAATTCTTTTGCAACTTGATAACTTTACAGGTTCACAAATAAGCTATTCAAACGGCAAAGAATCGGATGAAAAATTAAGCACAGATGCTTATATTTACGAAAATGCAGATGATGGATTTGGAATTTTATTAAAAGGCATTCCAAACGTAGTTTACGAGACACCAATGAAAGCTCCTGCTAAAGAGTTTACAGTTTTTGCAAGAGATTTCTTTGAAATATTTACTACTCTTTCAGATGGCATTAAGGCAAAAGCCAAAAGCGAGGGCGCTGAAATTGTTTTAAGAGTTTATCCAACACTTATTGCAAATGCAGGCAATGAAGTTATTATGAGAACAAAGATATATGTAGCTTCAAATCCAAAAGGCTTAAATCTTGGTGAAATTATCGGTAAGTGCGATATGAATACAGATATTAAAGCCTTGGAAGGTAAAACGTATTTTGTTGATATTTCAACCAATCATCCATTGGATGACATGTACATCAATCCTGAAAATGTAAGCTTAAAACAGCTTATATGGAATGATTAATCTGGTTTAATTTACATGGAGGAAAAATAAATGGAAGAAAGAGAAATTGATATCTGGGGACTAATACAGTCAATAATTAAGAGATGGTGGATTGTTGCTATTATCACTGTTATAGTCGGAACAACAGGTTTTACATATTCAAAATTTGCAATCACTCCTTTGTATGCGGCAAAAGGAACACTTTATATTACCGTAGACAATACTGCCTCCTTGCAAGGTGGAACAAGTCTTGATTACAACTCAATTTTGGCGGCACAGGAGCTTACAAAAACATATTCTTTAATACTTTCAAGTAATACATTCTACAGAATTGTTGCTGCAGAAAGCGGACTTGACTACAGCTATAAAGAAATTTCAAGAATGGTTACAATGGGCAACGAAAATGACAGTGAAATTATGTCGATTACAGCAAAATGTGCAAATAGAGAACACGCAGCTATTATTGTTGAAACTATACTTAACAATGCACAGGCAGAAATTTCAAGAGTGGTTATTGGCGGAAGTGTAAGAATTATTGACCATCCTGAACTTCCTAACGGACACTCATATCCTAACGTAACAAAGAACACATTCTTATGCTTGGCGCTTGGTGTTATCTTAGGTTGTGCTCTTGCAATTTTCATTGAATGGCTTGATGATACAATCAAGAGTGATGAGGATGTGCTGAAGTTTGGCATCCCGATATTAGCAGTTATCCCGCTTTTAGAAACAAAAAGCGAGTAAAAAAAGACAGTAAAATTTTTCAGAAAGGGTGAGAGAAGATATGAGAAAGCGTGTAAAATCGCTTATTGGCATGATTATTGCAATGACTATGATCTTGCCGACGGCTTTGCCGGTGACAACTCCTGTTTCGGCACAAAATTCCTACGGATTTAATGATTTTCCTACCGGATGGTCAGCACCTGCAATGTCACATGCAGTTGAAAACGGATTGATATACGGAAAATCCGAAGACCGTATATGTCCTACAGATAATTTAACTAGAGCGGAAATGGCTACAATCATTAACCGTGCATTCGGTGCTACGGTGGAAAAGGATATTTCGGCATTTTCAGATGTAGCTCAGTCAGCTTGGTATTACAATGAAATAAAAAAGGCATACAATATGCAAACCCTTTATGGTGATGCAGGCGGCACTATGCGTCCCGATGCCTTTATTATAAGAGAAGAAGCCATAGCGATTGTTGCAAGAGCTATGGTTTTAAGTGGTTATTCGGCTTCTAATCTTGATAAGTTTAATGATAAAGACCAAATTGCAGATTGGGCAGTAGATCCGCTGGCTTCAATGGTAGCAAACGGCTACGTTAACGGCGATGAAAAGTCTAATATGAATCCGAAGGCATTCATTACCAGAGAAGAATTTGCTCAGCTTTTACATAATATTGTTAAGCATTATTATGATGCTGAAGATGGCGTAACAACATTCAACGGGAATGTTATGATTAATGAACCGACCACTTCATTGAGTGATTTGGTTGTTAATGGCGATCTTATTTTGGGTGATGGTGTTGGAACAAGCAACATTGTTCTAAAAAATGTTAAAGTAACAGGTCGTATCCTTATCAGAGGCGCAACCCATATTTCGTTTAAAAACAGCAACTTTGGTGGCGGCGTTACAGTTAAAAATGTTAATGATGTGGTACATTTTGATCATTTTAGTGATGAAGTGCATTTTAATGATATGCAAGATCACACAGAGGTCACATTTAAGAAGAAAACTACCGGCGGTGGCGGTGGTGGAACTCCTCCGGCACCTACAACTGCTAGTTATAAAGTGGAACACTATCAGGAAGCTTTGGATGGAAGTTTTGCAGTTTTTGAAACAGAAACCCTTTCAGGCAGTATTGGTGCAAGTGTTACAGCAGTAGCTAAAACCTATACAGGTTTTAGCGAAGATACTGTAAATCCATCAAGAGTTGCAACAGGCACTGTTGTATCTGATGGTTCTTTGACTCTTAAGCTTTTTTACACAAGAAACAGTTATACAGTAACATTTGATGCTCGCGGCGGTGCTATTTCAGGCACACCGAAAACTGTTTATAAATTCGGTGAAACATTAGAACTCCCTGTACCTACAAAAGGAACAGACACATTTGGCGGGTGGTGGACAGCGCTAAATGGAACAGGAACAAAAATTGAAAATACAAGCGTATTGGGAACAGATATTACATCTGCTGCCATTACTGTTTATGCGCATTGGATACCTGCAGCTCCGACTCCCACAGCTACGACGTTTACAGTAAAACATTTGTTTGAAAAACTTGACGGAACTTATGAAACTAAAGCAGAACGCGGAGATGAACTTAACGTTGCCGGTGATATAACGGTTTCAATCGTTCCTGAAAATTACAGAAATCCGATTGCGGGATTTAATTATTTTGATTATAGCTTTGACGGAACAGACAATGCAGGCATGCCAAAAGCAGATGGAAGCACTGTTCTTAATATCCGTTATAATAGAAAGAGCTACGACATCGTATATAACTATGGTGAAGCAGGCGGAAGCAACACAGTTTCATTTAGATATGGTGAAAGTGTAGATCTTTCAATTCCGACAGTTACACCACCTGTAGGTAAGTATTTTGCAGGTTGGTATGATGCACTTGTTGGCGGCACACAGGTAACATTCCTTGAAACACCTGTTGGCGGAACAACAATTTATGCACGTTGGGCAGAAGATGTTGGAGTTTATACTGTTGAATTCTATCAGCAGAATTTGGATGGAACTTACACCCAAGTAACTGCGGACACTTTATCAGGACTTACTGGTGTAGTAGGAACAGATGTAAGTGTGGATAAAAATTCGACCACAATCAAAGATAAGTATATAGGTTTTGAAGTTAATGAAACAGAAAGTACACTCACACAAAGACTTGCTAAAACAGGCACAGTACTTAAAGTTTATTATGACAGAAAGATTTATACAATCGATTACGACTTTGATGGCGGTTATGCAGATGGAACATATACTGATACATTTATGTATGGCCAAACCGTTGCGCTTGCCAAAGGTAAAAATAGCAATGGCAAGGTTTTAGGCGGTTGGTTTACCGATTTAGATGGTAATGGCACACAGGTAACAGATACTGCAAATATTGATGCTATCTTAGGCGCGCTCACAGGCAATACAATCACACTTTATGCTTATTGGGTAGAAGAAATAGGCGAATATTCTGTTGAATTCTATCAGGAAACTTTAGATGGTGCTGATTATACTCTTGTTGCAGCTGACACTATTGTCGGTCTTACAGGAACAGTCGGCGAGAAAGTAGCTATTGATGCAACAATAGATGAAGTTAAGAATAAATATTCAGGCTTTACAGTAAACGTTGCAAAGAGTGAACTTTCAAAAACACTTGCTAAAGAGGGCACAGTTCTTAAAGTTTACTACGACAGAAATATTTATACCTTGTATTACAATTATAGCGATGCTGATACTGTGGGAATTGGAAGTGCGACCTTTAAACATGGTCAGAATATCACATTCCCTGATGAATCAACATTCAATAAAGAATCATTTAGCTTTGCAGGCTGGTACACAACCCAGGACTTTAAAGATGATGAAGTTGTAGATACAGGCAATACAATCGAACAGATTATAGACATTGCAAATGGTGAAACAGAAACTACCATATATGCTAAATGGGCAAAATTCTTCACAGTAACATTCAGAGAGGGTGCAAAAATAGGAACGTACACAGTTGATCCTGCTGTTGAAAACACAGTTCCGTATTCTGCATTCCCTTACGACAAACTTGTTGAACGTTATAAGACAGGTTACTTTGAAGATGAATCTGTATCTTCTGTATACGCAGGTAATGAGTATAAACACACATTTGAAGGACAGTGGTACTACACAGATGAAAACGGCAACGATGTCGTATTTACAGACGAAACAATTGTAGACCGCGATCTTACAGTAAGATATAAATTCAGATATGTGAGACTGGAACTTTTTGTTGAGAAATTAGGTCATAACCTTGTACTTGAGGTGCCTTTTGAAGAAAGTACAAGAATTATCGACACAATTAAAGATGAATTGTTTGTAAATCAGGAAAAAATACTTTTGGTTGCAGATGAAGTTGATGCAAGAAGCAAGTTTATGGCGTTGAACCTTAAGTTGGTTAACTTCCTTGACAGTAAGGGAATTGAAATAGTTGAACCTGGTATGATTTTCGCCGAAGATGGCGAAATCTTAAAGCAACATATCAGATTTAATGCATTTGCATATCTTGATGAAGCAAGTGTTAAGACTGTTGTTGTAAACGCAATCAGAACAACATTCAAAAATGATCCTTTAAGAATGCGTGGCGTTATCGATGAAATGATGACAGAACAGGATGAAGACGTTGTTAACCTTATGGATACAATGCTTGTATCTATGCTTTCAGGTTCAGATGCTGCAAGAATCAAGGGTATTATTGCAGATGCGGTGGAAGATGCGGTTGCAAATGATACAACCGGTGAGTTCAAAAACAAAATTAAAGACATCATAACAACACAGCTTGATGCAGGTAATACAACAGTTGAAACAAGCATTAAAAAGGCAATTAAAGATTACTTTATGAACAGCGCAAATGATGCTAAAATCAGAGAAATCGTTTCAGACCTTATTGATGATGCTTATAAAACTGATGATGAAACCGATCCGGTAAGGAATTTCGTGAAGAGTTACATAAAGACATATCTTAACGAAAACCCAACAGTTTTAGATGATATGATCAGAGAAATGGGCGAAAATTTAGATCCTAATGATCCTAACGATGCGCACATTATTGATCTTATTCATGAAGTTTTAGACGAAAATGTAATATATCTTGAAAAACTTGTTGATGATGCTATCAAGAACCTTAAAAACACAATAGGCGAACCAATACACAGCTTTATCGTTGATGCCATCACAACAGAGCTTTCAACTAATGCTGCTGAGCTTGATATTTTGATTGATGAAATCTCAAATGCAAACGTAACTGATATTAAGTCGGTGCTTGCAACAGTTATGGAAGATAACGATACATTTGAAATTATTGTTAAAGATGCAATTGCCGATGAAGCGGTATTTAATAAGGTTATCAAAGCTGCTCTTGACAACGCAAGTGTATTTGATGCAATCGTAAGCGAACTTTGCAGCGGCGATACGAGCTTCTATAATATGCTTGTAGACATTGCACTTTCGTCAGATTCACTTAAGGGCGAGGTTAAAAATGCAGTTGTTAATAATGATGATGCACTTATAAGCGTACTTAATGAAGTGGCATCTGATGCTTCACTTAAAGCTGAAATGGTTGAAGAAATTTTAGTTGCTTCTGATGCTAAGCTTAAAGATCAGCTTACAAGCCCGCTTTCTATAACATCGGATTATTATGCAGACGTTAAAGCTCAGGCACTCAGTCAGGCTGAAACTGAAATAATAGGCATAATCGAAACAGGTATCAATGAAGATGAACACCCAGATTACTGGCCGATTGCTTTTGAAAAGGCTATGGAAATAGCAGAAGCAAGAGTTAGACAGGATCTTATTGCTGGCAGTGTTGATCCTAACGGTTCACTTTGGGATACAATGTATGCAGAGGCAATGGCTCAAGCAGCAATTGATGTCAAAGCAGAGCTTAACGGAGGTATTACTGATGCTTCAGAATACTACGCAGCTGCTGTAAATGGTGCTAAAGAGCAGGCAGAAAAAGAAATTACAGACTTACTTTCAACAGGTATTACTGAGGGTAGCAAGTACTGGGATGTTGCATATAGTACTGCAAAAGGAATTCTTAGAACCGAAATTGACACATCATTCGATTCAAAGATTGTAGAAATCAAGACAGATGCTAATCTTAAAGCACAGGTGGTAGCTTGGGCACAGACAGCGATTAATAACACTAATATAGAAAGTGCTATTAAGAACTATGCTAAAGGCTTGGCTACAAGCACAGACTCTGCGGATGTTAGCCTTAGAACATCAATTATTGACACTGTAATCAATACAGCAGATAGCTTAGAACCAGGTAAAAAAGAGACATTGGTTAGTGATATTATCACAGAGCTTTTGAAACCTGCAAATGCAACAGTTAAAGAGACTGTTGAAAACAAGGCTATTGAAGTATTAAACAGAGCTGAAAACAATGCACTTAAAACTACGCTTATCGATAGTGTGCTTGAAGATATCTTTGCTGACAACACACTTAAAGGCGATTTGATTGCAAGACTTAAGACTAAGGTTAAGGACCCTGCACAGGAAGCATTTAAGTTAACTGTTATTAGCGAAGCTATCAATGCAGTTGTTAATGATAGCTCAGTTAATGCAAGGGCAGTTATAATAATAAATGACCTGATTGAAACAGATACTGCATTTAAGGCAGACATTATAGAGCACATCGTCGACTATATCTTAGAAGATGCTACTGTTAGAGCTGAAGCTATGGAAAAGGTTGTCGAAATGATTGAAGATCCGGAAGATGACAGCCATAAGCAGGAAGCAATCGACTTTGCGTTTGACACCCTTAAGGGCGACACAACGAAACGTGCAGAAATTGTGGATAAGTTCTTAACAAACATCTTAGGTAATAATGACAAGAGAGAAGATATGGCAACAGAAGTTATCGACATTATGTTCTCTAACGATACCTTAAGAAATAGGATTTTAGATCTTGGGTTCGAACAGATGTTCGCAGGTGAAGATACAATTGCAGAAATTGTTTCACTTGCACTCGACGAACTCATTAGTGACGATACCGTAAGACGTGATATGATTATTGCAGTAATCAGCACTGAAAGCGGAAGAAGAAAGATTTTAGACATTCTCTTTGATGAACTTGAAAGGGATCCTGAGTTCATTGACGAAATAGTTGACATCGCAATGAACGGCAAGTATGGCGATTTGGTTGATATATTTGTATCCGACCTTATTTACAACGGAAAGATTCAGATTAATCCAGACAACAGACAAATCGCAGAAGAAATCGTTCTTCCAATGTTAGACGACATTTCTCTTGATACTGTTTTAGGCAAATTGCCCGCAAAAGTTACAGATGTTTTACCAACATCTGTAATCGAAAAGGCGTTTAACAAGTTTAAGTCAAAAGCAAGAGAACTTTTGGTTGAAGGTATAAATGAAGCTAAAGAAGGCAACTGGAAAGACATTTCAGTTATGGTGGACAACGAGCTTGATATAATTAATGAAGTTTTAGTTCCGCTTTATAATAAAGTATTCCCGAAAGTTGTTGACAAAGCTGAGGACTTCTACTACTACAACGAAAATGTTTACTTAAAAGCAATAGTTGACATGATTGACCCTGAGTTCTTGCTTGATAACACAAAACCGGCATCAATTGGTGGAACAGGATACAGATTAAGAACAACAGAAGAATATTATGAAATTATCAGAAATATCTCTGTTTTAGTTGATGATGCAGCAAACTGGTATATGGAAAACATTTCTGATGACCAGATTAACGGTGCTATTGACAAAGTTGCAGGAAAAGTTAATACTTTACTTGCAAAGGTTAATGGACTTGTGGGCGGAAGAATACCAATGTCTAAGATTGACAAAGTGGTTGAATACACCAAGAAGGCTCTTGATAAGAGAGAAAGCGTTTATAATATTACAACAAATGGTGTATTTGAAAAGGTTGACAAGGTTTATAACAAGCTTATTGAAATTGTTAAAAACAAAACCGGTGTTGATATTACTAAGTCTACTACGATAGAAGTTACTTTTGACGGAAGTGAAATCGACGTAAACGGTAAGGATGTCAACATTGACAATCGTAAGATAAGCATCAGTGTTAAAGGTTACAAATTTGAACTTGATTCAGAATCAATCACAGCACTTAACAAAACTGTTAATATTGACAGATTTGTTCAAAAAGCTGCCGATTTATTCGGAACAAGAAGTGTAACATTTAAAATTATAAATGATGCTCCGTACAGCTACGGTGCTTATGTGGGCAATAACTACATAAAGTTAGCTGCTGAGTACAAATAATTAATGGTCAGCGGGTAAACAGTATAAGTTTACCCGCTTGATTAAAAAAGAGAGGATGATACATTTTGAAAAAAGCATTATGTCTTGTTTTAGCTTTAATGTTATGTCTTCCATCTGTGGTTGCTTTTGCAGACATAGAAGGAACTGTACAGGGCGATATAATGCTCACTTCAACAGAGGGCGAAGCTTTGCCTGAGGATAAAGAAACTGCAACTGAAACATCAGATGCGCTTAAGTTCAGCGATATTATTGCAGATTCGGTTCTTGGTGAGGCTGTATACAAGCTTGTTGATGCAAAGGTGATATCGGGGTATCCTGATGGCACATTCAGACCTGATTCAGGGGTGACTCGTGCCGAACTTTGTAAAATGATAAATCTGGTTTATGATTTAGATGTAAAAGCGACAAGTATGTCTTTTAAAGATGTAACAGAAGAAGACTGGTATTATGATTACGTTTTGGTTGCGGTCCAGGCGGGATATATTAAAGGCTTTACAGATAACACATTCAGAGGGGACGACCCTGTTACAAGAGAACAGGCGTGTGCTATTATAAACAGAGTAACAACAGCAAAAGGTGCAAGTCTTTTTGACTTACCTTTTACAGATAACATAACAGATGCTGTGTCAGATTGGGCATTGGAAGATGTTAAAAAAATTATTGCAAACTATGTAATGCCTTTGGAAGCAGGCGGTAAATTCCGTGCAACAGAGGATATTACAAGAGGCGAGCTTGCGCTTGCATTAGAAGGTTTTGTTGTTATAGTTCCTGAATATACAGTAACTTTTGAAACAAATGGAGGAAGTGAGATTGCTTCTGTTGTGGTTAAAGAGGGTAAAACAGTTGCAAAACCTGAAGATCCGAAAAAAGATAACTATACTTTCAATGGTTGGTATACAGACAGTAAGCTTAAAACTGCTTATGATTTTGAAAAAACGGTTTCAGATAACATTACACTTTATGCAAAATGGCAGGCAAAAGTAACAGGCGGTGGCGGTGGAGGAGTTTATATTCCGCCTTCAGGTGGTACACCTTCATCGTACACAGTAACCTTTAATTCAAAAGGCGGCAGTGCAGTTGACAGCGTAACGGTTACATCGGGCGCAACAATTTCAGCACCTGCAGAGCCTACAAAAGAAATGAAAGTGTTTACAGGCTGGTATACAGACTCTGCTTGCACAAATCTTTTTGATTTTACAACTCCAATAACAGGCAATATTACGCTTTATGCGGGTTGGGAAGATGACCATGCGGCTATGAATGGTCAAAAAATATCCGACCTTACAATATTTAAAGAGGCGTTGGTTGCTACTACATTTGACATTCAGCCTCATACAGACATGGCAAGCATAATTGTTTCCACGTTTGAAAGTGTGATTTCTGATGGTGAGTCCGGAATAATTCTTACAAATGACTATATTAAAACAACGTACGAAGCAAATATGCTCCAGATAAAAGATATTTGGGAGAATCAGCTGTTTGTAGATACATTCTCAGACGAGCAACAGGATTTTAAAGATAAAATAGCGCTTGTTTTAACAGATGCACAAGCAAACGGCTATTCAATGTCACTTTCAGAAACTTATGTATTGTTCAGAACAATAATAGGTGATTTTATAAATTGGGAATAAGTTGTTAAAAGGTGAAAGTTTTATCTTTCGCCTTTTTTATGTACTAAAATACTATTGACTTTATTTGCTAAATATTATATAATATTTATACATGTGGACAAAGTTTTAAGGAGGAAAAAAGCATGGGAAAAAGTTTTGCAAAGCTTTTGGTTGCAGTACTCTTGATTGCAGTTATTATTTATCTTGCATTCTTTGATGTTACAATCGGAAGTTTCAAAAAACCGGGCGTTTTCAGTGATGAAAGTGGTGTTGGCTCGGTTATTAAAGGTTTGGATTTAACAGGTGGTTCTGTTCTTACATTTGAGGCACAGGCAGACTCTGTTACAACAGAACAAATGTCAACTGTTATCAATATTATGAGAACACGTCTTGACAGCCTTGGTTATACAGAGGCTACAGTTAGAAGTCAGGGCGACAAGAAATTTGTTGTTGAAATGCCGGCTATTACAAATCCGGATCAGGCAGAAGCTCTCTTAGGAAGAACAGCGCAGCTTAGATTTGTTGATGCTGATGGAAATGAAGTTTTGAGCGGAACAGATGTTAAAAAAGCTGTAAAATCATATGGACAGCTTTCACAGACAGCTGCTGCTGAAAACTATGTTGAACTTCAGCTTAATGATGAGGCTATTGCAAAGTTTGCTGCAGCAACAAAAGCAGCGGCTAACGCACAGCCTGATGAAAACGGAAATGCTAAAAACTTTATAGCTATTATGCTTGATGAGGAAGTAGTTTCTGCTCCTTCAGTTAGTGCTGAATATGCAGCAGAAGGTATTAATTCAGATACTGCTATTATTTCAGGTGGTTTCACTGCGCAAGGCGCAGAAGAGCTTGCAAGCATCATTAATGCAGGTCAGCTCCCGTTTGCCTTAAAGACAGTTTCTAAGTCATCTGTTGGTGCAACACTTGGTGAAAGAGCTTTAGAATCAAGCCTTTTTGGTGCATTAATCGGTCTTATCATCATTTTGGCGTTTATGCTCATTATCTATAGAGCAATGGGATTAGCTGCTGATATTGCGCTTGCTTGCTACATCGGTATCTTAATGCTTATCATGGGACTTTTAAGAGTTAACTTAACACTTCCTGGTATTGCAGGTATCATTCTTTCGATCGGTATGGCAGTTGATGCTAATGTTATCATCTTTGAAAGAGTTAAAGAAGAATTAAAATCAGGCAAAACAACAAAGGCTGCGGTTGCAGCAGGTTTTAAAAGAGCGTTTGCCGCAATCGTTGACTCAAACATTACAACTCTTATCGCTGCAGTTGTACTTTATGTAGTTGGCGCGGGTCTTATCAAAGGTTTTGCTATCACATTGGGATTAGGTATTATTGTAAGTATGTTTACTGCAATTTTTGTAACTAAGTTCTTGCTTAAACAGGTTGTTGAGCTTTTTGGCAAGAATCCTAAGTTGTACTGCGGAAGATAAGGGGGGCTGAAAAATGTTTAATATTGTAAAAAATAAAAAGATTTTCTATATCGTTTCAGCAGTTATTATCCTCGCAGGTATTGTTTCAATGCTTACACAGGGCTTTAAAATGGACATTGATTTTGCTGGCGGTATTGAATGTACAGTAAATGTAGGCGCTGAAGTAGACAGTGCTAAATTAAGTGAAATTGCAAGTATTGTAAAAGAAGCAACAGGTTCTAATGCAACTGTTATTAAAACAGGTGTAAATGGTACAGAAGCACTCATTAAAATTTCTGATGAGCTTACAACAGAAAAAGAACTTTCTATGAAAGCTGCACTTAAAGAAAAGCTTGGCATCGAGGATAATGCAATTACAAACTTTGAGGTTGTTTCACCTACAGTAGGAAAAGAAATGCAGACTTCTGCTTTGTTGGCGGTTATTATCGCAGTAGCTTTGATGCTTGTTTACATTTCTGTAAGATTTGAATTTTTGTCAGGTTGTGCTGCAGTATGTGCACTTATCCATGACGTTTTGATTATGCTTTCATTCTACTCAATTTTTGGAATTGCAATCAATACAACATTTATTGCTGCAATTCTTACAATTTTGGGTTACTCAATCAACGCAACTATCGTTCTTTTCGACAGAGTAAGAGAAAATCAGAAACTTACAAGAAAAGAAACATTTTCAAACATCGTAAATACAAGTGTGTGGCAGACAATGTTTCGTTCATTAAATACTTCAATCACAACACTTGCAACAATTATTGTATTGTTCTTTGTTGGTGTTGATTCAATCAAAGAATTTGCACTTCCTATTACAGTTGGCGTTGTTGCAGGCTTTTACTCATCAGTATTCCTTTCAGGTAACATCTGGGTTGAGTTTAAAAAACTTGCTAAGCACAAAAATGTTGCATAAAATATTAGTTTAAATTATAGCTTCCCGACTTAAATAGTCGGGAAGCTTTGTTATATATTTTTTGTTTTTGCACGGTTTGGGTCAATAATGTATAAATATTCATAAATCAGTTTACTTTTTTGAATAATTGTGGTATACTATTGTTGTAAAATTGGGTGGTGCAGTATTCTAGTCAGATTTTTTCATTCCCAGGACGGGCCTAAAAATCCGTTGAAGGGCACATCGATGAAGTTTCTGGTGCGGGCTTTCGACGCCCAGTCGAGGGTTTGTGCTGGGAGTTAAGGATTAAGGGCGGTCGGCAATGGCATGCAGAATTCGACCCTTCTTCCGTGGAGACCTATACTTGTGCCGTATTGGCCGACTAGTCTGTGAAGACTCGGCTGAAAAGGTACGACTTAGGATTAAACCTGCGTTGCGGTCTTTTTTGGCTGTGCGCAGAGTAGCCTGCCTTGAGCGGTTGTGGTGGATTGCAAGATCAGGTTTTGTCTGGTTGGCCGACCGGACAAAACTATTGCTTCATGAAACCACATTTGCAAAAGAGGCTAAGATTGATTAAATCTGTCGAGGAAATCTCCTAGACTGTTGGAAACAGATACGCAAAGGATTGAAGTGCGGACTAAGTGGCAATCGGGTACAAAGTTGAGCGATCGCTTTGGTCTTCTTTTAAAGGGAAACCGCTTACATCGGCGACGAGTGAGCAAGAAGGCGGGAAAGCCAACCCGACCTAAGCCGTAAATTTTACTTTGTGTATTACCCCTTAAATTTACATTTATTTGGGAGAAATGATAATTGAAAAAGAAAATTAGATTTAAACCGGGAAAGAAACAAATAAGCATAAAATATATTTTTGTGATTTCTTTAATAACTCTTGCTATTGCCGTTTTAATGAAAGCAATAAGCGATGCTATTTTGGAAAATATTGTATTAACATACAGCTATTTTATTCTGCTGGGAATAATTTTAATTGGTATTATATTTGACATAGTAGGCGTTGCGGTTACTTCAAGTGACGATACAAAATTTCACGCTATGGCGGCAGACAAAGTGTATGGAGCAAAAGAAAGCATTATGCTTATAAAAAATGCGGAAAAAGTTTCCAGTATCTGCAATGACGTAATAGGTGATGTGTGTGGTATTGTAAGTGGAGCAGTGTCCTCTTGGGTTGTAGTGCAACTTGCAATGGGGGCACTAAAAGGCGAAGAAATTCTCGCTCTGGTTATGACAGGCGTTGTTTCGGCATTAACTGTAGGTGGCAAAGCTCTTGGTAAGTTTTTTGCACTTAATTACAATTGCAGTATTGTGTATATTGCGGGGAAAATAATACGATTTTTTAAGTTTTCCAAGAACTATAGGAGGTAGACCGTGGGCATTATTGATAACATTAATTCGCCAAAAGACGTTAAAAAACTTAATAATGCCGAGCTTAAGAGGTTAGCTGGTGAGATAAGAGAAAGCTTGCTTAAGTCAGTGTCAAAAACAGGGGGACATTTGGCTTCAAATTTAGGAATAGTTGAAGTTACTCTTGCGCTTTTTAAGGTGTTTAATTTGCCTGAAGATAAGATTGTATATGACGTTGGACATCAGTGCTATGTACATAAAATTTTGACCGGCAGAAAAGACCGTATGGACAGTTTAAGAACGCATGGCGGTTTGGCGGGATTTCCCAAAATTCAGGAAAGCGAGTATGACTTTTTTAACACAGGACATTCAGGAAATTCGGTTTCTGTCGCAATGGCACTTGCCGAGGCAAACAGATTGAATGAAAAAGATGCATTTGCAATTGCAGTAATTGGTGACGGCTCGTTATCAAATGGACTTGCTTTTGAGGGGCTTAATAACGCAGGCAGAAAAAAATCAAATCTCGTTGTTGTTTTAAATGACAACGAAATGAGCATATCACAAAATGTTGGCAGTCTTAGCAATTACTTGAGTATGCTCAGAACTAAACCTGAGTATTCAGGTTTTAAGAAGAAAGTTGAACGAGGACTTGGACATATAAAGGGAATTGGTGAGGGTATTGCCAAGGCGCTTTCTGTTACCAAAGACAGTCTAAAGCACCTTTTAATTCCAGACACAGTGTTTGAAGCACTGGGTTTTACCTATGTTGGTCCTATAGATGGACATGATATTGAGCTTTTAACAACAGTGTTTGAGCAGATTAAGACTATTGACAAGCCTGTTTTAGTTCACGTTATTACCAAAAAAGGTAAGGGGTATTCTTTTGCAGAAAACAATCCTGCAGCGTACCACGGAATTGGCCCGTTTGACATAAAAAAACCATTGTTTTTACAGCAAAAAAAAGAGTCTTATGCATTTGCACTTGATGAAATTTTATGCAAAGAGGCGGAAGTAAATAAAGATGTAATAGGAATTTGCGCGGCAATGGAACATGCTGTTGGAATGAACAAATTCCACAAAAAATTCCCTGACAGATTTTATGATGCAGGAATATGCGAAGGACATGCTGTGACTTTTGCAGCGGGGCTTGCTGCAGCAGGTAAAATTCCTGTGGTTGCAATTTATTCAACCTTTATGCAAAGGGCGTACGATAATATAATAAGCGATGTTGCGCTGACTAATCAGCACGTTGTATTTTGTATGGACAGGGCAGGAATAACAGGTCAGGACGGGGAAACTCATCATGGTGTTTTTGATGTTTCTTTTATGCTTCACATACCGAATATGACGGTCTTGACACCTAGAAATTCAAATGTGTTCAGACTTGCTCTTAAGGCGGCGATTAACGATATAAATGGACCTGTTGCAATAAGATATCCTAAATCGGAATCAAACGATATGTCATCTCCGGATGATATTTTCAAGGCGGAATTTTTGCGCGAGGGTAAAAATGTTACCGTTATTACAATGTCGCAGATGACTGAAGTGGTTATGGCTCTGGATTTTGATGGTGACCATATAAATTTAAACAGTATAAAACCTATTGACAAGGATGCTATTATCAAATCTGCAATAAAAACCAAAAGAGTTGTAACTGTTGAGGACAATATTGTAAAAGGCGGAATGGGTGAAACGATTTCAGATATTTTAAAAGAACTTGACGTGAAAGTTGTTAATCTAGGCATAAAAGACAGTTTTGTCAAGCATGGTAAAACAAGTGAGCTGTTAGATGAAATTGGACTTGGCGGTAAGGATATTCAAAAGGTGATTTTAGAATGAAGACAAGGCTTGATGTATATCTTTTTGAAAATAATCTGGCAGAAAGCAGAGAAAAAGCAAAAAGCATTATTATGAGTGGAAATGTGTATGTCAACAATCAAAAAGCCGACAAGGCGGGGTTTGTAGTAAATGATGGTGATAGTGTTGAAGTAAGAGGCAAGCAAAATCCTTATGTAAGCCGAGGCGGATTAAAGCTTGACAAGGCAATGAAGGTATTTGACATAACACTTAAGGATAAGGTTTGTATGGACATCGGTGCTTCAACCGGCGGATTTACAGACTGTATGCTTCAAAACGGGGCAAAAAAAGTTTTTTCTGTTGATGTTGGCTATGGTCAACTTGCATGGAAGTTAAGATGCGACGAAAGAGTCGTTAATATGGAAAGAACCAACATAAGAAACGTAACAAAGGAGCAAATTGCACAAGATATTGATTTTGCATCTGTTGATGTTTCGTTTATTTCACTAAAACACGTTTTGCCTGTTGCAAAACAGCTTTTAGCAGAAGGAGGCGAAATGGTTTGTCTTATAAAACCGCAATTTGAAGCGGGAAGAGAAAAGGTTGGTAAAAAGGGCGTTGTAAGGGATATTAATGTTCACTACGAGGTAGTTTATAACATAATTGAGCTTGCAAAAAGCGAGGGCTTTTATCCCAGTGCACTTGACTATTCACCAATCAAAGGACCAGAAGGGAATATTGAATATATAATTCACTTAAAAACAATTGAAACAGAAAGTGAAATTGATGTTAAAAAAGTGGTGGATTTAAGCCACGAAAATTTATCAGCACTTTAAGAGGTGTATGTTTATGAAAAAAATTGCACTTATAACAAATTTAACAAGGGACAAAGATTTAGAGCACACAAGAAATGTTGCAAAGAGTCTTTGTGAGTTTGGTGCGCAAATTTTTTCAAATATAAAGGAAATAGAAAACACTACTTATGCAGAAATTGAAGATGCCTTTAAAAATGCAGATATGGCGGTTGTTTTAGGCGGCGACGGAACACTTATAAGAGCGTCTAAGTATGCTATAAAATATGATGTTCCCATTTTGGGATACAATATAGGAAATCTCGGATTTTTAGTTGAACTTGAAAAAGGCGAGAAAGATGAACTTTCAAAGATTTTTACCGACGAGTATGAAATTGAAAACAGAATTATGCTGCATGTAAGTGTTTCAAGAAACGGTGAAGAGATTTTCAAATCAACTGCATTAAATGATGTTGCAGTTTCGCGCGGTGTTATCTCAAAAATGACACATCTTAAACTTAGTGTTGATAACAAATACGTAAGTGACTATTATGCAGACGGCATAGTGATTGCAACACCTACAGGTTCGACCGCATATTCGTTGTCGGCGGGAGGACCGGTTGTAGCACCAAACCTTGATGTTATGATTATAACACCCATTTGTGCACACACCGTAACTTCAAGACCAATGGTTATTTCAGATAAAAGCACAGTGGATATAAGCGTTGATATTTACCACAGTGAAGATGTTGTGGTTATGTGCGACGGGGAGCGCGGCATTGAGCTTAAAAGCGGTGATGTTGTTACAGTTACAAAAGAAGAAAGATGCGCAAAGCTTATAAGGTTTGGAAAGAGAAGCTTTTTTGATGTGCTTCATCAAAAACTTTCGGAGAGAAAATAATTTTGGAGGAATAAAAATGTCCAAAAAGAGAAGACATGACGAAATTTTGAGACTTATCAGTGAAAATGTAATAGAAACACAAGGTCAGCTTACTCAGCTTTTGTTGGATGAGGGTTTTGATGTTACGCAGGCCACAGTTTCAAGAGATATAAAAGAATTAAGGCTTGTTAAGGTTTCTGACTACGACGATAACTACAGATATGCAATGTCAAGAAATGAAAACCATGCTTCAATTATGTCAAGAAACGTTCAGCTTTTAAAGCATGTTATTTTAAGCGTTGAAAGTGCGAAAAATATTGTTGTTATTAAAACTCTGGCAGGTTCAGCACAGGGGTGTGCAAGTGCTTTAGAGTCAATGAATTTTGAAAAAATAGTTGGAGTTATTGCAGGGGATGATACCATTTTTGCAGTAGTTCCTGATGATTCGGATGCTAACAGACTCATTCGAAAAATAGAAGAGGTATTAAAGTAATGCTCAGCCATTTACACATTGAAAACATAGCCATTATGGATAACGTAGACATAGAGCTTGAAAACGGCTTTCTTGCACTTACAGGTCAGACTGGTGCGGGAAAGTCTATTATCATTGACTCTATTAATCTCTTAACAGGCGAAAGAAGTTCACGTGAGCTTGTTAAAAGTGGTAAAGACAAGGCTTTTGTTGAAGGTGTGGTTTATACTGAAAATAAAGAGGCACTTGAAATTTTATCGCAAAACGGAATTGACGCTTTCGAGGGTGAGCCGCTTGTATTAAGCAGAGAAATTACCAAAGACGGCAGAAGCACAGTAAGAATTAACGGGAGAATTTCAACTACCCACGTATTAAAAGATGTTTGCTCTAAAATTATCAATATTCATGGTCAAAACGATAATCAAAGCATTTTAGACACTAAATTCCACGGCCTTTTTTTAGACAGTTTTGCTTCTCTTTCAGATGAAATTGAAGAATATCAAAGCATTTTTGACGAGTTTGTAAAAACGCAAAATCTTTTAAAGCAAACAGACCAGGATGAAGAACAAAAAGAGCAAAGGAAAGAATTTTTAGAGTTTCAGATAAATGAAATCGAGCAGGCAAATCTTACTCTAGGAGAAGATGAAGAACTTTTAACCCAAAGACAAAGATTTTTGAACAATGAAAAGTTTGAAGAAAGCGTTAACAAAAGCTATTATGCCTTGGCGGGCTCGGAAGATTTTGATGGTGCGTGCTCTTTAGTGAAATCTGCACAGAAAGGTTTAGATGACCTTGCAAAGTTTGAACCCAGAGCAGAAAAAATTTCAGAGAAAATAAAAGACATTTTAAGTGAGCTTGAAGATATAAAGGAAACAGTTTACGACCTTAAAAATGATGATGACTTTGCAGAAATAGATATTAACTTTGTTGAGTCAAGAATAGATGTAATTAACCGCCTTAAAAGGAAATATGGGGGAGAAATTGAAGACATTTTAAGCAAAAAAGAAGAACTTACAGATGAACTTTCAGCTATTGAAAACAGTACAGAAAATAAAAAGGCTCTTAAAGAAAAAGCAGAAAAGTTAGAGCTTGAGCTTACAAAGAAAGCAGTAAAAATTGAAGCGGCAAGAAAACTTTCAGCAGAAAAACTTAAAAAAGAGGTAGCAAATCAGCTAAAAGACCTTGAGATGGAAAAGGTTGAGTTTGACACCAAGATTTCAAGATGCGAATTTTCAAGACGCGGCTTTAACGATATTCAGTTTTTAATTTCAACAAACCCAGGTGAGCCTTTAAAACCGCTTAACAAAATCGCATCAGGCGGTGAACTTTCAAGAATTATTTTAGCATTAAAAGTTGTGCTTTCAGGAAAAGACAGCGTTTCAACTATGATTTTTGACGAGGTTGACGTAGGTGTCGGTGGAAGCGCGGCGCAGAAAATTGCAGAAAAGCTTAGAAGCATTTCAAAGGACAAGCAGGTTATTGTTATAACTCACTTGGCGCAAATTGCAAGTTTTGCAGATAACCACTACCTTATTTCCAAAAAGGTTGAAAACGGAAATACTTATTCTGAAATAAATCTTTTGTCAGATACACAAAGAATAGATGAAATTGCTAGAATTATGAGTGGCAGCGTTATTACAGAAAGCACAAGGGGTGCTGCTGAAGAAATGATTAATATGGCAAAACAATTTTAAAGGTGAATTATGGAACAGGCATTTGGCAGGATTGAAAGTATAAAAGGCGATTTAGCAGTTGTTTTAATACAAAGGGGAAGTATGTGCGGTGAAAATTGTTCATCTTGCGGTATGTGCGGCGGAGCAAAAACAAAAATCACGGCAAAAAATACAATTGGTGCAAATGTTGGCGACAGTGTTGTTTTAAGCGTGCCTACTTCAAAGGGCTTGAAGGCAACATTGCTTGTTTACGGAGTTCCTGTTTGTATTTTGATATTGTCTGCTATATTGTTTCAAAATGTAGGTTTTTCGGAAAGCATTTCTGTGCTTTTTGGGTTTTTATTAATGGTAGTATGGTTTTTAGCTATATTTTTTTTAGAAAAAACAGGTAAATTTGAAAAAGATATATTGGCAAGTATAGTTAAAAAGAGGGGCTAAGGTCTCTCTTTTTTAATAAAACCACTTTTTTGTGTATATAATTACTACAGAAAGGTGGTAATTTTATGACTAAAATTTTAAAGAAGTGGGAAATAGCAGGTTTTTTCTTTGTTGTCGCACTTGGTACACTTGGACATTTTTTGTATGATTTAACAGGGCAAAATGAGATTATCGGAAAATTTTTTGCGACCAATGAAAGTACATGGGAGCATTTAAAACTTTTGTTTTTTCCATGTGTTGTTTTTATGATTATAGAGTGGTTTTTTATCGGGAAAAACTACAAGGGATTTGTTTTTTCAAAGCTTGTAGGAGTGCTTTCGGGGCTTGTTTTGATTGTGGTGCTTTTTTACACATACACAGGTGTTTTGGGACAAAACGTTGACTTTTTAAACATTGCTATTTTTGTTATCGCTGCGGCATTTTCGTTTTATATAAGCTACAGACTTTTATCAGGCGGTATAAGAGTAACGCTTACATTGCCGTCTTTGATTGCATTTATAGTAATTGCTGTGCTTTTTGTAACCTTTACAACCAATCCTCCAATGATTAATCTTTTTAAAGACCCTGTAACAGGAAGCTACGGAACTCAAAAACAATAGACAAAGTACCTGCTTTGTGATACAATAGAGAAAAAGTGTTTCAGGAGTACGTTATGAAGAAAAAACTTTTTAAAATTTGCATATTACTGGCGGCAGTTTTTATCTGTCTTATTTTAGGCGCAAAAATTTCACCTGCATTTAAAAACTGTCTAAAAACAGCGCTTTTGCCTATTTTACCTGAGTCAAAGCCTGTGATTTTTTACTATGCAGATGCCAAGAAAGTGCACAGCTTAAATAACGTTGATATAAACAAAGTGGATTTTAAAGAAATTCAGAAAACAAAAGAAAAAACTTATGTAATAAATCATTCAAGGGGATATGCATTAGAGTTTTCCAATGATACAAAGTTTGATTTTACAAAAGACAGCGACTATTTTACAGCCATCCAAAAGGATATGACAATCACTGTTTCAAAGGAGTTTTCACCATACCTTGATACAAAACAGTTTGTTGATGAGTCTTTGAATAAGTATTTTTTAAATGAAAAATTTGCTGAGCATAACAGAATTGAAATTCACAAAAATGCTATGGAAAAAATAGGGGACTACTGGATGCAGATTTCGGTTTTGTCAAGAACTAAGGCTCCTGGCAGTGAAGTTAAGTACAACACCTATGCACAGTGTATTATCTACACAGGTACAAGGCATTTTTACAGAATTTTATTTAAAACGGATAAGTATGATGAAAATCTGAAGGAGCAGATTTACAAAACTTTATACTCATTTACGGATGGCATTGAAATTAAGGGTAAATCGGGCATCTTTACTGATTTTAAACCTATTCAGAATAAAAACTGGTCGGAAGAAACTAAAAAGCTATATGATGAAATTAAAAATTCAAGCGATGTAAAATGGGGCATTTTTGTTCCGTGGGCTGTTACAAACAGTGATTTTGAAGAAATCAAAACGATTGAAAAAGAAATAAACCATAAATTCTCAGGCGTTTTGGAGTATATGTATTTAGGGCAAAATGCACCGATTGAGGGTATGAAAAAGGCGTATGATGATGGAAAAATAATTGAACTTACTTTACAGACTTCAACCGTTATGAATCAAGATCTTGACAGTTATAACATAATGTTTGATATTATTGACGGGAAAAAGGACGACGAGATTATGGCGTTGGCTCAAAGTTTAAAAGAATTTGAGCACCCGTTTTTGTTCAGGCTTAATAATGAAATGAATTCTGATTGGACTACTTACGGGGGAAACGTAACTTTAAATGACCCTGAAATATTTGTCAGCGTATGGAGAAGAATTTACGACATCTTTGAAAAGGTAGGAGTAAACAATGCTATATGGGTATTTAATCCTAACGACCAAAGCTTTCCTACAATGGGCTTTAATTCGAGCACTGCTTATTACCCGGGTAACGGATATGTGCATATTTTCGGAGTAACAGGCTACAATACAGGGACATACTATGAAGAAAAATATATGGAAAAATGGGAAGAGTTCGACGAAATTTATTCTGAAATTGTAAAGTCGAGCCAAAAAACATATGGTAAATTCCCCTGGATAATAACTGAATTTGCATCGTCAGGAATTGGCGGAGATAAAGCAAAGTGGATTGAAAATATGTTTGTTTCAATTAAGAATTATCCGCAAATTAAAATGGCTTTCTGGTTTTCAAGCGCTGACTACGATGAAAACGGAAATGTTGCCCGTTCTTATTGGTTGAATGAAAATGAAACATGTTTGGATGCATTTAAAAGGAATTTGAATAAATAAATTTTGGCTTTTTCAGGAGATTTCAAATGATGAAATTTTTGTGAAAAAGCCGTTCTTTTTTTAAAAAAATTGACTTTATTATTTTAAAGGTGTATAATTTTATAGTTAATAAAATGTTTGGAGGCAGTATGATAAAGGAACTTTCAAAATGCATAGGTAAGTATAAATTGCCGTCAATTTTATCACCTCTTTTCATAACAGGAGAGGTTATACTGGAGGTTTTAATTCCATTTTTGATGGCAACTATTATTGACGAGGGCATAAATAAAGGAAATATGAAGGTTGTAACGGTGACAGGTGCAGTTTTGACGTTTTTGGCGCTTTTATCACTTGTTTGCGGTGCACTTTCAGGAAAATATGCAGCGATTGCATCAGCGGGTTTTGCGAAAAATTTAAGAAAGAAAATGTTTTTTAAAATTCAGGACTACTCTTTTAAAAACATTGATAAGTTTTCAACGGCAAGCTTAGTCACAAGAATGACAACTGATGTTACAAATATTCAAAACTCTTATCAGATGATTATACGTGTTGCGGTGCGTTCGCCGATTATGATGGTAACTTCTTTGGTTATGGCGTTTTCGGTACACACTAAGCTTTCTTTAATTTTTCTTGCAATTCTTCCTGTTTTAGGTATAGGACTTTATCTTATTATGACAAATGCTCACCCTATTTTTGAAAGAGTTTTTAAAATTTATGATAAGTTAAACACAATCGTTCAGGAGAATTTAAGAGGTATCCGTGTTGTTAAGGCTTATGTAAGAGAAGAATACGAAAAAGATAAGTTTTTTGATGCCTCAGAGGGAATGTATCAGGGCTTTTCAAATGCGGATAAGCTTTTAGCATACAATGCGCCTTTAATGCAATTTTGCGTGTATACGGCCATGCTTTTGATTTCGTGGTTTGGTGCACACTTAATTGTAAGTGACGTTTTTACAACAGGTAAGCTTGTAACACTTATTTCCTATGTAATGCAAATTCTTCACAGCCTTATGATGCTTTCAATGATATTTGTTATGATTACCATGTCAAAGGCATCAGCTAAAAGAATTGTTGAAGTTATAAAAGAGGAACCTGATATTAAAAATCCTGAAAATCCTGTTATGGAAGTAAAATCAGGTGATATTACATTTGAAAATGTACATTTTGGATATTCTGAAAACAAAAATTGTTTGCAAAACATTAACTTAAACATTAAAAGCGGAGAAACAATTGGCATTTTAGGTGAAACGGGAAGCGGAAAATCAAGCCTTGTTCAGCTTATTTCAAGACTTTATGACGCAACCGAAGGAAGCGTTAAGGTTGGCGGAGTAGACGTAAGAGATTATGATATTGCCGTTCTTCGCGATGCGGTTTCTGTTGTTTTGCAGAAAAACGTACTTTTTTCAGGTACAATAAAAGAGAATTTAAGATGGGGTAACAAAGAGGCAACTGATGAAGAAATTGTAAATGCCTGCCGTCTTGCTCAGGCAGATGAGTTTATAAATTCGTTTCCTGATAAATATGATACTTTTATCGAACAGGGAGGAAGCAATGTGTCGGGCGGACAAAAACAAAGACTTTGTATTGCCCGTGCGCTTTTGAAAAATCCTAAAATCTTAATTTTAGATGACTCAACAAGTGCGGTTGACACAAGGACAGATGCAGCCTTAAGAAAAGCATTCAAGGAGGCAATCCCAAGTACAACCAAGCTTATTATTGCCCAAAGAATTTCATCTGTTATGGATGCAGATAAAATTATTGTTATTGATGGCGGAAAAATTTCAGCATTCGGCACACACGACGTGCTAATTAAAACTAACGAAATATACAAGCAGGTGTACGAATCTCAAAGTAAAGGGGGATTAAGCGATGGGACCGATGCCTAGAGGACCGAGAGGCAGAATGATGCATGGCAAAAAAGCTAAAAACCCTAAAAAGACATTAAAAAGACTTCTTGGAATAATTATAAAAGAGAACAGGTTTAAGTTTATCGGAGTTATAGTAGGAATAGTTGTAAGCGCACTTACAGGTGTTGCAGGCTCTATGTTTACAGGTGTTTTGATTGACGACTACATTGTTCCCTTAACACGCATGCAAAACCCAGTGTTTGGCGGACTTTTAAAAGCAATTTTAATGATGGCGGTTATTTATTTCATAGGTCTTATTGCAACTTTTGCATATAACAGATTTATGGTTACAATTACGCAAGGTACGCTTAAAAAAGTGAGAGATGATATGTTCTCGCACATGCAAACGCTCCCCATCAAGTATTTTGATACTCATTCACACGGCGATATTATGAGCCATTACACAAATGATGCCGACACACTCCGTCAGCTTATTTCTCAGAGTATTCCTCAGATGTTTTCATCATTAATTACTATTGTTTCGGTATTTTGCGCTATGGTGTCAAAAAGCATATATTTAACTTTATTTGTGCTTGTGTTTATCTTTTTTATGACTAAAATTGCAGGTACTGTGGGACGCAGAAGCGGCAAAAACTTTGCGGCACAACAAAAAACCATAGGTAAGCTTAATGGATATATTGAAGAAACAATTCACGGGCAAAAGGTGGTTAAGGTTTTCTGCCATGAAAATGAAGCTAAACAAAAAATGGAAATGCTCAACGAAGAGCTTTGCCAAAATGCAACAAAAGCTAACACTTATGCAAATATTTTAATGCCTATTATGGGCAATTTAGGCCATCTTCAGTATGTTTTAATTGCAGTTATCGGAGGACTTTTTGCAATTTATAATGTTGGTGGGGTAACAGTTGGTGTAATTGCGACTTTTTTGCAACTGAGCAAAAACTTTTCAATGACAGTTACACAGATATCACAGCAGATTAATTCTGTTGTAATGGCACTTGCAGGTGCTGAAAGAATTTTTGAAGTAATGGACCAAGAGCCTGAAGCAGATGACGGATATGTAACTTTGGTTAATGCAAAATATGACGGCGAAAATTTGACAGAAACTGAAAAAAGAACAGGCATCTGGGCGTGGAAACATCCTCACGAAGACGGAAGCATAACATATAAGGAACTTAAAGGTGACGTAAGATTTTATGATGTGGACTTTGGCTACACAGAGGAAAAAGTTGTGCTGAAAAATGTTTCTATTTATGCAAAGCCGGGCCAGACAGTTGCATTTGTAGGTGCAACCGGGGCTGGGAAAACCACCATCACTAATCTTATAAACAGATTTTATGATTTGGCAGATGGCAAGATAAGATACGACGATATTAACATTAATAAAATCAAAAAGAGAGATTTAAGACGTTCACTTGGTATTGTGCTTCAGGATACAAATCTGTTTACCGGTACAGTTATGGAAAACATTAGGTACGGAAAACTTGATGCTACAGATGAAGAAGTTTATGCGGCAGCACGCCTTGCAAATGCAGATGGTTTTATAAATATGCTTCCACAAGGGTATAACACACATCTTTCAGGTGACGGCTTGGGGCTTTCACAAGGTCAGCGTCAGCTTTTAGCTATCGCAAGGGCTGCGGTAGCAGATGCTCCTGTTATGATTTTGGATGAGGCAACATCAAGCATTGACACAAGAACCGAGGCAATTGTTCAAAGCGGTATGCAAAAGCTTATGAACGGCAGAACGGTATTTATTATCGCCCATCGACTTTCAACTGTTCAAAATGCAGATGTTATTATGGTATTGGAGCAGGGAAGAATAATAGAGCGCGGTAACCACGAGGAATTAATTGCGCAAAAGGGCAAATACTATCAGCTTTATACTGGTGCATTTGAATTGGAATAAAAAGCAAGTAAAAAAGGTTGTAAAACTTTACGTTTTACAACCTTTTAATTATAGTTTATTTAAATATATTTCTTCACCTGGTTTGATTTCTAATGTAATACCGCTATTTATAAAGTCCTGATCGCTGTAAATGAGCGAGAGTGTGGTTGCGGTAGGGTTATAGATATAATTACTGTCAACCGACATAATAAGACTTTTAAATGCAGAAATGTAGTCGCAAATTTCAATGTTTGTAGCAAGCCATATATCATCACACGCAGTTACTTTTTTGAAAATATTTTCCATTACTTCCCAGTTGTTGTCTCTGTCTAATTCATAAGCATGACCATAAATATAGAACATAGTGCATTGGTTAAACAAGGGCGGGTTATATGCTAAGAAACCGTCACAAAGCTCCATAATTTTCGGGTTTAAAACAGAACAGGTCGGATTGAGATAATACCAATCATTTGGAAGCGAAAATTTTTCAGACTGAACGGCGGTTCTTGCATACTTGATTCCGCAGTTTTCCAAAAGAGCGGGAGTTTTACTGTTGTATGCAGTATATGGATATGCAAACCCTCTTACGGTCTTTCCAAAAACGCGTTCAAGATTTTCTCTGTCTTTAATTACTTCGTATGTAGCAGTCTGAGGTGCTACCCTGTCAAGATAAGCGTGAGTAAGGCAATGTACTGCAACTTCGTGACCTGCGTATAGCTCTTTTGCATCTTTCATGCTGGTGAATTTCTTTTCACCGCTGTTTAAGTTGAATGTGCCTTTTACACCATATTTGTTCATAAGTGCAATAAGAGGTCTATCCTGTGGCCATCCATCGTCAAAACTTAAAGTAAATGCTCTTCTTTTTCCACCCGGGAAAATTGGGTAAATTGCCATTTTTATCACCTTTTTTCGTTTTTTTTCATTATATCACAGTTGGTGATGATAGTCAATATTACACAAAAAATCTTCCAAAAGAAAAAAGCCCGTAGCCAAGCTGGTTGTCTTTGCCGTAAAAACCCAAATCATCGGCATAAATGTTCATAACAAGGCTAAGCTCATCAGGGGTTAAAAATCGACCAAAGCGTATTTTAGATTTACCCTGAAGAATTGCGGCTGCACCTGAAATTAAAGGCGTTGCCATTGAAGTCCCGCTTAAAACCGCATAAGTGTTATTTTTGTAGGTTGAAAGAATATTTGTGCCTGCAGCTGCAACTTGAGCCTTTTGCCCCTGTGAAGAAAAAGGCGCTCTGTTTAAATTCATATCAACTGCGGTTACTGCTATTACCTTATCATATTTTGCCGGATATCCTATGGTGTCTTCATCATCATTGCCACCATCATTGCCTGCAGCGCCTACCAAAATAATTCCATTTTCATAGCATTTTCTTATCATCATTTTCTCATATTCGTTGGGTTTGTCTGCTGAAAATGACATATTTATAACGTGTACTTTTTTTGAAATAAGCCAGTCAAAGCTTTTGATAATGCTTTCTGTTTCTGCGTTACCTTTCTCATTAAAAGCTTTTGCAACATAAAGGTCGCATTTTGGTGCAGCTCCCACAATGCCTATTCCGTTTTTATTTGCACATATTGTTCCTGCCACGTGTGTTCCATGACCGTTTGTGTCTTTTACATCTTTTTCATCTTTAGAGGTAAAGTTAATATATTCTTTTATTCTTCCCCTTAAATCCTCGTGGTCCAGATCTATTCCGGTATCAATTATGCCAACCTTTATGCCTTCCCCCATTGTTTCGTGCCATTCATACGTAACCCCAAGCATTTTTACTCCGTAGTCGATGGTTTCTTTAGGGAGGTGTCCTGAGGTTGCCAGAATTTTATAATCAGAAATTTTATACATAAAAACTCCCCTTTAAAGCCAATATATGACTTTTTAAGGGGAGTTGTGATTACTATTAATTTATGACCTATATTTCAAGTGAAGTTTCCGAAACAGGGAGCATAATATCTGATTTTGCTGATTTGTTCATCACTTCAATTGCAGAATCGCAAATCTTTTGTGCAAGTTTTATTATAAATTCATCGTCCATTAAAAGTGCAAGGTCACTTTGGTTTGACATAAATGCACTTTCTACAATGATTGAAGGCATATTCGCCTTGTATATAACAATGTAACGTGGATTATCCAAAAGTCCTGCTTTTCTTAAACCAAGGGATGCGATGTTGTTATAAAAAATTCCTGAAATTTCGCGGTTTGTAATATCAGAAAATTCTGCAGTGGATGATGCGTAGCAAATTTGTACACCGTTGGCATCGCTGCTTTCTGCCGCGTTGTTATGGAGTGACATATAGAAATGTGCACCCATTTCGTTTGCTATTTCAGGACGGCGGGATACTGAGATGGCTTCATCATCTGTCCTTACCATATAGGTGTTAACTCCATTATTTATAAGCATTTCATTTACTAAGAGAGCAAGTTTGATATTAACATCTTTTTCGTAAATATCTTTGCCGTTCCATTTCCCTATTGTGCCGACTTCGCTTCCGCCATGACCGGGGTCGATAAACAAAAGCTTGTCTTTGGCAGAATCTTTAAGGGTTAAGTGGCTTACATATGAGCCAGCCTCTGAAATGTCACTGCCTGCTGTAGTATTATTTTTAAAAGTAATAACAAGATTTTTGCCTGACTTTGAAAGAGTGTAGTTTGCAAATTCTTTTAAGTCTATAACAATTCTCGTTGTATTTTCTGAGAACTGACCGCTTCTTATACTTGAAATATTAGGGTTTTCACTTTTGTATGTAGAAGCGTTACCCATAAGTGAGCAGTTTTTAAAGTCAAAAACAATTCTTGCGGGATTTTCAAGTTTTAGAACAGAGGGGGTAATGCTTGATACACCGCTTAATGTAATTGTTGTTTGAGTGCTTGTGTCTCTTACTGAAATTTCTGACAAAAGATGCTCATTTTCAAGTTGGGGTATGTCAGGTTCCGGCTCCGGTTCGGGAGTTGGTTCAGGTTCTGGCTCAGGTAGTGGAGTTATGTCTTTACCTACTATTGAAACGGTAGAGGTGGTATCGTTCCAGCTTACCTGCATATTAAGCTCGGTTGCAACAAATCTTACAGGAATAAGGGTTCTACCGTTAACGATTTTTGCAGGAACGTCAAGATTTTTGATGTCAGTGTTTACAACAGATATTGTTTTTTCTGCAAAGAGCATTATCACTGTGGTGTCATATTTAATTGTAACACATTTTGTAGCAGGCTCCCATGACACTGTGGCTCCCAAATCCTCAAACACTGCTCTTGCAGGGATAAGCGTTCTTCCGTTTTCAATAATGGGTGCAGTGTCTGTTTTAACTGCTTCGCCGTTTACTTCTAAAGTAATAGCCCTGTCTGCTAAAACAGGGGTAAATATATTTAAAATAATTACTATTGCCAAAACTAGTGGTTTTATTATTTTCATAGCACACCTCGCTATTCTAATAATAACAGAAAAAGTGAGCTATTTCAATATTTTTCACCAAATTTCCATAAATTTTATAAAGTGATACTTTCTGTATCGCTGTTGGTTAGTTTAATAAGGTCAGATGGATTAAGTTCCATTTGATATCCCGGTTTTCCCGCGCTTACCAGCATTGTAGACAGCTCAAGACAGCTTGAGTCAATAACTGTTTTAAACGGTTTTTTCATACCAACAGGCGAACACCCGCCCCTGATATAGCCTGTGATTTTTGTAATGTCGGAAAGTTTGATAAGCTCAATGCTTTTTTCACCTACAACCCGTGCACACGCTTTAAGGTCAAGCTCTTTTGCTACGGGAACTACAAAAACAAAATGTTGCTTTGATGCGCCAACGCATACTATGGTTTTAAAAACCATATTTTGTGGCATGCCTGTTATTCGTGCAATTTCAGTTCCATCCAAAAAATCTTTGCATTCATAAGTGTGCATAACATAGTCTATATTGTTTGTTTCTAAAATTCTTAATGCGTTTGTTTTAAAATTTGCTTTTACCATTTTAATCACCTGATAAAAGTATACAACAGTTTTAAGAAAAATAAAGCGACTTGGAAAGTCGCTTAAAAATTGATTATAACTATTTTTTTGTTAAGACTTTTTGCGTAGCGGATTGTGTATGCAGTGCCCCCTGTTGGTGGATTATCGCATATGGCAATAACAAGGGAAGAATTATCAACCATATATCTGTTTCTGGCAAAGTAGGCCTCTTTCGAGTTTTGTGAGTCAAGGATAATTTGTTCGTCACTTTGTTTTAATATGTTTTTATATCGTTTTTGCTGGTCAAATGTCCAGGAAACAGGCTGGTCTTTGTAGGGGATTGCACATATAAGTTTGATTTGTGGGTAGTTACTTTTGAGTTCCAATACCGCCTCGGCGGCCCAGGTGTCAACGCCTAGAGCCATTCCTGTTATAAAGTTTCTATATCCTGCCATAATTGCAAGTTCAATTTTGTCATATAGTTTGTTTTTTAAGTTTACGCAATCATTGTCCGTTTCATCAAATTTGAAAGAAAAACTCTGAGGCCGTTTTCCTGTGAAACAACAAGTTTTATTTATATCCATAATTCACCTCGTAAAGTAAGATAAATAAATTATAGTTTATGAGATTATTAAAGTCAACAATATGTTGAAAGTTACACAACGTAACATATTAAATGTAACAAATTGTTACAATAATGTCAAGAGGTGTTTTGATGATCGGGTTAAAGAAAGTAAGGCAGGAAAGAAACTTAAATCAGCTTAAGGTTGCTATGGATTTAAATATTTCACGCGAAGCACTTTCGCATTATGAAACGGGAAGACGTGAGCCGAGTATCGATATGTTAAGAAAACTGTCGGCATATTTTAATGTATCAATAGATTATCTTATAAACGGTAAAGAGTTTTCTGGAAAATAACTTTATAGAGCGAAAAATTTACAAAAACATCTTTACAAAATAAAAATATTGTGATATAATACCATTTCGTGAGGGCGATACGCTTTAACATGCACCATTAGCTCAGTTGGTAGAGCACCTGACTCTTAATCAGGGTGTCCGGGGTTCGAGCCCCCGATGGTGTACCAAAGAAGAACACGATAGTGTTCTTCTTTTTTTATTCTTTGCGTTGCAAATTGTAGTAATGTGTGATAAAATAAAGTTTAAAGAAAACAAAAAAATGGCTAGGTGGCAGAATGGGGAAGTTTGAAGGAATTTTAATTTGCACCGATTTGGATGGGACACTTTTTAAAAATGACAAAACCATTTCAGAAGAAAACATAAAAGCGATTGATTATTTTAAATCTGAGGGTGGAATTTTTACATTTATAACAGGGCGTATTGCTTTTCTTGCTACCGATGTTTATAATATGATAAAGCCAAATGCACCTGCAGGGTGTATTAATGGCGGAGCACTTTTTGACTATTGTAGAAATGAGTATATTTTTAAAACTGCTATTTCAGACAGATGGAGAGAGATTATCCAAGAGGTTGAAGAAATAGTACCAGAGGTGGGAATTCAGATAGTTTGTTATGAAAATGTTTATTTTTACAGAGAAAACGATGCTGTAAGGCAATATAGAAAAATGACAAACTTGCCACACCTTACTTGCCACTATAATGACATAACAGAGCCTGTAGCAAAAGTGCTTTTGGTTGATTCAAATGAGGATAATCTTAACAAGGTAAAGAAGTTTTTAGAAAACCACCAACTTTTTGATGAATTTGATTGTTGTCGTTCTGAAAAAACACTTTATGAAATTCTCCCTAAAGGCGTCAATAAAGGGAATGGTCTTAAAGAAATTGCAGCTTTTACAGGTGCAGTTAAAACCATTGCAATCGGCGATTACGATAACGATGTTTTAATGCTTGAAGCTGCAGATATCGGTGTTGCTGTTTCAAATGCGTGTGAAAAAGTAAAAAAAGTTGCCAATTACATCACGGTAAGCAACCAAGAAAGCGCAATAGCTAAAGTGATTTTTGATATCGAAAATGGAGAAATAAAGTTCTAATAGGAAATAAAAAATTAATATATTAAGCCTTAACTCGTGAGGACTGATTGCATTAAATGCGAGAAGGGTATAGCAAAGGAGAAATTATAAATTATGGATTTTACAAATCTTAAAACCTGCATGGACAAGCTGATTGATGAACATAATGTTCCGGGACTTGATGTAATTGTAAATTATGATCACAAAGAAGTTTTTAGGTACACCAGAGGTTTTTCAGACATTGAGAATAAGAGAAAAATGCAAGGCAATGAACTTTACGATATTTATTCCATGACCAAGCTGATTACCTGCGTTTGTGCTCTTCAACTTGTGGAAAAAGGCAAAATTTCACTTGATGATGAAATTTTTAAATTTCTTCCCGAGTTTGAAAAAATGAAAATATCGGAGCATGATTTTGATGACGGAACTAAAGTTATGACAGGTACAGGCGAGGAGAAACAGATAAAAAGCGATTTCACTGGGTTTGCCAAAAATCAAATTACCATAAAGCACCTTTTTACCATGTCGGCGGGGCTTGATTATGCCATTGGTTCAGATTATATTCAAAATGCAGTTTCAAGCGGTGTTAAAAGCACCAGAGAAATTGTAAAAACATTTTCTCAAACTGTGCTCGGTTTTGAACCAGGAACAAGATTTCGCTACAGCCTTTGTCACGATGTGCTGGGGGCTATAATTGAAGTAGTTTCGGGCAAAAAGTTTGGCGATTATATGAAAGAAAATGTGTTTGAACCGCTTGGTATGAAAAACACATCTTTTGATGTGTCAACCGATGAAAGAGTTATGGTAAAATACCGCAAAGAGAACGGAATTGTAAAAAAAGTTGAACAGGGCAACTGGTTCAGGATTACAGATGAATATCAAAGCGGTGGAGCAGGTCTTGTTTCCACAACAGAGGATTATGCCTTGTTTTTAGATGCGTTAGCTTGCGGTGGGGTTGGTAAAAACGGCAATAGAGTTCTTTCTGAAGAACTTGTGGAACTTATGGGTACAAATCAGATTGGTGGAAAGGCATTGGAGGATTTTGACAAATTAAGAAAAGGTTATGGCTACGGACTTGGGGTTCGCACTCATTTAGATCCGGCATCAAGTGGTTCTTTGAGCCCTGTAGGTGAGTTCGGATGGGATGGTGCAGCTGGGGCTTTTGCACTCATTGACACTAAAAACAAGCTTTCACTTACATATTTACAGCAGATGTATGGTTGGAGTCTAGAAACACAAAATCTTATAAGAAATGCGCTTTATTCTTGCTTAAATAGGGGGATTTTATGAATTATATTACACACAAAAATTCGGTTGTTTTATATTGGGATTTGCCGGACAACTATAAAGCAGGTGATAAATTCACAGTGCTTTTAAATGGTGAAGAAATAGGTCAGACCGAAAAATGTCATTTTAAGACACAGGATTTAAACAGGGGGCCAGAGTATAGATTTGAAGTTTTGGGTGTTGGCAAAATTACAGCTAAACTCCAACCTGAAAAAAACAGGATCGACATATCCAAACCTCCATATAATGCAACAGGTGATGGAAAAACTTTGAATACAAGGGCTATCCAGCAGGCGATTAATGATTGTAAAGCGGGAGAATGTGTTTATATTCCTGAGGGGGATTTTATGACAGGTTCGCTTTATCTTCACTCAGATATGGAGCTTTATCTTGAAAAGGGCGCAATTCTTCATGGAACAACTTGTGTTGAAGATTACACACCCAAAATTAAAAGCCGTTTTGAGGGCATTGAAATGATGTGCTATGCTGCACTGCTTAATATCGGCGAGCTTGACAGAGCAAAGGGAGTAACATGCCAAAATGTGAAAATTACAGGCGAGGGAATGATTTGCGGAGGCGGAAGAGAGCTTTCTGACAATGTTATTGCGCTTGAATTTGAACTTATGAAGGATGAACTTGCCAAAATGGGAGATGAAATAAAAGAGTGTGAAACTTCTTGGACAATCCCTGGAAGAGCAAGACCAAGACTTGTTAATATAAGCTGTGCAAAAAATGTTGAGATTTCAGGTGTTACAATTGCATACGGCCCGTGCTGGAATGTTCATATGATTTATTCTGATAACATTGTTACATATGGATGTGAGTTTCATTCCAAAAATGTTCACAATGGTGACGGGTGGGATCCTGACTCGTCAACTAATTGCACACTTTTTGGCTCAGAGTTTTACACTGGTGATGATTCTGTTGCAATAAAGTCGGGCAAAAATCCTGAGGGAAATATAATAAACAAACCAAGTGAGCACATAAGAGTTTTTGATTGCATCAGTCACTCAGGGCACGGAATTACAATAGGAAGTGAAATGTCGGGAGGAATTAACGACGTTAAAATATGGAATTGCGATGTCAATAATTCAATGTTTGGCGTTGAAATAAAGGGAACAAGAAAACGTGGCGGATATGTTAGAAACGTAAGCGTGAGAAATTGCGAGGTTGGAAGAATTATTTTCCATTCCGTTCCTTATAATGATGACGGTGAGGGTTCAAAAGTCCCGCCTGTTTTTGAAAATTGCTTGTTTGAAAACATCAAAATTTCTGCTGTAAAACAGGAAGATGATGGTGCACTTACCCCGTGTGAAGCAATTGAAGTTGCGGGATTTGACGAAGAAGGACATTTTGTCAAAAATGTCAAGTTTAAAAATATTTGCTTAGATAATGGCAAGGGCAGCCAAAGGCAGACAATTTATCTTCAGTGCTGTGAAGGTGTAAGCTTTGAAAATATTTATGCCAGATAAAAAAGTAGTTAAACGTAAAATATTATAGAAAGAAACTAAATATTGTGGTTTTAGTTGTTTGACGTGCGATATATTATATAGGAAGAAATCCGTAGCTTTTCATAAGAAAAGGTGCGGGTTTTCCTTTATACATAGCCATTTTGAAAAAATTTGAAAAAAAACAAGAAAAATTTAAAAAAACACTTGATTTTTTCAGACTTTTATAGTATGATATACGAGTTGTATGCTGCAGAACTATGTGTGGTGTGATATGAAACACCCGGGGCAGTTGCAAGAATATAAAAGAAAAGGAGGATAAAAAATGGCATCAGAAAAGAAAATCAGAATCAAGATTAAAGGTTATGACCATGCGTTAGTTGACCAGTCAGCAGAAAAAATTGTTGATACTGTTAAAAGAACAGGCGCTGAGGTTGCAGGTCCTATCCCGCTTCCAACTAAAAAGGAAATAATCACAATCTTAAGAGCTGTTCATAAGTACAAAGATTCCAGAGAGCAGTTCGAAATGAGAACACACAAAAGACTTATTGATGTGATCTCACCTAAGCAGAAGACCACAGAAGCTTTAGGTAAACTTGATTTGCCTGCCGGAATTAATGTTGAAATCAAGGTCATCTAACCGGTAAGGTAGTGGGTCATGTTCGCAATACGGGCGAACCAATAACCATAAGGAGGAAAAAATAATGAAAAAGGCAATACTTGGCAAAAAGCTCGGTATGACTCAGCTTTTTGACGAAGCTGGAAAACTTATTCCAGTTACAGTAGTTGAAGCCGGCCCATGCGTTGTTGTTCAGAAAAAGACAGTTGACAACGATGGTTACGAAGCAGTTCAGATTGGCTACAAAGACATTGAAGAAAGAAAAGTTTCAAAGCCTTTGAAAGGTCACTTTGACAAAGCTGGCGTTGGCTACAAAAGATTTTTAAGAGAATTTAAACTTGAGGATGCTGCCTCAATGAACATCGGTGACGAAATTAAAGTTGATGTGTTTGCAGCTGGCGAAAAAATCGACGTTACAGGCACAAGCAAAGGTAAAGGATATGCCGGTGTAATCAAGCGTTACAACGCACACAGACTTAAAGAAACTCACGGTACAGGTCCTGTACATCGTCATGCCGGTTCAAACGGTGCATGTTCAGATCCTTCAAGAGTATTCAAAGGTAAGAAAATGGCCGGTCATATGGGCTGCGAAACAGTTACCATTCAGAATCTGGACGTTGTAAATGTTGACGTTGAAAAGAACTTGCTTTTAGTTCGCGGAGCAATTCCGGGACCAAAAGGCGGATTAGTAATAGTTAAAAACTCAGTTAAAGCGTAAGTTTTTAAGGAAGGAGGAAGTTACACATGCCTAACGTGGCTTTATATAACATGGATGGTAAAGAAATCGGAACCATCGAGTTAAACGAAAGCTTGTTTGCTGCTGAAGTAAACGGTTCTGTTTTGCACGAAGTTGTTAAAAACTATCTTGCTAACCAGAGACAGGGTACTCAGAGCACAAAAACAAGAGCAGAAGTTAGAGGCGGCGGCATTAAGCCTTGGCGCCAGAAGGGAACAGGCAGAGCTAGACAGGGTTCTATCCGTTCACCACAGTGGATTCACGGCGGTATCGCATTGGGTCCAAAACCAAGAGATTACAGATATTCAATTAACAAGAAGATGAAACTTGTTGCTTTAAAATCTGCTTTATCTTCAAAGGTTGCTGACAGTAAGATTTTTGTTATCGATACATTAGCACTTGATGAAATCAAAACTAAGAAAGTTGTTAACCTCCTTGGAAACGTTGGAGCTACAAAAGCTCTCATCGTAACAAGCGAAATTAACGAAAACGTATACAAATCAGCAAGAAACATCGAAGGTGTTAAAGCATCTTATGTTGGCGAACTTAACGTATATGAACTTTTGAAATATGACAGCCTTGTTATTTCACAGGATGCTGTTAAGAAATTAGAGGAGGTGTATGCTATATGATGTATCATGATATTTTAAGAAGACCTATCATATCAGAAAACTCAATGGAAGATATAGCAAACAAAAAGTACACCTTTGAAGTTGCAGCAAAAGCAACAAAAGTGGATATTAAAATCGCTGTTGAGCAGGTTTTTAAAGTACAGGTTGCTAAAGTTAACACAATGAACTATCTTGGCAAAACTAAGAGAATGGGTGTTCATGTTGGTAAAAGACATGACTGGAAAAAAGCAATTGTTACTTTGAAACCAGATAGCAAAGCAATTGAATTTTTTGACGGAATGGCTTAATTGAATGAATTGAAATGAAGGAGTTGAAATTAAATGGCTATAAAAAAATATAACCCGACTACTCCGGCAAGAAGAAATATGACCGTTTCAACATTTGAGGAAATTACCAAAAAGTCTCCTGAAAGAAATTTGGTTGAAACAATCAAAGAAAAAGCCGGAAGAAACTCATACGGTAGAATCACTGTTCGTCACAGAGGCGGCGGTGTAAAAAGAAAGTACAGAATCATTGACTTTAAGAGAAATAAAGACGGTATCGAAGCTAATGTTATAGCAATCGAGTACGATCCAAACAGAAGCGCTAATATCGCGCTCTTGGAATATGCTGATGGCGAAAGAACATACATCATCGCTCCTCTTAATCTTAAAGTTGGCGATAAAGTTATCTCAGGCGAAGGCGCTGACATTAAACCTGGTAACGCATTGTTCATTAAAGATATCCCAGTTGGTACTTTAATTCACAATATCGAACTTATGCCAGGCCGTGGTGCTCAGATGGTTAGATCTGCAGGTAACTCAGCACAGCTTATGGCTAAAGAAGGCGCTTACGCTCAGGTTAGACTTCCATCAGGCGAAGTTAGAATGGTTAGCGTTAAGTGTAAGGCTACAATCGGTGAAGTTGGTAACCAGGATCACGAAAATATTTCTATCGGTAAAGCTGGTAGAAAAAGACATATGGGCTTCCGTCCAACAGTCCGTGGTGTTGTTATGAACCCGAATGACCATCCGCACGGTGGTGGTGAAGGTAAATCACCTATCGGCCGTCCAAGTCCTGTTACTCCTTGGGGTAAACCTGCACTTGGTCTTAAGACAAGAAAGAAAAACAAAAAATCAGATATGTTTATTGTTAGAAGACGTAACGGTAAATAATATATATGGAGGTAAAACATGGGTAGATCAGTTAAAAAAGGCCCTTTCGTGAACGAAAAGCTCCTGAAAAGAATTGTTGAAATGAACGAAGCAGGCGAAAAAAGAGTTTTAAAGACCTGGTCAAGAAGCTCAACAATCTTCCCTGATATGATTGGTCATACAATCGCTGTTCATGACGGAAGAAAGCATGTTCCGGTATATATCACTGAGGACATGGTTGGTCATAAATTAGGTGAATTTGCTCCCACAAGAACTTATAAGGGACATGCCGGAGCAAAAACATCTGGAGTTAAATAATTTAGTAACGTAAGAGAGGAGGGCATAACATGGAAGCAAGAGCAGTCCTTCGTTATGCACGTATTTCACCGCGTAAAGTGAAAATCGTGATTGATTTAATCAGGAATAAGTCTGTTGCTGAAGCAATCGGTATTATCAACAATACTCCGAAAGCTGCATCAGAATATCTTATAAAGCTGTTAAACTCAGCTATCGCAAATGCAACCAACAACCACAATATGGATGCTGAAAAGTTGTATGTTGCAGAAGTATTCGCTAACCCCGGCCCGATTTTGAAGAGAATTATGCCAAGAGCTCAGGGTAGAGCGTTCAGAATCAGAAAAAGAACTAGTCATATTACAATTGTTCTTAAAGAAAGACAATAATCTTGTAAGGAGGTAATACAATGGGTCAGAAGGTACATCCACACGGACTCAGAGTCGGCGTTATCAAAGATTGGGACTCCAAATGGTATGCTGATTCAAAAAACTTCGGCGACAGCTTAGTCGAAGATTACAATGTGAGAGAATATCTTAAAAAGACTCACTTTGATGCCGGTGTTGCAAAAGTTGAAATTGAAAAACCATCAAACAGACTTAAAATCAACATCTATGCAGCTAAACCTGCGTTTATTATCGGCAAAAAAGGTGAAGGTATAGAAAAGACAAAACAGGCAATCGTTAAAATGACAGGCAAAAACGTTTCAATTAACATTATTGAAATCAAACAGCCTGACATGTGTGCACAGCTTGTTGCTGAAAACATCGCTGCACAGCTCGTAAAGAGAGTTTCTTTCAGACGTGCTATGAAGCAGGCAATGGGAAGAACAACAAAAGCAGGTGCTATGGGTATTAAGGCTGCTTGTTCAGGTCGTTTGGGCGGTGCTGAAATTGCTCGTACAGAACAGTATCACGAAGGCACAATTCCGCTCCAGACAATCAGAGCTGACATTGACTATGGTTTTGCAGAAGCTGATACAACATTCGGTAAAATCGGTGTTAAAGTTTGGATTTATAAAGGCGAAGTTCTTCCTGGAACTGGTAAGAAGAAGGGAGAGAATAAATAATGTTATTGCCTAAAAGAGTTAAATACAGAAGAGTTATGAGAGGTCGTATGACCGGTAAAGCTACAAGAGGTAACAAAGTAAGCTACGGCGAATTTGGTATCCAGGCTGTTGAGCCAGGTTGGATCAAGAGCAATCAGATCGAAGCTGCCCGTATCGCTATGACAAGATACACAAAAAGAGGCGGTAAGGTTTGGATCAAGATTTTCCCTGATAAGCCTGTTACAGAAAAGCCGGCTGAAACACGTATGGGTAGCGGTAAAGGTTCTCCTGAGTACTGGGTTGCAGTTGTTAAACCAGGCAGAGTAATGTTTGAAATCGGTGGTGTTTCAGAAGACATTGCAAGAGAAGCTCTCCGTCTTGCTATTCACAAGTTGCCTATCAAATGTAAAATAGTTACAAAGGCTGATACAGAAACGGAAGGTGAAGCTAATGAAGGTTAATGAAATAAGAGATTTATCTTATGAAGAATTAGCGGTAAAGCTTGCTGACCTCAAGGCTGAACTTTTTAATTTAAGATTTCAGAATGCTACAAGCCAGTTGGATAACCCGATGCAGCTTGTTGAGGTTAAGAAGTCAATCGCTAGAGTTAAAACAGTTATGAGAGAAATTGAGCTTAAAGAAGCTCAGTAATAATTCCTTGTTATATATAGGAAAGGAGGAGCCGACTTGTCAGAACGCGGATACAGAAAGACAAGAATAGGAAAGGTTGTTAGCAACAAAATGGACAAAACAATCGTTGTTGCCATTGTTGATAGTGTTAAACATCCTTTATACGGAAAAATCGTTAAAAAGACCTACAAATTAAAAGCACACGACGAACAGAATGTTTGCGCAGTGGGCGATAGAGTTAAGGTTATGGAAACAAGACCTCTTTCAAAGGATAAGAGATGGCGTCTTGTAGAAATCGTAGAAAAAGCTCAGTAATTTTAAAGAGCGGAAAGGAGATTTTGCCATGGTACAGCAACAGTCATTGTTGAAGGTAGCAGACAACACCGGTGCAAAAGAACTCATGTGCATCCGTGTACTCGGCGGTACAAGAAGACGTTATGCCAATGTTGGCGACGTTGTAGTTGCTTCTGTTAAGAAAGCAACACCGGGCGGAGTTGTTAAAAAAGGCGAAGTAGTTAAAGCTGTTATTGTTAGAACTGTTAAAGGCTTAAAAAGAGCTGACGGTTCATATATAAAATTTGATGAAAATGCAGCAGTTATTATCAAAGAAGATAAAAATCCAAGAGGTACTCGTATCTTTGGACCTGTTGCAAGAGAATTGAGAGATAAAGAATATATGAAAATATTATCTTTAGCTCCAGAAGTATTATAATAGGAGGTACAACCAATGAAAATGCATATTAAAAAAGGTGATACAGTAGTTGTACTTTCAGGTAAAGATAAAGGCAAAAAAGGTAAAGTACTTGCTGTATTCCCAAAAACTTCAAAAGCTATCGTTGAAGGCGTTAACGTTGCTACAAAGCACTCTAAGCCAAGAAGACAGGGTGAAGAAGGCGGAATTATCAAGCAGGAAATCGCTATTAATGCTTGCAAATTGATGCACGTTTGCTCAAAATGTAACCAAGCTACCAGAATCGGACGTAAAGTTTTAGATGATGGTTCAATCGTTCGTTATTGCAAAAAGTGCAATGAATTATTTGCAGATTAATCAAAGGAAGGAGGAATTTTTAAATGACCCGACTTTATGAAAAGTATGTTAATGAAGTTGCACCTGCTCTTATGAGCAAGTTTGGTTATAAAAGCCCCATGCAGATTCCAAAGATTGAAAAAATCGTTATTAACATGGGCGTTGCAGAAGCAAAAGACAATTCTAAAGCATTAGATGCTGCTGCAAATGACTTGGCTATCATTACAGGTCAGAAGCCTCTCATTACTAAAGCTAGAAAATCTGTTGCTAACTTTAAAATCAGAGAAGGCATGAACTTAGGATGCAAAGTTACTTTAAGAAAAGACAAAATGTACGAATTTATGGACAGATTGTTCAACATCGCGCTTCCGCGTGTTAGAGACTTCAGAGGTATTAATCCTGATTCCTTTGACGGAAGAGGAAACTATGCTTTCGGTCTTAAAGAACAACTCATTTTCCCTGAAATTGAGTACGATAAAATTGACAAAATCAGAGGTATGGACATTATCTTTGTTACTACCGCTAAAACTGATGAAGAAGCGAAAGAGCTGCTCACTCTTATGGGTGCTCCGTATGCACATAATTAAGGAGGTAACATATCGTGGCTAAAAAAGCAATGATTATTAAACAGCAGAGAACTCCTAAGTATGCAACAAGAGCTTACACAAGATGTAAGATCTGCGGAAGACCGCATGCTTATTTAAGAAAATTCGGTATTTGCCGTATTTGCTTCAGAGAATTAGCGTACAAAGGTCAGATTCCTGGTGTTAAAAAAGCAAGTTGGTAAGATTTATCTTACTATGTAAGTTATGTTAAGTATTATGGAAGGAGGCAACATATATGCATATTACAGATCCTATCGCAGATATGCTTACTCGTATCAGAAACGCAAATGACGCAAAGCACGAAACAGTTGATGTTCCTTGCTCAAATATGAAAAAGGCTATTGCTGACATTTTGCTTGAAGAAGGATATATTAAAAATTATCAGATCATTGATGATAATAAGCAGGGTATTATTAGAATTACTCTTAAGTATGCTGCTAACAAGAAAAAGGTTATTTCAGGTCTTAAGAGAATTTCAAAACCCGGTCTCAGAATTTACGCATCTAAGGAAGATCTTCCAAGGGTGTTAAGAGGTTTAGGTATTGCTATCATCTCTACTTCTAAAGGTATTATGACCGATAAGAAGGCTAGACAGAACAATGTAGGCGGCGAGGTTTTAGCATACATCTGGTAATCATTGATTTCCAGATAAGCACAAAGTTAAGGAGGTGTATACGATGTCCAGAATAGGAAGAATGCCAATCGAGGTACCACAGGGCGTCGAAGTAAAACTTGGTGCGGGTAATGAAATTACAGTTAAAGGTCCTAAAGCTACTCTTTCAAGAGTATTGCATCCTGAAATGCAGATCGCTGTTGAAAACGGACTTGTTACTGTTACAAGACCTTCGGAGAATAAGACACACAAGTCACTCCACGGACTTACCCGTACATTGATAAATAATATGATTATCGGTGTAACTGAAGGTTACACAAAAACTCTTGAAATTAACGGCGTAGGTTACAGAGCTCAGAAACAGGGCAACAAGCTTGTTATGAACCTTGGTTATTCACACAACGTTGAAATGGAAGAACCAGAGGGCGTAAAAGTTGAAGTTCCTAACCCTAACCAGATTATCATTTCAGGTAGTGACAAACAGGCTGTTGGTCAGTTTGCTGCTGTGGTTAGAGAAAAGAGACCGCCTGAACCATACAAAGGCAAGGGTATCAAGTACTCTGATGAAGTTATCAGACGTAAAGAAGGTAAGACAGGTAAGAAATAATGCTGCCTGACACTTTAGAAAGGAGTGGAGAGTTTTGATTAACAAAACTGCAAGTAACGTTGCAAGAGTTGCAAGACATGCTAGAGTTAGAAAACATATCTCAGGAACACCTGAAAGACCTCGTCTTTGTGTTTTCAGAAGCTCTAAGAATATATACGCTCAGATTATCGACGATGTTAATGGCAACACTTTGGTTTCAGCTTCTTCATTAGAAGCAGGCTTTGAAGGTGTTGGTTCTAACAAAGAAGCTGCTAAAGCAGTTGGTAATATGGTAGCAAAAAAAGCACTGGATAAGGGTATCAAGAATGTTGTATTTGACAGAGGCGGATATGTTTATCACGGTAGAGTAAAAGAATTAGCAGAAGGTGCCAGAGAGGGCGGCCTGGAATTCTAATTAGGAGGTAAACTATGGCAGAGTTAAACACAAACGGTATGGAATTAAAAGAAACCGTTGTTAATATCAACCGTGTTGCCAAGGTTGTAAAAGGTGGTAGAACCTTTAGATTTAGTGCTTTGGTAGTAGTAGGTGACGAAAATGGTCATGTAGGTTGCGGAATGGGCAAAGCTGCTGAAATTCCGGAAGCTGTTAGAAAGGCTATTGAAGACGCTAAGAAAAACATGGTTTATGTTCCAAGAGTAGGAACAACAATTCCGCACGAAATCATCGGCGAATTCGGCGCAGGCAGAGTATTACTTAAACCTGCTGCACCTGGTACCGGTGTTATCGCGGGCGGTCCTACCAGAGCAGTACTTGAACTTGCTGGTATCAGAGATATCAGAACAAAGTCATTACGTTCAAACAATCCTAAGAACATGGTAGGCGCAACAATCGCAGGTCTTGCTAGTCTTAAAGAAGCTAAAGACGTAGCAGAACTTCGCGGAAAAACAGTAGAAGAATTATTAGGTTAAGGAGGAGATTTTAATGGCAAGCATCAAAGTTACTTTGGAAAAGAGTCTTATCGGAAGAAAGAAAGACCAGATTGCCACTGCACATGCTTTAGGTCTTAAGAAAATCAGACAGACAGTTGTGCATGAAGCAACTCCTCAGATTTTAGGCATGGTTAATAAAGTTTCACACCTTGTCAACGTAGAGGAAAATTAATTTTTAAGGAGGTGCACTAATATGAAGCTTAGTGAATTATCACCAGCTCCAGGTTCTGTTAGAGAACACTACAGAAAAGGAAGAGGTCATGCTTCAGGTAATGGTAAACAGGCTGGCCGTGGTCACAAAGGTCAGAACGCTCGTACAGGCGGCGGTGTAAGACCGGGTTTTGAAGGCGGACAGATGCCATTATACAGAAGATTGCCTAAGAGAGGCTTCACAAATATTTTTGCTAAAAAATATGTAGAAGTTAACCTTTCAGCACTTAACGTATTTGAAGAAGGTTCAGTTGTTACAGCTGAATTGTTAAAGAATATGGGTATTATCAGTAAAGTATGCGATGGTATCGTTATTTTAGGTAACGGTGACATCGAAAAGAAACTTACAGTAAAGGCCGCTAAATTCACCAAGTCAGCACAGGATAAAATAGTTGCTGCCGGCGGAAAGGCAGAGGTGGTATAAGATGTTTCAGACATTAGCAAATGCCTGGAAGGTACCGGAACTTAGAAAAAAAATGATTTATACTATCTTACTTTTGGTAGTATTCAGGTTTGGTTCAATTATCCCTGTTCCGGGACTTGACAAATCAGTTTTGGCAGCACTTGTTGCTGAAGGTTCAAACTCATTGTTTGGTTTCTTTGACACCATCAGTGGTGGTGCATTCGGAAATGCAACAATTTTCGCAATGAGCATCACACCATATATCAACTCATCAATTATTATGCAGCTTTTGACAATAGCCATTCCGGCTCTTGAAAGATTGTCAAAAGAAGGCGAAGAAGGCAGAAAGAAAATTGCAACTTACACAAGATATTTAACTGTTGTTTTGGCTTTCATTCAGGCATCAGGCCTTTATGCAGCACTTCAGGCGTCTGTTTCACAGACAGGTTTCTTGTCATTTGTTACAATTACACTTACTTTCACAGCAGGTACTGCATTCTTGATGTGGTTGGGTGAAAAAATGACCGAAAAAGGTGTTGGTAATGGTATTTCGCTCATCATCTTTGTAGGTATTATTTCAAGAGCAGATGACGGCGTTAAGGCACTCTTTAGTTATATGGCTGGTAAGATGTATAGCTTTTGGAGTATTGTTGCAGTAGTAGTTTTCTTATTACTTGCACTTGCAATCGTTGGTTTCGTTGTTCTTATCAATGCAGGTGAAAGAAGAATTCCTGTTCAGTACGCTAAAAGAGTTGTTGGCAGAAAGATGTATGGTGGCCAAAGCACACACATTCCGCTTAAGGTTTGTATGGCAGGCGTTATTCCGATTATCTTTGCAATGTCAATCCTGGCATTCCCTGCAACAATTGTTCAGCTCTTCAGCGCGAACCCTACAGGATTCTGGAAAGGCTTTTTGGACTTGTTTAATTCAAACAGCTGGTTCTATGCAGTAATTTATTTCTTGCTTATAATTTTCTTCACTTATTTCTACACTTCAATACAGTTTAATCCTATTGAAATGGCGAATAACATGAAGGCAAATGGCGGATTTGTTCCAGGTATCAGACCTGGCAGACCTACTTCAGAATATATTGCTAAAGTATTGTCTAGAGTAACATTAATCGGTGCTATTGCACTCGGTATTGTTGCTATCATTCCGATTGTATTAAGCAATGTTACAAGCATGAACATTGGCATTGGCGGAACTTCAATCCTGATTGTTGTAAGCGTTGCGCTTGAAACAGTAAATCAGCTTGAATCCCAGATGCTTATGCGTCACTATAAAGGGTTTTTAGAGTAAAAAATACAACTTATTTAAGGGGCTTTGTTATGAAAATTATTTTACTTGGAGCGCCCGGCGCCGGAAAAGGTACTCAGGCCGAACAAATTTCTCAGAAATTGAATATTCCGGCTATATCAACAGGCTTTATCATAAGACAGGCAATAGCTGATAAAACACAGGTTGGTATTATGGCTAAGGATTACATTGATAAAGGCTTGTTGTTGCCAGATGATGTTGTAATAAAACTATTACTGGAAAGACTTGAAAATGATGATTGCAAAAACGGATATATCTTAGACGGATTTCCGAGAACAATTGCTCAGGCAGAGGCGTTGGAAACACACAATATCTTAATTGATAAAGTGGTTGACCTTGAGCTTGAAGATGAAGAAATCATCAGAAGACTTTCAGGAAGAAGAGAATGCTCAAATTGCGGCAGAACATACCACATTGAGCATAACAAACCAAGTGTAGACGGCAAATGTGATTCTTGCGGCGCACATTTAGTGTGTCGTAAGGATGACGAGCCTGAAACTATAAAAAACAGACTGGCAGTTTACCACAAACAAACAGAACCTTTGAAAGAATTTTACAGTAAAAAGGGACTTTTGATTAAGGTAGACAGTCAAGGTGGAGTAGCAAAAACTACTGACAAGGTTTTTGAAGCGATGGGAGTAAGTTTATGATAAGCGTTAAATCACTTCGGGAGATTGAACTTATGAGGTCAGCAGGCAAAATAACTGCTGAAACATTAATGCTTTTGGAAGAAAGCGCAGTTCCCGGAATTTCAACGCTTGAGCTTGACAAAATTGCTGAAAACTATATCAGAAAGTGCGGTGCAGTGCCGTCATTTAAGAATTACGGTGGTTTCCCAGGAAGCATTTGTGCTTCTGTTAATGATGAGGTTATCCACGGAATTCCGTCTAAAAACAGGATGCTTAGGGAAGGCGATATTATAAGCTTTGATGTTGGCGCTTGTTTTAAAGGCTATCATGGTGACGCTGCAAGAACAGTTGGTATTGGTAAAATATCCGATGATGCACAAAAACTGATTGATGTTACAAAACAGAGCTTTTTTGAAGGAATTGAATTTTGCAAACCTTCAAATCGTGTTTCTGACATCTCTGCTGCAGTGCAGAAGTATGCCGAAAGTTTCGGTTACGGCGTTGTAAGAGATTATGTGGGGCACGGTATCGGCTCAAATTTGCATGAGGCTCCTGAAGTTCCTAATTTTGCGGATATTTCAAGGGGAAGAGGTGCAAGACTTGTCGCAGGTATGACGATTGCAATTGAACCTATGATTAATATGGGCGACTACAGAGTTAAAGTTTTAGATGATGATTGGACAGTCAAAACTCTGGACGGCTGCTTGTCTGCCCATTATGAAAATACCGTTCTTATTACAAGCGGAAAACCTGAAATTTTAACGCTACTTTAAAATTCGTAGAGGTGATTTTAATTGGACGTTTACCCCGGGCTTATTGTTAAATCAACAGCTGGAAGGGATAAAGACAAATTTTTCGTGGTTCTAGGCATTATAGATGATATTTATTGTCTTATAGCCGATGGAAGAACCAGAAAAGTGGATATGCCCAAAAAGAAAAAAATTAAGCATTTAGTTTTTTTAGATGCTTGTTCTGAGGGTATAAAAGACAAAATTGAAACCGCTCAGACGGTTACCAATTCAATGGTCAGAAAAGAATTAAAGTCTTTTGAAGACTTTGAAATGTAGCTAAATTTCTTATTAAGGAGTGTGTATCCATGTCGAAAGACGATATGCTGGAACTTGAAGGAACAGTTGTAGAATCACTTCCTAATGCGATGTTCCAAGTTGAACTTGAAAACGGACATGTGATTTTGGCTCACATTGCAGGTAAACTTCGTATGAATTTCATAAGAATTTTACCAGGTGATAAGGTTACGGTTGAAATGAGCCCGTATGACCTTACTCGTGGCAGAATAACATGGCGTGCTAAATAATTATAAAAATTGCGTTAAGGCAAATATCGCCGTAAATTACGGCTGAAAAAATGGAGGTTATTTTTTATGAAAGTCAGACCATCCGTAAAACCTATTTGCGAAAAATGTAAAATCATTAAGCGCAAAGGAAACATTATGGTAATTTGTGAAAATCCAAAACACAAACAGAAGCAAGGCTGATAAAAGGAGGTGTAAGACTTTATGGCAAGAATAGCAGGTGTTGACTTACCACGTGAAAAACGTGTTGAAATCGGACTTACTTATATCTATGGCATAGGTGTTAGTTTATCGAGAAAAATTCTTGAAAAAACAGGTGTAAATCCTGACACAAGAGTTAAAGATTTGACAGAAGATGAAGTTTCAAAACTTCGTGATATTATCGATAAGGAATGTACAGTAGAAGGTGATTTAAGACGTCAGACAGCTCTTGATATCAAGCGTCTTATGGAAATCGGCTGTTACAGAGGCTTAAGACACAGAAGAGGTCTTCCTTGCAGAGGTCAGAGAACAAAGACTAATGCGAGAACAAGAAAAGGTCCTAAAAAGACTATCGCAAATAAGAAGAAGTAAGGAGGCAATGAGATGGCAAAAACTGCTACAAAGAAAACCGTCAGAAGACGTAGAGAAAGAAAAAATATTGAAAAAGGTGCAGTTCATATTAATTCTACCTTTAACAATACTATTGTTACAATTACTGACACTCAGGGTAATGCTATTTCATGGGCAAGTGCCGGCGAATTAGGTTTCAAAGGTTCTAAAAAATCAACTCCGTTTGCTGCACAGATGGCAGCAGAAACAGCAGCAAAAGCTGCTCAGGAACACGGTCTTAAGAGCGTAGAAGTATACGTTAAAGGACCTGGTGCCGGAAGAGAAGCTGCAATCAGAGCACTTCAGGCAGTTGGACTTGATGTAAACATGATTAAGGACGTTACACCTATTCCTCACAACGGTTGCAGACCGCCTAAGAGAAGAAGAGTGTGATTTTTGATTAATAACTTTGTTAAATATTAAAAAACGGAGGTAAGAGTAATATGGCAAGATATACAGGTGCTGTATGCAGACTCTGCAGACGTGAGGGCATGAAGCTTTACTTGAAAGGCGAACGTTGCTATACTGACAAGTGCAGTATCAAGAAAAGACAGTATGCTCCAGGTCAGCATGGTCAGGGAAGAAAAAAATTGTCAGAATACGGCGTTCAGCTTAGAGAAAAGCAGAAAGCTAGACGTTATTATGGTATATTGGAAGGTCAGTTCAGACATTATTTTGAATTGGCTGAAAAGAAACAGGGTATCACCGGTGAAAACCTGTTGTCAATTTTAGAAACAAGACTTGACAACGTTGCTTACAGATTGGGCATCGGTACTTCACGTGCTGAAGCAAGACAGCTTGTAAGACATGGTCACGTTTTGGTTAACGGTAAAAAAGTTAACATTCCTTCTTTCTTAGTTTCAGTAGGCGATGTTATCACATTGAAGGAAGCTAGCAGAGGTTCTGAAAAAATTAAAGCTGTTTTAGAAGCAACCTCAGGTAGAGCTGTTCCAAAGTGGCTTGACTATAACAGAGATACTTTAGAAGCTAAGGTTATCGCTGCTCCTGCAAGAGACGATATTGATCTCGAAATTGCAGAACACTTAATCGTTGAGTTGTATTCTAAATAATAAAATCAGCTCGTAGCAAGCGAACGTTCCTGCCCTAAAAGGTGGGCTTGTAAAGGAGGGTTAATATGTTAGAAATGCAAAAGCCTGAAATAGAGTGCGTCGAAATGGCTCCGGACGGAACTTACGGCAAATTTGTTGTAGAACCGTTGGAAAGAGGCTATGGTATTACAATTGGTAACTCTTTAAGACGTACACTTTTATCCTCATTACCCGGTGCTGCTGCATCTTTCATCAAAATTGAAGGTGTTCAGCATGAATTTTCATCAATTCCGGGCGTAAAAGAAGATGTTGTTGAGATTATTCTTAACATTAAAAATTTACATGTAAAGCTCCATGAACCGGGACCGAAGCTCGTTTATATCGAGGCTTCAGGTAAAGGCGTTGTTACAGCAGGTGACATTAAAGCTGACTCAGGAGTTGAAATTTTAAATCCTGACCTTCATATTGCAACTTTAAATGAAGATGCAAAGCTTAACATGGAAATTACGCTTACATCAGGTAGAGGATATGTTTCTGCTGATAAAAATCGTATGGAAAGCCAGTCAATTATCGGAATTATTCCTGTTGACTCAATCTATACACCTGTTACAAAGGTTAACTATCAGATTGAAAACACCCGCGTTGGCCACGTAACCGACTATGACAAACTTACAGTTGAAGTTTGGACAAACGGTACAATCCAGCCGGACAAGGCAGTAAGCCTTGCTGCACAGATTTTAACAGAACACTTAAAACTTTTCCTTGATTTGTCTGAAGGTGTGGCACATACTGAGGTGCTTGTAAGCAAGACAGATACTAAAAAAGAAAAAGTTATGGAAATGACAATCGAAGAACTTGATTTGTCAGTTCGTTCTTACAACTGCTTGAAACGTGCAGGTGTTAATACTGTTGAAGATTTAGCAGGAAAGACCGAAGAAGATATGATGAGAGTAAGAAATCTTGGTAAAAAATCTTTGGAAGAAGTGCTTAACAAGATGGAAAGCCTCGGTCTTAATTTGAGAAAAGAAGAAGACGAATAATTCGTCTACGTGAGTTTTATCCCTACAAAAAGGAGGTTTTAAAATGCCGGGAACAAGAAAGTTGGGCCGTGCAACTGCCCACAGACAGGCAATGCTCAGAAATTTAACAACATCACTTTTGGAAAACGGTAAAATGGTTACAACCGAAACAAGAGCAAAAGAAGTTAGATGCTTAGCTGAAAAAATGATCACTCTTGGTAAGAAGAATACTCTTCACACAAGACGTCAGGCTCTTGCTTTTATCACAAAAGAAGACGTTGTTACAAAGCTGTTCAGTGAAATAGCTCCAAAATATGCTGAAAGAAACGGCGGATATACCAGAATTATTAAAATGGCTCCAAGAAGAGGAGACGGCGCTTCACAGGCACTTATTGAATTAGTATAATTTAATAACTTAAATCCACCCTTTTTAAGGGTGGATTTTTTGTGCCTTATATTGACAAGTTGGTTACTGTGGGGTATAATAAAATATATTTATATAGTAAAGGAGAAAGTATATGAGAAAGATTATTAGCATTTTATTGTGCCTTTCAATGCTTTTGAGTGTTACTTCTGTTTTTGCTGCAGAGCCAATCTCAAAGGTATTAGACGACACAAACATTGTAAATGTAACAGGCTATGTTGAAAGTGGCGATACTGTTAACATCTTGCTTTTAGATGATAATAAGGACGTTAAATACATCAACGAGTTCCCTGTTAACGCTACAGACAAAACCTACAGAGCCAAATTTAAGTATGAAGATAAAATTGAAGGTCTTACACTTTCTGTAAGGCAGGGCGAAGCTAATGTTACACCTTCAGTTGTTTCTGCCATTTCTGAAAAAGAACCGATTTCATACGAACTTAATGTTACAAACACAGCAAGTAAAACAAAAATTCAAGCAGAAATTGGAAACTATTTCAATGTTGCAGATAAGACTTATACAGTTATGCTTGCATACTACGGCGAAAATGACAGACTCTTAAATGTTTATGTAGAAGAAGAAAAAAGTGTTGCAAACGATAAAACAGAAGACAAATTAGAGTATGTTATTCCTCAAAATGCTAAGAAAATCAAAGTGTTTATGTGGGACAGCGTTAAGACAATGATACCGCTTGCAAAAGAAATTACAGGAAAGAAGAATGATACTATTAAAGTTTTAGCAATTGGAAACAGCTTTGCAGAAGATTCAACAAAGTATCTTAAAGATATTGCGCTGACGGACGGAATTACAATGCAGGTTGACACAGCACTTATCGGCGGTTCAACATTTAAAATGCATTGGGATGCATGGCAGAACGAAGAAAAGGCGTATACTATATATGACGCTGCGTGGAATGCAACATCGGTAGACATTAACTATTTCTTGGATAATAATATATATGACTTCATTACAATTCAGCAGGTAAGCCAAGACAGCGGCAAATATGATACATACAGTGAATATGCTGACAAAATGCTTAAATATTTAAGAGAAAAACAGCCAACTGCTGAGTTTGTGCTTCATGCAACATGGGCTTATGAAGAAGGTTCAACACACGCTGGTTTTGCAAATTACGGAGGCAACCAGAAGACTATGCATGATGCAATTTTAGATGCAGTGACACGTTATTGTGACTATGCAAAAGACCTTACAACTGATGGAGAGGAAAAGCTTCCAATTTCTTTAGACGGCAAGCCACTTCGTTATATTCCAACAGGCATTGCGTTTATGAATGCAAGACAAAATCCTATGTTTGACACAAAATATACAGGCACAGAAAACTCAGAAGTTGATACAACTATAGTTCGTACACTCCACCGTGACGGTTATCATTCAAGCTATAACTATGGAAGATATTTGGCAGCACTTACATGGTATGCCTGCCTTACAGGAAACTCAGTTGTAAACAACACTTATACCCATTCAAATCCAAAATATCAAATTCCTGAAGATGCAAGACCTGTTATAAACAGAGCTGCTCAGGATGCAGTTAACAGCACAGGACTTTGGAACTGATAATGATTTAAAACGAGCCTTTTGGCTCGTTTTTATTGTGAAAACTTATTGACAAGCAAGTGGATATTTGATATAATATATCATGTCTATACAGTAATTTGATAAGGAGAGATTTTAATGAAAAAGATAGTAAGTATTTTGCTTGCCATTTCAATGCTTTTGAGTGTTACTTCTGTTTTGGCTGCAAAGCCTGAATCAACAGTGCTTGAAAGTACAAAAATTGTAAATGTTACAGGCAAATTAACAGATGGCGGCGAGAGTGTAAATATACTTCTTTTAGATGGCGGAAATGTTAAGTACATAAACGAGTTCCCTGTTGAAAAAGATGGTTCATACAGAGCAAAATTTAAGTATGAAGATAAAATTGAAGGTCTTACACTTTCTGTAAAGCAGGGCGAAGCTGATGTTACAGCTTCAGTTGTTAGTGCTGTATCAGATAAAGAGGCTGTTGTTTATGAATTAGATGCAGTAAACTCACCTATTAATACAGAAGTTATTGCAAAAATTGAAAACCACTACAACGTTACAGGAAAAGCATATCAGGTTGTTGTTGCATATTACGATGCAAACAACAAGCTTCAGAACATTATTATAAATAATAAAACAGTTGAAGAAGGACTTAATATTTTTGCAGAAGACTTTAAAATTCCTGATGATGCTAAAAAAATAAAAGTATTTATGTGGGACAGCGTTAAAACAATGATTCCGCTTGCCAAAAGCGTTGAAGCTAAGGACACAATAAGAGTTTTGGCAATTGGTAACAGCTATGCGGTAGACGCTTTTGAATATCTTGATGATATTGCGGCAAAAGAGGGTGTAAATTTAGAGCTTCGTATTGCTCAAATCGGCGGTGCCACATTTACAACACACTGGAATGCTTGGACAGCAGAAACCCCTGAAGGAAGAAACCGATATTATGAAAATGATGTAAAATATGACATCGCACACTTCTTAGAGGATGGTTCGAGATATGATTATATCACCATTCAGCAGAGTAGTGCAAACAGCGGTGATGTTAATAACTATATGAATGACGCAGAAAATGTTGTTAAATATATCAGAGAAAAACAGCCTACCGCTGAAATTTTAATCCACAAGACATGGGCAAATGAAAAAGGTTCACCGGTTGATGCATTTGTGAAAACATATAACAGTGATCAGGCATATATGACAGAGCAGATTGATAAGTGCGTAGAGAATGCAAGAATTGAGCTTGGCAAAGTAAAGACTGCTTCAGGGCTTGAAGTTTCACCGGGAGGAAAGCCACTTCGTTACATCCCGTCAGGTGATGCGGTTGTTATTGCAAGACAGAGTAAGATGTTTGATACAGAATATACAGGCGAAGCTATTTGGGATGATGTTAACAAATACAGTGCACCGGAAGATATGGAATGGAAGGCTATTGAAAATAATGAGGAGTACATTTCACTCCATCGCGACAGTTATCACTGCAGCAGAAGATTTGGCAGATATTTAGTTGCTCTTGTATGGTACAGATGTTTAACAGGAAATTCTGTTGCAAACAACACATATACACACTCAATGTATCCTATTACTGATGAAGGAAGAGCTATTATAAACGCAGCTGCAGAAAAAGCAGTTGTAGACTCAGGTATTTGGGACTAATTAAAATTTAAACGAGCCGAAAGGCTCGTTTTATTTATACATAAAAGTTTTTAGTAAGAATATACTTTAGTAACTTGTGTATAAGAGGTGTAGTATGAAGAAAAGAATATTTGTTCTTTTACTGGCTTTAAGTTTGATTACCTTAAATACAGAAGCTAAAGATATAAGCAGTCTTGTTTCGCCGTCAGCTATTTTAGTGGACGGATACACGGGCAAAGTGCTTTTTGAAAAAAATCCTGATGAAAAGATGCCACCAGCATCGGTTACCAAAATAATGACAATGCTTTTGGTTATGGAAGCAATAGACAGAGGAGAAATAAGCTTTGATGATATTGTGACTGTTTCTGAAAATGCTGCAAAAAAAGAAGGCTCACACATTTTTTTAGCATCGGGTGAACAAATGAGCGTGCGCGATCTGATGAAAGGTGTGGCGGTTGCATCAGGAAATGACGCGTCTATTGCACTCGGAGAGTATCTTTCTGGCAGTCACGAAAAGTTTGTTGAAAAAATGAACCAAAGAGCAAGTGAACTTGGGATGACAAACACACATTTTGTAAACTGTAATGGTCTTGATGCTGACGGGCATTTGACAACGGCACGTGATATTGCAAAAATGACGGTAGAACTTTTAAAGCATCCTAAGATTTTTGAGTTTACTACCATTTGGATGGACACATTAAGAAATGGGGCATTTGGTCTTGCCAACACAAATAAGCTTATAAGATTTTATGACGGCGCTAACGGAATGAAAACAGGTTCAACGTCAAAGGCGGGGTGCTGCATATCGGCAACAGCTTTAAGAGATGGAATGCAGCTTGCCGCGGTTATTATGGGTGCACCAAACTCAAATGAAAGGTTTTCTGATGCATCTACTCTTTTGAATTATGGATTTGGGGGATTTGAAAACGTAGTTTTAGGCAAATCAAGTGAGACTTTAAAGTATATAGATGTAAACAAGGGAATAAAAAAGACGGTAAAAGTTTGTCTTAAAAACGATTTTTCAGCAGTTCTTCCAAAAGGTAAAGCAAAGGGGATAACAAGTGCCGAAAATCTGCCTGAGAAAATTGAGGCACCTGTGAAAAAGGGGGAGGTTGTTGGTAAGATTACCTTTTATGATGGACAAAAGCCTATAGGAGAGGTTGAAATAACCGCAAATGAAGACATAGAAAGAATCGATTTTTCGTATTCGTTAAAACAACTTCTTCTTAATTTTTTTAGCTTGTAAAATCTTCAATAAATGAACTTAAAGCTTCTTCTGAGTCAATGGTTAAACCTTCTGTGAGAAGCTTTTTTTCATGTTCTGACAGACTAAGACCGAATGTTTTTATAACCGCAACGGTTTTTGCATCAAAAAGGCTTGTGACGGTAATTTTATTGTTATTTAAAACGGCAATAAAATGAGATGGACAATATCCTTTTATATTTTTCGTAAGCACTATTTTTTCGCTGTTCGATGAGGTGATGGTATAGTCTTCAAATCTTCTTAAAAGTTCATCTTCTGACGAATATGAAACTCGTTGGGATTTGTTATCAGTTACAATATGACCGCATTTTTGATAGTTTTGTGCAAGCGAAATTTGGGTTTCATATATTTTGCTACTTACATCTGTTTGTTTTTTGGGAACTTGTATAAAACGGCTTGCTATAAACAGGAAAACAATAAAAATAATTGTATTAAATAAAATAAATTTTAAGCTTTTCATAAAACTCTCCAATAATCAGTACACTTTTGCTTATTATTCGCAAAAAAATACTATTTATACCACTATGTTAAATTGTGGTATAAAAATATATCCCCCAAAAGCCACAGGTTTTGGGGGATAATTTATACATTTGCTTCAACTGCTTTATTTAGTTTTAATGATTTTTGTATGTCAATAATTCTTTGATTATGTGAGCCTTTAAATCTCAAATTAAGACCTTTTTGATTAATGTCAAATTTTCCGTCTACCAAAACATCACAAAGTTCTAAAAGTTTTAATTTTTCAGGGAATTTTATAAGCTGTTCAAAGGTGTAACCGCTATATACCCAAATGGTTTTGCCTTTTGCTTTCAGCATTTTTGCCAGAATTGCAAGTGCTTCCGCTTGCTCAAAAGGTTCACCGCCCGAAAAGGTGACATTTGTTATTTCGCTTTTTGTCAGGTTTTGATATGCTTCTTCAATGGTTACGTCGTGGCCGTTTGCCTTATCCCACGATTCAGGATTGTGACAACCTTCACAGTGATGGGGACAGTAATTTACAAATAATACATCTCTAAACCCTGTTCCATCTACCGAAGAGCTGTACACATAATCCATTATTCTTATCTTATTTTGCATCGTGTTTTACTCTGTCTCTGAGTTCAGCCTGTTTTGCACTGTTCCAGCTTTTTACGCTTCCAACTAAGTAACCTGTAATTCTCTGGATAACGTCAACATTTTCGCTTCCGCAAACAGGACAAACTTCAAAGTCTGCATCTGAATTCTCAAATCCGCAGTCTAAACATCTGTTTCTTGTGTGGTTAACAGAACCGTAACCTAAGTTGTATTTATCCATAAGGTCTACTGTCTGCATAATGCAGTCAGGATTATGAGTAGCGTCGCCGTCGAGTTCAACGTAGAAAATGTGACCTGCGTTTTCAAGTGCATGGTATGGTGCTTCTACTTTTGCTTTGTGCTCTACGCTACATTTGTACCAAACAGGAACGTGTGATGAGTTGGTGTAGTATTCCTTATCTGTAATATTTTCAATTTCACCAAATGCTTCTCTGTCACGCTTTGTAAACTTGCCGCTTAGTCCTTCAGCAGGTGTAGCTAAAAGTGTGTAGTTTAAGTTCTTTTCATCTGCAATCTGGTCAATGCGTTTTTTCATATGGGTTATAATTTCAATACCAAGCTTTTGTGAATCTTCACTTTCACCGTGGTGTTTGCCTGTAAGTGCGATTAAGGTTTCAGCAAGACCGATAAAGCCGATTGAAAGTGTACCTGATTTTAATATGTCTTCCAATTTGTCGTTAGGACCTGCATCTTCACTGCCAAACCACATTCCGCTCATCAAAAGTGGGAACTGTTTTTTAAGAGCAGTTCTCTGGAAGCAGTATCTGTCATAAAGCTGGTCAGCGGTAACTTCAATACATTTATCAAGCTTTTTGTAAAATGCCTGAATTCTTTCTTCTGTATCAGCAATATTCATAACTTCTAATGCAAGACGAACAATGTTGATTGTTGAGAAAGAAAGGTTACCTCTGCCGATTGAACAATTTTCACCGAAGCGGTTGCCGTAAACTCTTGTTCTGCAACCCATTGTTGCAACTTCGTGGTTGAATCTCTTAGGATCATCTGCTTTCCATAACGGGTCTTGGTTATATGTTGCGTCAAGGTTTAAGAAGTTAGGGAAAAATCTTCTTGCTGTAACCTTGCAAGCAAGCTGATAAAGGTCGTAGTTTCTGTCCTCAGGCAAGTAGTTTACACCGCGTTTTTTCTTCCAAATCTGGATAGGGAAGATAGGTGTTTCGCCATTTCCTACACCTCTGTAGGTTGAGTTTAAGATTTCACGCATAATACATCTGCCTTCTGCTGATGTATCTGTACCGTAGTTGATTGATGAAAATACTACCTGGTTACCACCACGTGAATGGATTGTGTTCATATTATGGATAAATGATTCCATAGCCTGATGAACTCTGTTTACTGTCTGGTTAACTGCGTGCTGAATAAGTCTGTCTTCGCCTGTTAAACCATCAAGTGATTTTTCAAAATAGTCATCAAATTGAAGATTTTTGAGGTGTGTAAAATCTTTACCTTCGATTTTTTCAAGCTTTTCAATTTCTTCAACGTAAGTATATTTTACATAAGGTGCAAGATAGAAGTCAAAAGCAGGAATAGCCTGACCGCCATGCATTTCGTTCTGAACAGACTCCATTGAAATACAAGCAATTATTGCTGCGGTTTCAATTCTTTTTGCAGGTCTTGAAGAACCATGCCCTGCGCGGAATCCGTTTTCTAAAATCATATCAAGAGGATGCTGTAAGCAGGTGAGTGATTTTGTTGGATAGTAGTCAGCATCGTGGATATGAATATAGTTGCTTTTAATGTAATCTCTTGTCTGCTGAGAAACGAGCATATCCATAACGAACGCTTTTGATGTTTCACTTGCAAATTTCATCATCATACCTGCAGGTGTTTCAGCATTCATATTCGCGTTTTCTTTTGTAATGTCATTTGCAATTGTATTAACAATGCCCATATACATTTCATAAGTTTTTCTGCCTCTGGCAATATTTCTCTTTTCGCGGTAGAGGATATAGTCTTTGGCAACGTTTTTGTACTGAGATTTCATAAGTTCAGCTTCAACTAAATTCTGAACCTCTTCAATTTCAATAACGTCAACATTTAAACTTTCGATTTTTTCTGCGATGGATTCTGCGCATTTAATGTCATTTACAAAGTTATGGTTCATCGCTTTGATGATGGCATTAACGATTTTTTGCTTGTCAAAATTTTCGATTCTGCCGTCACGTTTTCTGATGTTGGTAATCATAAAAATAACACTCCTATCTTAATTACTGTATGTAAACACTGTGTCTGACTTGATTTGCCAAGAAAAACACAATATCTTGTTGCTGTGCATAAATTATTATAGTACATATTGCGCATAAAGTCAACAACAAATTTTGCTGCAAATGACTAATTATGTGTCATAATATGTGCCAAATGGCTATACAAGGCTATTTAAAAAATGGGAATTTTTTTTTGTGGATACAAAAAACGGCTACCACTATATCTTGTGGTAGCCGTTTTAAAACACAATATCAGCTTTTTTTCTTTTTTTGTGACCTGAAAGTGAAAAAACAAATCAGATAATCGGGTAGGATTTTTCCTGCAAGACAACCAAGTTTTACACCAAAGGTGGGAATGATTGTTTTCTTTTTCTTAAACATTTGTTTTACGGCAAGGCGGGCAACTTTTTCACTGCTTATTGCCTTTAAGCTGAATGATACCCCTGCAACAGAGTCAAAGTTTGTTGCAACAGGTCCTGGACAAAGCGTTCCTATGTAGACGTTTTTGTTTTGTTTTTTAAGTTCGTAGCTGATGCCTCTTGAAAGCTTTAAAACATAAGCCTTTGTAGCGTAGTATGTAGCCATAAAAGGTCCTGTTAAAAATGAAGCGATTGATGCGGTGTTTAAAATATACCCAAAATTCTTTTTTGCCATATCTTTAAGGTAAAGTTTAGCTAAAATATGCATTGCAGTAATGTTGGTGTCTATCATTGAAAGTTCTTTTTCCAAATCTGTTTCAGTAAAAAATCCAACATCACCAAAGCCGGCATTGTTTATTAAAATATCCACATCTCTTACGGCGTTGTAAAGCTCAATACAGTTTTCTCTTTTTGCAAGGTCTGATACAATAATTTCGCAGTTTATTTTTCTTTTTAACTCTTCTAAACGATTGGCGTTTCGTCCCACTGCAACAATATCTATATTTTTATTACTGAGTTGTATACAAATATCATATCCTATTCCTGAAGATGCACCTGTTACTAAGGCTTTCATATTAACCAATCCTTTCTATAGAATAAGTATACACTAAGGTTGACACCTGCGTCAAGGTTTGATATACTTTTTTAAAAAGAGAGGTGTTATTGCTTGAAGAAAAAAATTCTTTTTGGAGTTGTTATTGTTTTTGCAGTATTATGCGTTGTGTTTTTTTTAGTGTGTGCGCAAAAGGGGTACACTCCAACATATGTTATTTCAAGAGTTTTTTCCAAATTAGAGGCAAAACTTTCAAATAAGCAGGTAGAAATAATTACTGATAATGGGAAAGTGATAAATGAATGGACAAAGGGGTATAGTTTAAAATTGCCGCTTGATATGGAAGTTGACACCTCGGATTATCAGGAATATATTACCGCGCAAAATGATACTTTAACAGTTACTGTTACCAGAGAATGGTCACCATATGAAGATGTTTTGTGGTATATAGAAAACTATCAGAACAACTATATTCTAAATGAGCATTATCAAAATGAAAATAGCATTGAAATTTTTGAAAATGACAGCTTTTTATTTAATGGGTGTAACGCCAGATTGATAAATCTTGAAAGAAAAACTGTTAATGCTAACCATAAGAACAATTACACATATTTTTATATGCTTGCAGAAAACGCTCCCCAGGCGTTTTTCAGGATAATGGCAAAAACAAGCGATTATGAAAAAGATGGAGAGAAAATAGAAGAAATAATAAATTCTTTTAAGGAGATCTCAATAAAGGGAGAGGCGAAGAGTCTTGAAAAACATAAAAGGGTTAAAAAAGAATTTGATAAAGAAACACAAAAACTTTATGACAGCATTTTAAACACAGAGAAAATAAAGTGGGGACTTTTTGTCGATGGTGCTTACACAAGTCAAACCGAGATGGAACATCTTTTGGACATTGAGAAAAGGACGGGAGCAAATTTTGAATTTTCGCTTTATTATGTTAATTTAGATGGTGTTTTTCCAAGCAAGGAACTTGATAAAATGTATGAAAACGGGAAAATAACCGAGCTTACATTGCAAATTTCAAATCATTACAATTCAGACCTTTTTGGTAAAAATCCCAATTTTGATGTTTACGATGGATTGGCTGATGATAAAATAAGAAGTTTTGCAAAAGGTGCAAAAGAATTTGGCAAACCGTTTTTGTTCAGGCTAAACAACGAAATGAATTCCGATTGGGTAAATTATTCCGGAGTTGCTGCACTTTCCGATCCTGAGATTTTTAAAAGCAACTGGATTAGAATTTATGAAATATTTAAACAAGAAGGCGTAAATAACGCAATATGGATTTTTAATCCAAATAACGAGGACTGTCCCCCAAGTCACTGGAATTCGTATTTAGCGTACTATCCGGGTGATGAATATGTTGATATGATAGGGATGACGGGGTATAACACAGGAACATATTATTTTGAAGAATTTAATGAAACCTGGCGTACGTTTGATGAAATAAACGAAGCACAATACAAAAAACTAATGGAAAGCTTTTCTGGTTTTCCGTTTATAATAACTGAGTTTGCGTCAAGCTCGGTAGGCGGAAATAAAGAGGAGTGGATTTTGGATATGTTTAATGCTATTAAAAAATATCCGAATATAAAAATGGCACTTTGGTGGTCAAGCAGAGACTATGATTTCAGGGATGAAACGTACACACAAGTAGCAAGACCGTATTTCTTAGATGAAACACCCAAAACTTTACAAGCCTTTAAAAAGGGAATGGAAGAGTATTCGAAATAGATAAAAGACTGTTCAAACGAACAGTCTTTTTTATTAAAAATCTAATTTTTTCTTAAAGTCTGATTTGTCAAGAGCAAGTGCAACAATGATATAAATAGCCATGCTACCAACGGATTGAACAACATTTCCGACAATTGATGCAAGAGGCGCCATAAAGTTTTGGTAAATTACGCCCTCTGCTATGTAGTAACCGCAAACTGTAATTATAATTCCTAATGCACAAGCCATATAGTTTCTCTTGTTTAAAATTGTTGCTTTTTTGCTTGTAAAACCAATGCACAGGAGCGCCTTTATAATAAGCGTGGGCAAGGCATATATGCTGTAGCCTGAAATTATATCACAAAGCGCACCGCCTATGCTTGCGCAAAGCATAGAGTAGCTTAAAGGCAACAGGCTTGCACATATGTATATTATTGCATCACCTACATGGATAAAACCGCCGTTTGCATTTGGCATTGGGGTGTGAAAGTATGTGGCAATCAAAATCAGCGCTGTAAACAGACCTGCTGATGTTAAATTTTTTAAAGTTTTTGAATTATTCATAAATATGCTCCTTTATATGCTGAAAAGTAGGTCACCATATGTTGGGAAAGGCCAGTATTCTTTTGATACTATCAGCTCTGCTTCGTCTGCATATTGTCTTAGAAGATTCATTAAAGGAATGACAATGTCCTTGCAAAGTTCGGCTTCTGTTCTTGAGCAATCAGAAGATTTTGCGTTTTTAACAGCTGTATCAAGTTTTTCACAGGTGTTATAAAGCATCTCTGCGATTGCAGAAAGATTTTCAACGCATTTTTCCTCAACAAGTGTTGAAATCTTTTTAGAAAGGCTCTTTTTATCCAAAGCAATTGAACTTAAATCACCAGAATATCTGATAATTGCAGGAATAATGTCCTTTTTAGCCATTTCAAGCATAGTGAGGGCTTCGAGTTCAACTGTTTTTGAGTATTCGTCAAGCATAATTTCGTATCTTGAATAAAGCTCTTTCTCTGTGAAAATTTTGTACTTTGTAAATAATTCTATATTTTTCTTTTCAATAATAGTTGGAAGTGCATCAACTGTGGTTTTGAGGTTTAGAAGTCCACGTTTTTCTGCTTCAATAACCCATTCGTCTGAGTAGTTGTTGCCGTCAAAAATAATTCTTGAGTGGTTTGTTAAAGTTTCCTTGATTAATGCTTTGCGTTCAGCTTTGAAATCTTCTGCATTTTCTAAGCGGGTTGCAAATTCATTTAATACTTCGGCAACAGTTGTGTTTAACACAATGTTAGGGTCAGAAATTGAGAATGATGAGCCGAGCATACGGAACTCAAACTTGTTACCTGTAAATGCAAGAGGTGAGGTGCGGTTTCTGTCTGTTGTGTCTTTGAAGAATGTAGGTAAAACCTTTGCACCGATTTTCATTTTGTCTGCATCTTTTCTGTCGTAAGATGTGTCATTTATTATTGAATCAATAATTTCTGAAAGTTCATCACCCAAAAACATTGAGATGATAGCCGGCGGAGCTTCGTTCCCGCCAAGACGTAAATCGTTACCAGCGCTTGAAACTGTAACTCTTAATAAGTCCTGATATTTGTCAACAGCTTTAATTACTGCAGACAATAAAAGTAAAAATTGAGCATTTTTCTCTGGTGTGTTACCGGGGTTTAAAAGGTTTTCCCCTGTGTTTGTGGAAAGTGACCAGTTGTTATGCTTACCGCTGCCGTTAACACCAGCAAATGGTTTTTCGTGCAAAAGACATTTAAGACCATGCTTGTCTGCAATTTTTTTCATAAGCTCCATAATGAGCTGATTGTGGTCAGTTGCAATATTTGTCTGAGTAAAAATCGGTGCAAGCTCGTGCTGAGCAGGAGCTGCCTCGTTATGCTCGGTTTTGGCAAGAACTCCAAGTTTCCAGAGTTCTTTGTCAAGCTCTTTCATAAATGCCATAACTCTAGGTTTTATTGTTCCAAAATAGTGGTCATCTTTTTCCTGACCTTTGGGAGCAGGCGCACCAAAGAGGGTTCTGTCGCAGAATTTTAAGTCTTCGCGTTTTTCGTACATCTGTTTGTCAATCAAAAAGTATTCCTGTTCAGGACCAACTGTAGTTATAACTCTTGTAGCATCTGTGTTGCCAAAAAGTCTTAAAATCCTTAAGGCCTGTTTGTTGATAACCTCCATTGAACGAAGGAGCGGAGTTTTTTTGTCAAGTGATTCGCCACCGTATGAACAAAAAGCGGTTGGTATGCAAAGAGTGTCATCTTTAATAAAAGCGTAAGATGTAGGGTCCCAAGCAGTATAACCTCTTGCCTCAAATGTAGCACGAAGTCCGCCTGACGGGAAAGAAGATGCGTCAGGTTCGCCTTTAATAAGCTCTTTTCCTGAAAAGTCCATAATAATAGAACCATTTCCGTCTGGAGTTATGAAACTGTCGTGTTTTTCGGCAGTAACACCTGTAAGAGGCTGAAACCAGTGCGTATAATGAGTAGCGCCCTTTTCAATCGCCCAGTCTTTCATAGCCTGTGCAACTTCGTTTTTAATGTCGGTGTCTAAAGTTTTGCCGTCGTGAATTGTTCTTATAAGAGTGTTATATGTTTCCTCTTTAAGACGCGCTTTCATCGCCTTGTCGTCAAAAACAAGTGAACCGAAAATTTCAGGGATATTGTTCATACAGCTTTCTCCTTAATAAAATATGTATCTAATATGCTAATTATAATGTAAAGTGCATAAAATGTCAAGATTCAGCAATGTTTTAAATAAAAATATAAAAAGAAATATTTTCAAAATAATATGGACAAATAAAAAAATGTGTGATATAATAAATTCTGTTATGGGGGTGTAGCTCAGCTGGGAGAGCACCTGCCTTGCAAGCAGGGGGTCAGGAGTTCGATTCTCCTCATCTCCACCATACAAAAAAAGACACCAATTAGGTGTCTTTTTTTGCATATAAGAAAGAGAATCGAACTCTAAGAGAAAAAACGATTATGGACGGTCTTTTTTTCTCAAATTTTTAAAAAAATCATCTAATATATTTTTGCAATCAGTTTCCAAAATACCGCTTGTAATATCAAATGAGTGGTTTAGTATGTTTGATTTACTTAAATCGCAAAAACCACCGCAAGCACCGCTTTTGGTGTCGGGAGCGCCAAATACAACGCGAGGAATTCTTGCGTTTATAACAGCGCCTGTGCACATGGGGCATGGCTCTAAGGTAACATAAAGTGTGCAGTCGGAAAGTCGCCAATTACCCAACTTTTTGCAAGCCTTTTCAATAGCAATCATTTCGGCATGAGCTGTTGCTATATTGCTTTTTTCACGCTTATTATATCCCCTTGCTATAACTTTATCGTGCCTTACTATGACAGCACCGATTGGTATTTCGCCTATACTTTGCGCTTTTTTTGCCTCTTTTAAGGCTTTTCTCATAAATAAAATATCTTTTTCCATACATATATTATAGGAAACAAACGGATTTTTGTCAATAAATCGGTGTTTATTTAAGGATTGCACACTTTGCAGGGGGTTAGACCTAACTCTATTGCAGAAGGTTTGTCTATCGGAATTTTGCTGTAATTTAGATATTGGCAAGAACTTAAATGGTATTTTCGCCCTGTTTTGGTTTGATAAACAATTTCTTCAATAACGTTTTGTTGTTCTTGTTTGGTGGTATGTACAGCGATGTTTTGGTTAATGCAAGAAACGTTGGTTAAAACAACAATTGTGAGCAAAAATGCAACTATGATTTTTTTCATAAAACCACCTCAAAATTAAAAAATGCGCAACTCCGAAAACAGAGTTACGCACAAAAAACGTATCAACTCAAGTTTCGAAGTCGCAACAACTCTCCAAAATGGTTTCAGCCAAAGTGGTATGAAAACAAGAGTGTACGCTTTTTACAATAGCGTACCCACTTTGTGCTGAAATATTTAATTGAAGAATTGTTGCACTTGTAGTATATCACAACTTTCAAAAAAATACAACAAAAAAAGGCTGAAATATTTTCAGCCTTTTTGCAATTTATTTAGCGTAATCAATTGCGCGTGTTTCACGAATAACGTTAACTTTAATCTGTCCCGGATATTCAAGTTCGCTTTCAATACGTTTAACAATATCGTGAGCGATAATTGTAACATCATCATCTGAAATCTTTTCAGGTTTAACCAAAATTCTGATTTCACGGCCTGCCTGAATAGCAAATGAATGGTCTACACCGTCAAAGTCATTTGCAATCTCTTCAAGCTTTTCAAGACGTTTGATATATGTTTCAACATTTTCACGTCTTGCACCCGGTCGTGCAGCAGAAATGGAATCTGCAGCCTGAATAATAAACGCAAGCGGAGTTTCGGCAACAACATCACCGTGGTGTGCGTGCACCGCGTGGATAATTTCTGCACTCTCTTTATGTTTGCGCAATATGTCAACACCGATTTCAATGTGTGAACCTTCGATTTCGTGGTCGACAGCTTTGCCGATATCGTGAAGCAAGCCTGCACGTTTAGCAGTTGTAACGTCAACACCAAGTTCGCTTGCTAATATTCCTGAAAGCTGAGCAACTTCGATTGAATGCTTTAATACATTCTGACCGTAACTTGTTCTGAATTTGAGTTTACCCAATAATTTGATAATATCAGGGTGAACACCATGAACACCTGTTTCAAATGTGGCACGTTCGCCCTCTTCTTTAATCGTATTATCAACTTCTTTTTTAGCTCTTTCAACAGTTTCTTCAATTCTTGCAGGATGAATTCTTCCGTCACCAATGAGCTTTTCAAGTGAAACTCTTGCTACTTCACGTCTGATTGGGTCAAAACCTGAAATAACGACTGCTTCAGGTGTGTCGTCGATAATCAAATCAACACCTGTAAGGGTTTCAAGTGTTCTGATATTTCTTCCTTCACGGCCGATAATTCTACCTTTCATATCGTCGCTTGGGAGAGAAACAACAGATACAGTGGTTTCTGCAACATGGTCTGCTGCACATTTCTGAATTGCTGCACTCAAAATATTTCTTGCACGCTTCTCAGATTCTTCTTTTACATTGTTTTCTACATCGCGAATTAAAATTGCAGCTTCGTGGCGAATTTCACTTTCCATATTTTTAAGCAAATATTCTTTCGCTTCTGCTGCGGACAATCCTGACAACTTTTCAAGTATAACAATTTCATCTTTCAGTGTTTGATTGATTTTTTCTTTCAGTTCTTCTGTTTCTTTGATTTTAATGTTGAGTAAGTCGTCTTTTTTGTCAAGAGCTTCAGTTTTCTTTTCAAGAGTTTCTTCCTTTTGCTGGATTCTTCTCTCCTGACGCTGAACTTCTGCTCTGCGTTCCTTTATTTCCTTATCAATTTCTGCTTTTAAATTTTGTGTTTCTTCTTTAGCTTCTAAAAGAAGTTCACGCTTTCTATTTTCTGCAGCTTTAATTGCATCGTTTAATATATTCTTAGCCTGAGTTTCTGCACTTCCGATTTCGCTTTCTGCGATTTTTTTGCGATATGTCACGCCAAGGAAAAATGAGGCAATTACAAAAACTATAGCTGCGGCTGAAATAATAATGTAAGGCATATGTAGCACCTCCAATACTAAATATTTAGTTATAAAATTTATAAAAGAACTTTAAAATTCACACAAAAAGATAATTATATTTTACATTGTTTTTATGAACTTGTCAAGAAAAATAATAAAAACTCTGTTCAAAACATTAAAATTATGATATACTGTTTCTACTGACGTTTATGAAAGGAGTGTTTGGGGATATGAGATTCAGCCTCGAAAAAGGTTATACAGGCGAAATTGCTGTTTCGGAGAACTTTTTAAGTGAAAAAATGAATGAACTTGAATATGATGAACTCAAAGTTTATTTGAAAATATGCCTTTTGAGCAGACACCAAAGAGAAGCTGATTTATCGCATCTTGCACACCTTGCAGATGTAAATCCTACGCAAATGCTCTATATTATGTCGGCTCTTGAAAAAAAGGGGCTTATAAAGGTGTCAAAGAGTGGAGTTAGGCTTGTGGGAAGTAATGCAGAGCCTAAAAAATCGCTAAATCCTGACGAGTTTTCTGACAAGGAAACCGATGATGTTAAAATAATAGCTCAGGCAACCGAAAAAGCCTTTGGTAAACTGCTTTCGCACGGAGACTTAAACTCAATAATGGGCATTTATAAATTTATAGGCCTTGATAAAGAAGTTTTTGTGCTTGCTGTTGAATATTGTTGTTCACTTGGGATAAAAAAATTTAACTACATAGAAAAGACGCTTATCACGTGGAAAGAGGCAGGAATTACCGATGCAATTTCTGCTCATGAATATTTAAGAACTCAGGAAGAAAATGCCCAGTATTACAATAAATTGAAGAAAAATCTTGGGTTGTCGGCAAACCTTACAAAAAAACAAATGGAGTTTGCAGACAAATGGCGAAAAGATTTCACATTTGAACAAATAGTAGAAGCGTGTGAAAAAACTGTCGACGGAACAGGCAAAATCTCATTTCCACATACTGACAAGGTACTTTATAACCCTGATTATCAGTATCAAGGACAAAAGCAGGGCGGGGGAAAGATTGTTAAATCAACAGGCTTTACGAACTTTGACCAGAGAAAGGCCGATTATGAGGCTCAGGAAAAACGAAATCTTGAAAATTTGTTAAAACGAAAGAAAGGGGATTAATATGGCTTATTCAAAAAAAATATATAATAAAGTAACTAATGCGTTTCAGGACAGAAAAAATGCCAAAAAAATGCTTTTGCAGCAACGTGAGATAGAAATATATAACAAAATCCCCGAAATAGAAAAAATTGACACGCAATTAAGAAAACTAGGGTTTGAACTTACAAAGAACATAATCGGCGGCGGTAATGTTGAGGAATCTGTTGAAAAAATCCGCAAAGAAAGTCAGAAACTTTCTGAAATCAAATGTGAAGAGCTTGTAAAAAACGGATTTGAACCTGACTATCTTCTTATTAAATATAGCTGCGATTTGTGCAAAGATGAAGGTCACATTGATGGGGCTATGTGCAAATGCTTTGAAAGGGAATTAAAAGAAGAAGCATATAAGTATTCAAACCTTCCTCTTATGATGGATGCAAGAACTTTTGATGATTTTAATTTGGAACTTTATCCTGACGACGGAACAGAAACGTCGCCTAAGAATATAATGGAAGCTGTACTTGAATACTGCAAGGAGTATGCTTTTGGATTTAACGAAAAAAGCGGAAATTTGTTTTTGTATGGTGGAACAGGTCTTGGAAAAACATTTATGTCAAGTTGTATTGCGAAGATTGTCTTAGAGAAAGGTTACAGCGTTTTTTATCAGCCGGCGTATAAAATTTTCCCGATTTTTGAAGAACTTCGCTTTGGCGACAGGGATAAAGACATCTTAAGAATGCAGACTGATGAAATTTTCAAAACGGATTTGCTTATAATTGATGATTTAGGTACAGAACTTACAACATCGTATACTGCAGAAGTATTCTTTGATTTACTAAACAGCAGAATGAATGATAAAAAGCAAACTATAATAAATACAAATCTTTCTTTGGCAGATATGCAGGGTATTTATTCAGAAAGAATAACTTCAAGAATAATAGGAAATTTCACACAATTAAAGTTTTACGGCAATGATATTAGAACAAGTTTTGAGAGCTAAAAATGCAACTTTAAAAATTTTTCAAAAAAATCAAAAAAAGTGTTGACAAAAGTTTTAAGTTGTGTTATCATAGTTAAGTCGCGTGTGAGCGACGGAATTGGACATTGAAAATTATATAGCAACCAGCAAAGGTTCTCGTAAAATTTTACAAAGCAGTAAAATCAATTAATTTG